>CAJXYV010000053.1 GCA_913063525.1 uncultured Verrucomicrobiota bacterium
AGCAGAGCACGCCTTTGTCGCGGGCGCGTTTCCACCAGCGCCAGTCCATGTCGAGTCGCTGCGGGTTGCAGTTGAGCTCGATGATGGTGCGGGTCTCGGCGGCGCAGTCGATGATTTTGGCGTGGTTGACGGCGTAGGAGTCGCGCTTGAGCAGGAGGCGGCCGGTGAGGTGGCCGAGCATGGTGACGTGTTCGTTTTCCATGGCGCGGCAGATGCGGCGCGTCATCTCGTCCTCGCTGAGGGTGAAGGAGGCGTGCACGGAGGCGACGCAGTAGTCGAGTTTGGCGAGGGTGGCGTCGTCGAAGTCGAGGCTGCCGTCCTTGAGGATGTCGACTTCGGAGCCGGCGAAAATGCGGAAGTTTTCGTAGCCGGCGTTGAGCTGGGCGATTTGCTCGAGCTGCTCGAACAGGCGCGTTTCGTCGAGGCCGTTGGCTTGGAACGAGGCCTTCGAGTGGTCGGCGATGCCGAGGTACTGGAGCCCGAGGTCGATGGCTTCGTCGGCCATTTCGTGGAGGGTGGCGCGGCCGTCGGAGGCGGCGGTGTGGTTGTGAAAGGTGCCGCGGAGCTGGCCCAGCTCGACGAGGCGCGGCAGGCTGTGGTGGGCGGCGGCTTCGATTTCGCCGTTGTTTTCGCGCAGTTCGGGCGGGATGAAATCGAGGCCGAGGGCGCGGTAGATGTCGGCTTCCTCGTGGACTTCGGGAATCGGTGCGGGGTGGGCGGCGTCGGTGGCGGTGAAGCCGTATTCGTTGAGCGAGAGTCCCTGTTTGAGGGCGAGCGAACGGAGGGCGACGTTGTGTTCCTTGGAGCCGCTGAAGTACTGGAGGGCGAAGGGGAACTGGGCGTTCGAGACGGCGCGGAGGTCGCACTGGAGGCCGTTTTTCAAGCGAACGGCGGACTTGGTTTCGCCGCAGACGATGATGGACGCGACTTGGGGCAGGGTGGTGAAATCCTCGCAGACGAGGGCGGGCTCCTTGGTGGCGACGAGGAAATCGAGGTCGTGCACGGTTTCCTTGGCACGACGGAATGAGCCGCAGATGGCGACGCGCGAGATTTCCGGGTGGGTGCGCAGGGTGTCGAGGATTTCGTTGGCCAGCGGGCTGATGGTGCCGAGCAGGAAGGAATCGGCAAAGGCCGCGCGGTGGGCGATGGCTTCGAGGATTTTGGTCTGGGTTTTGGTGCCGAAGCCGGGCAGCTCGGCGACTTTCCCCGCATCGCAGGCGGCCTTGAGATCGGCGATCGAGGCGATGTTGAGCGTGTCGTAGAGCGCTTTGACTTTTTTCGGGCCGAGGCCTTGGACGTCGAATAGCTCGAACAAGCCGACGGGGAACTCGGCGCGGAGTTTTTCGTGGAAGACGAGTTTGCCGGTGCTGGCGAGTTCGTGGAGTTTTTCGCGTAACGTCTCGCCGATGCCTTCGATGCCGGTGAGCTGGTTGTCGCGAGCCAGGCCGACGATGTCGCCGTCGTAGTTGAGCACCGCCTGTGCGCCGTGGCGGTAGGCGCGGATCTTGAAGGGGTTTTCGCCCTTGAGCTCAAGCAGCAAGGCGATTTCTTCGAGGACTTCGGCTAGATTCTCGCGGGTCATGGGCGGATAATTTCGCCCCTCTGCAAAAGTCGGTCAAGTGTCCGCTACACCGCTGGCGAATCTAAAGAGCGATGGTCGGACGACGCCACTCAGCTGCAGGCGGTTATACGGCAAATAAAGCAAGAATTTCTGATATTCAACTTTTCATGGAGTTTGTTGGGCGTTGGTATTTTGGAGTTGTGCCGTTGGTTGGTTTTCATACCATTGCATTGTTATCCCATGCAAATGAACGTGCACATCTCAAATCTACCGAGCTTGATCCATGCCGTCGCCTTCCGTTTTCTGGTTTTGGCGATGGGTTTGCAAATGGTCGGCGCGCAGCGGCTGATTGCGGCAGAGCCGAACCACGATGCGGCCACCGTTCGCAGCGTGGCGCTGGTGGATTCGGCTTTGCTGGCTAGCATTCCTCAGGAGGAATTTGTCGGCTCGCGAGTCATTCCGATTGACGGCAACCGCGATGTGATCGAGCAGATCACGGCGGCACTCGATGGGCTGACCGATATCGATGTCGTCCGCGTGATCTCGCACGGCAGCGACGGGAAACTTTGGTTCGGCGGCCACACGCTCGACGCGAGCACGCTCGATGCTCGCTCGACGCGGGTTGCAGGATGGGGCCGATGCCTTTCCGCCGATGGAGAAATTCTCCTCTACGGATGCCGGGTCGCGGAAACGGAACAAGGGAGATCTTTCGTCAAAGAGTTGGCGGCTTTGACGCATGCCAAGGTTGCAGCAAGTACGAACGTCACCGGTATGGGTGGCGACCAAAGGCTCGAGTTTCAAGTCGGCACGGTGACTCGTGGGCTTCTCGGCCCGACTGCCAGTTACGAGAGGGCAGATGTATCCCTGCAAGGGGACTTTGGCGATGAAATAGAAGCAATTGCGAGCATCCATTGGAACGACATCGAGACTTGGCATTCCCAGCTCACAAGCTGGACCAACAACCAGAACGGCACCGCCACCGTGACGATGGCATTCGACCTGCGCGGCGAGTTCTATGTCGGACACGACAACTGGTCGACAAACGGCTATGTCTACATGTATCGCAACAACATTCAAGTTGCGAGTAAATACATCAATGTCACTCGCAATAGCAGCAGCTTCACGCGAGTAACATTCACCGCCACGTTCCCGCTCTCGATTGGCAACAACCGGATTTCAGTCAGCCCTCGCGAGGGGGAGTCGACCATCTGGTCCGACCGCACCACCCACAACCTGCCGATCGAAGCGCCCTATTTCTATGGCGCCCCGGCGGCAGCGACGGCACACACGGTGGCCGTCGGCAGTAGCTTCAGCTACTATTACTATGTGGCCGGCACGGATCCTCAAACATTCACTGCCACCGGATTGCCGACGGGGCTGACGATGAGCACGGGTGGCTCCATCTCCGGCTATCCACGCAGTGGCAGTGCTGGTGTTTATCAGGTGAACATCCGCGCCTCCAATGGCTTTGGGACCTGCAATCTGCCGGTGACCTTCACGATTACAAACCAGGCCCCGGATTTTACCAGCACGTCAGCGGCAACCATCACCGGGGGCATCGAGAGCACCCCGCTGACAATCCCCTATGAGTCGCTTGCCGCTGCCGTGGGCGCGACCGATCCGAACAATACGAGTACCGCTATTTATAGTGGCTGGGCGATCGATCCGATCTCGTTCAGCATCGAGTCACTTCTCGGCGGCACGCTGACGAAAAATGGCACGGCGGTGACCGTCGGCACGACATCGATCGCTGCGGGCGAAAGCCTCGTTTGGACGCCGCCTGCCTCCATCAATGGCGTGCGTGATGCTTTCACGCTGAAAGCCTATGACGGGGCACTTTATTCCGCGGCGACCAAGACGGTGAAGGTGTCCGTCGGAGCGATCAATGATGCGCCGACGCTGACGAGTTTTTCGGGTCCCGTCACGACAGGCAACGAGGACTCATTGATTCCGATCACCTTTGCAGACCTGATGGCAAAGGGCGACGAGGTCGATATCGACAGCCCCGTCACCGGCTTCGTGGTGAAGGAAATTACGACCGGCAGCTTGAAAATCGGCGCCAGTGAGGGCACTGCCACCCCGTGGGATGGGTCCACCAACAAAGTGATCACCGCCAGCTTGAATGGCTACTGGACGCCCGCACCGAACGCCAACGGGCCGCAATCCGCATTGAAACTGGTGGCGCGTGATGATGGGCCGCTGGAGTCCGCCACTCCCGTGCAGATGGTCGTGGCGGTTTCACCAATCACCGATGCCCCGACGCTCACCGCGGTCGATATCATTTCCGGTCAGACCGAGGGCGAGCCCATGGAAATTTCTTACACCTCGATCGCCGCCGCGGCCGATGAGGCGGATGTCGATGGTGATGCGATCTCGTTTCGGGTCGAGGTGATCAGCTCCGGCACATTGCAAAAGTGGAGTGCTTCGGCTTGGGGGGCGGTCGTGCCCGGGACCACTTTGATCGCCGCCGGCGAAAAGCTGCGCTGGACACCAGCGATCGGCACCACCGGCCTGCAAAACGCCTTCACGGTCAAAGCCTGGGATGGCCAATTCGCCTCAGCAACAGCGGTCCAACTGAAGATCGATGCCTCCCGCTGGACGATTGTGCCATGGACCGCAGCCGCGACGAGTGGTCTTGATCCCAGGTATCGCTACACCCACGCCTACTCGTTTGGAGCGTCCGGTTCATTTGCCCTCGGCGGAATCACCTTCACCGGCATCGCTGGCGGCAACCCATCGGTTGATGGCAAGCTCTCCACGACAAACTTCGGAAGTTTCACGGCCAACGATGACAACAATCTCAGCGATGCCAGCCGTAGCCTCGCCAATGATTTCGTTTATGGCAGCAGCGCCGTTCAGACGGTGACGCTGCGCGGCCTGATCCCCGGCACGCGCTATGTCTTATCGCTATTTTCCGTCGGAGCGGATTCCACGAGCCGCGACTTCACCTTGCAAGGCGCGATGGGGCAGGTCGCCGTGAATCAAAACGCGTATGGAAACAACAACGGGATTCGCATCGACTATAAGTACCTGGCGGACTCCAGCGGATCGGCCACGATCACCATCACTCCCTCGGGCGGCAGTTTCAACCTCTACGGCCTGGCCAATCGCGAGTCGTCGTCTTCCGCCACGCTCTACCCGCCGAGCAGCCTCACTTACGATGGATCGCCGAAAAGTTTCCAAAGCGGCATCGCACCCCGCAATGAGCCATTTGTTTCGGCCGGCGTCCTGCATTCCGTCGTCCTCAAGTCGGATGGCACGGTATCGGCTTTTGGCACCAATGACGACGGCCAAACCAATGTGCCAGCAGGTCTCAACAATGTCATCGCGGTGTCGGCCGGCGGGTATCACACGCTGGCCCTCAAGTCCGACGGCACGGTCGTCGCCTGGGGAAATAACTATCAGGGTCAGTCGACCATCCCCGCCGGCTTGAGCGGTGTCGTGGCGATTTCGGCAGGAAAAGTTCACAACCTCGCGCTCAAGTCGAATGGCACGGTCGTCGCCTGGGGATCAAACTCGGGTGGCCAGACCACCGTGCCAGCGGGTCTCACCGGCATCGTGGCCATCTCGGCAGGCGCCAGCCACAGCATGGCGCTCAAGTCCGATGGCACGGTCGTCGCTTGGGGAGTGGGTTACTATAACTACGCAACGCCACCTGCCGACCTCACCGATGTGGTGGCCATCTCCGCGGGTGAATGGCACAGCCTCGCCCTCAAGTCGGATGGCACCGTGGTCGCATGGGGCAACAACGGTTCGTTCCAGTCGCAAGTGCCGGCAGGCCTCAAGGGCGTGGTGGCCATTTCGGCGGGCACCAATCACTCGGTCGCGGTGAAGTCGGATGGTACGGTCGTCGCCTGGGGAGATCGCGACAACTACGGCCTCACGAGTATTCCCGCCGGTCTCGCGGAGGTCGTTGCCATCGACGCAGGCTCCGATCACACCATCGCCCTCAAGGCCGATGGCACGGTGGTGAGCTTCGGTTGGTTCCGTTACGGGCAGAATTTTCTCCCCACGGCCCTCGGCGCGCTTGTCGGGATTTCCACGGGTAACGATCACACGCTGGCAGTGAAGCCCGATGGCACGGTGCTCGCATGGGGCCAAAACACCTATGGCCAAACAAGCGTGCCCAACGGGCTCAGCGGAGTCGTCGCCGTGCAAGCGGGCGATGCGCTCTCCGTCGCTTTGAAATCCGACAAGACGGTGGTGTCTTGGGGGGCTTGGGGCGACTTGATGCCCGCCGGCCTCACGGGGGTCGATAAAATCGCGGCCAATTCAAGACATGCGCTCGCCCTCAAGACCGACGGCACGGTGGTGGCTTGGGGGGACAACACCTATGGCCAATGCAACGTGCCCGCAGGCTTGGCCAATGTGAAGGCCATCGCCGCCGGTTTGTACGGTTCGCTTGCCCTCAAGGCCGATGGCACGATCTTTTTCTGGGGCAACCAGATGAGCGGACTCAGCTACCTGCCGCAAGGGCTCTCGGGCGTGACGGCGATTTCGGCCGGCACCAACTTCGGGCTGGCATTGAAATCGGATGGATCGGTAGTCGCCTGGAGCAAGCCCACCGAAACTTATTTCTGGACTCCGCCAACCGGGCTTTCGGGAGTGACCGCCATCGAGGCCGGTGATGGCCACGCGCTCGCACTCAAGTCTGATGGCAGCGTGGTCGCATGGGGAGGCAACGACCGGGGCGAAGCAACGGTTCCGGCATCAGCCAACGGCGTGGGGGTCGTCGCGCTCACGGCCGGTTGGCGAAACTCGATCGCCCTAAAATCGGACGGAACGATCGTTGCATGGGGCGACAACAGCCGCGGTAAAAACAGCCCGCCCGCTTCAGCCCATTTTCCCGCCGTTGGCCTTGCCGGGCGCAGCTACACTTTTAATGCGGCCTACACCTACAGCTATCAAGGCCGCGGGGCGACGACCTACGCGGCTTCCGCCACCGCGCCGACAAACGCCGGCGACTACACGGTCACCGCTGTCGGCAATGGTGCTTCGATCACTCAGAATTTCACGATTCAAAAAGTCACACCCACACTCAGCTACCTGAATCTGTCGAACTCGGTCCCATACGGCACAGCTCTCAACAGCAATCATGTCGATTCTACCAGCTCGTATTGGTGGAACCAAGGCACCTATAGCACCATTCCAGGCTCCAAGGTCTATTCCCCAGCCATCGGAGCGATCCTGCCCGTGGGCACCCACCCGCTCAGCGTGACTTTCCTGCCGACCGACTCGGTCAACTTTAACCCGGCAGTCGCCTACGCCGCAGGCACCCTCACGGTGACGAAGACAACAAACGCGTCCGAGAATATCGCGCTCCCGTCTCTGACAGATCTCACATTCAACGGACTGGCAAAGACCCATGCCGCCACCGCCGCAGGTGTCGCGGGCTTCACCTACAGCTACACGGGTCGCGCGGGCACCTCTTACGGACCTAGTATGACGGCGCCCACCTATGCGGGTAGCTACACCGTCACGGCCACGGTGAATGATCCCAACTACACAGGCGCAAAGAGCCTGGACTTCGCCATCGCCAAGGCGATGCCAACAATCGCGACGAATCCGACTGCCGCAGCCATCGCTTACGGACAATCGCTCGCCACCTCCGCACTCACTGGTGGCGTCGCCAGCGTGCGGGGAACATATGCTTTCGCAACGCCGGGCACCACCCCAGGCGTTGGCAGCACAAGCCACACGGTCATTTTTACACCGGCGGATACCCTGAATTACAACACCACCTCCGGCTCGGCATCTGTCACTGTGAATGCGGCCGCACTCAACCCGGCCAGCATCGCATTCACCCCACCCGCCAGCCTGATCTACAGCGGCACCGCAAAGACATTCACCGCCACTGTGCCAGGCATCTCAACAGGTTTCACCTACAGCTACGGTGGCATCAGCGGCACGAGCTACGGGCCGACATCCACCGCGCCGACCAATGCCGGTAACTATGCGGTCACAGCGACAGTGACCAATGCGAATTACACCGGCTCGGCCACGCAGACCTTCACGATCGCGAAGGTTACACCCGCAATCACCTGGGTCACGCCCGCTAGCATCGCCTACTACACCGCTCTCTCCGCAACGCAGTTGAACGCCACAGCTAATTCGGCCGGCGCATTTACCTACACCCCCAACACGGGAGCAGTTCTTGGCGTTGGCGCCCACGCCCTCCAAGCTGTGTTCACACCGAACGACACGACCAACTATGCCACCGTCACGGCGAGCGTACCACTGCAGGTCACCTCACCCCAGCTGCCGATCGCGCTCCGCGCGGCACCGAATCTCACCTATGACGGCACCTCAAAGCCGTACGCAGTTTCGCAAAGTGCTTATCTGTCTGCAGGTAGGGAGCATGCCCTCGTCCTCAAGGCCAACGGCACGGTCGTGGCTTGGGGTAAAAATACCGCCGGGCAGACGACGGTTCCCTCAGGGCTAACGGATGTCTTACAGGTAGCGGCGGGATCCGATTTCTCGGCAGCAGTCAAGGCAAACGGAAGGGTCGTTGCCTGGGGCTCCTATATTCTTAGTGATTTTATTACGAACTTAAACCAAGTCACCAACGCCATTGCCGCAGCCGCCGGCAACGCTTTTATCGCTGTCCTTCGTGCCGATGGTACGGTGACCTCGTTTGGCATGCCTTGGAACACTCAGACATTGACCATTCCTGCCGGCCTGTCCGGAGTCGCAGCGATCGCCGCTGGCCAGGACCATGTCTTGGCACTCAAGGCCGACGGTACGGTCGTGGCTTGGGGCAGAAATTCCGAAGGCCAGGCCACGGTACCCGCCGGGCTCAGCAATGTCGTGGCCGTGGCGGCAAGCGCAGGCGGCAAACATTCATTAGCCCTGAAGGCTGATGGCACAGTCGTCGCTTGGGGCGATAACTCTGCGGGGCAGTGCAATGTTCCGGCCGACATGTCCGGGGTGGTCGCAATCACGGCCGGGGACTTGAACTCATACGCGCTCAAGGTCGATGGCACCGTGGTCGGCTGGGGGTATGCCTATTTCAACGTCGTCCCGTCAGATGTCACCGGTGTGGCAGCGCTCGCCGCAGGAACACAGCACGCCTTCGCGATCAAAACCGATGGCACGGTGGCGGCTTGGGGACGCATCTCCGACAATAGCGGCACCTACCCCATCGACGCCGCCACCTTCGTACCAAGTCCAATGAGCGGCGTCGGGAATTTCAGCTTCTCTTACAGCTATGCCGGCCGAGCCGGCACCACGTATCCCGCCAGTTCCTCCGCTCCTAAAAATGCAGGAAATTACACGCTCACCGTTTCGTCGACACTCGCGAATTACAGCTACGGCAAGACAGTCGACTTCACCATCGCCAAGGCAACGCCCACGATCACGACGCTGCCACAGGCGTCGATCATCACCGAGGGCCAGGCGCTTTCAGCCTCGACCTTGAAAGACGGCTTGGCGAGCCTGCCCGGCACGTTCGCGTTCAGCACACCCTCGTTCGTGCCTTCGGCCGGTACAACCATACAAAGTATTACTTTTACACCGAGTGATTCGACCAACTATGCCAGCGTGGCGGCAACCGTCACCGTGCGGTCGCAGGGAGTCAACGCCGCCATTCCCAAGATCCTCTCCCTTCCAACCTCCGCGCCGATCGCATTTGGCCAGCGGCTTCAGGATTCGATGCTCAGCGGTGGGGCTGCCAGTGTGCCGGGGACATTTGTCTTTTCATCCATGTTCGCGGTTCCAAACCCTGGTGCCGCCAGCCAGAGTGTAACATTCATTCCCACCGACATCGTTAGTTATGCGGCGGTGAAATTTTTCGTGCCACTCACCGTCACCGACGGCATCGTCAGCCCGCTCAACATTTCTCTGATACCGCCATCCAGCCTCGCTTACGATGGCGTGCCGAAGGGATATTGCACGGCGCGTGGCTCGCTCCTCTCGTGCCGCAACGGCTATATTCTCGTCGTCAAATCCGATGGTACTGTAGGCGCCTATCCATATCAATCAAGTACGCCACCACTGTCTATGCCAGCAGGGCTCACGGGTGTCGTTGCTGTCGCCGCCGGCGACACTTCTTACAGGGCCTTGAAGTCAGACGGCACGATCGTCGAATGGGGGAGCACTTATTGGCAAGGCACAGCGCCAGCCGGCCTGAGCGGGGTGGTGGCGATCACCAGCGGCGACGAACACTCGCTAGCGCTCAAGTCCAACGGCACGGTCGTCGCCTGGGGCCTAAACTCTTCCGGCCAGTGCACCATTCCCGCCGGGCTCACGAATGTGGTCGCGATTGCAGCAAGTTCAAACGCATCGTTCGCCCTGAAGTCGAATGGCACGGTCGTCGCCTGGGGAAGCAACTCTTACGGGCAGTTCGATGTTCCGGCTGGCCTGTCCGGTGTGATCGCTATCAGCGCTGGGAAAAACGGCACCGTCGCCGCCCTTAAATCCGATGGCACCGTCGTAAGTTGGGGGTGGAATGTCGATAACAGTAACAACGTGACAGGGCAGGCCGTGCCAACCGGCTTGACGAATGTCGTTGCCGTGGCGGTTGGCGGTAATCATACCGTGGCGCTCAAGGCTGACGGCACCGTAGTGGCTTGGGGCGTGGACACTACCTTGAAATGGTTCAGTGCTAACCTCGTTCCCTATAATCTCACGGATGTCGTCGCGATCAGCGCTGAGAATAACAAAACAGTCGCACTCAAATCGGACGGTTCGGTCGTGTCGTGGGGCATATCCAGTACTTCGGAAGCATATTATGCCAATGGTACGCTGTATATTCTATATGCCACCATTCCGCTTCTCGCCGCCGACTCTGCCGGCTTCGCGTTCTCTACAACCTACACCGGCCGCGATGGCACCACGTATGCCGCCAGCGCCACGCCTCCGACCGAGCCCGGCGACTATGCCGCCACCGTCACCGGCACGGATCCCGATTTCGCCGCCACGAAGACGATCGACTTCACCATCACGAAAGGCAGGCCGAACATTTTGGCCATACCTTATCGGTCCGGAATCACCTACGGTGAATCACTTGCTTCCTATCCCCTCCTCGGAGGAACAGCCAGCGTGCCGGGCACTTTTGCCTTCGAAAATCCCGGCACCATTCCCAATGCGGGCGAGAGCCTGCACAACCTTGTTTTCACACCCACCGATACCGAGCACTATCAACCGGTCACTGTCTCGATGAAGGTGAAGGTGGACAAGGCCAACCCCCTGCTAGTAGCCCTCCCCGCCGTGACAAGAGCCATTCACGGTCAAACACTCGCCGAAGCAACCCTCGTCAATGGAATCACCAGCGTTTCGGGCACCTTCACCTTCACCTCGACCGCTGCAGTTTCCGCAGGCACCACCAGACAAACGCTCACCTTCACACCGGACGACACGACGAACTACAATGCCGTCACGACTGAGCTGGATGTCACTGTCGCACCAGCCACGCCAAACATCCTCACCAGTCCGACAGCCACGCCCATTGCATCGGGCCAAACGCTCAGCTCGTCCACACTCAGCGGTGGCGAGGCCTCGGTCGGGGGTGCTTTCACTTGGGAAAATCCCAACACCGCTCCCGTCACCGGCATAACCTCACAAAGCTTTGTTTTCACCCCGAACGACACGGTAAATTACACCTCCACCACCGGCACGGTAAGCGTCACCACCAACAAGGCCACACCTACCGTGACGAGTCCGCCAAGCGCATCCGCCATCACCTTTGGCCAGTCTCTCTCCGCCTCGATACTGGACGGCGGCATAGCGTCGGTGGCAGGCACTTTCGCTTGGGTCAATCCCGCCACCGAGCCGAACGCCGGCGCGACATCCTACGCTTACACCTTCACGCCAGACGACACGACGAATTACCAATCCACCACCGGCTTGGTAAGCGTGACGGTCAACCAGGCAGTCGCCACCGTGACGCTCGGCAACTTGACTGCCACCTATGATGCAACTCCGAAGGCCGCCTCAGTCGCGACCACTCCGGAAGGACTGACCGTGATCCTTAGCTACAATGGAGAGGCCACGGCACCGACCAACGCCGGCATCTATGAAGTGGTCGCCATGATTAACGATGCGAATTACACCGGCACCAAGAGCGAACTTCTGACCATCGCGCCGGGCCGCTTGTTCGGAATCGGTGGTGATCCGCTCGGCCAGACGACATCGTCCGTCATCACGCTGCCCGGTGACCCGATAATCCAGGGAATCGCCTGCGACGGAGAGCGGATTTATGTGAACTCCGGTTCGTCGGAAATACGGATTTACAACCTAGACGGCTCCTTATTTGAGAGTCACGCGGTGGTGAGCCTGCCGGATAGAAATAACCAGATGGCATTTGCCGGCGGCCATCTCTTTGCTCGGAACGACGACACGCTCTACCGGATATCGACGACGGATTGGTCGAATACTCCAGTTGCCGTCGATGATTCCCATCCGCTGCTTTCCTGTGCTTGGTGGATGCATGGCAGCCTTTTCGACACGCCTGACGGCAGGATCGGCACAATGGGCCCAACCGTTAATGGGCAATTTACGGTCAGGTTCTATCAGGTATCGAGTGACGGCCTCACGCTGACTTGGGAGAAGGATCAAGTCATCAACGACACCTGGTCCACCGATGAACACGGGATGGCTTGCGACGGCACCTATTTCTACCGGATGTCGATGTTGGATGGGTGCAAGGTCTACGATTTGCAATCGGGGGACATTGTTCACGACGGAGCGGGCTGGGATCTATGGTCGGCTGCCGACGGGGGTACGATCCACAACCCCACATGGCTTACTCGCAACCATCGCACTGGCCAATTGATCGCGGGCGAATACCAGGCCGACCACTTGCTCATCTTCACTCCCGACGACGGCATCGATTTCACTGCGCCGCAGAGCATGATTTACGATGGAAGCGGCAAGGTCTTCTCCGCCTCCTCGACCGTGCCATGTACATTCGCCAATACTTACATGGGAACAGGCATCACTTCCTACGGCCCCAGCACCGAGGCCCCGAGGGACGCTGGAAACTACGTTGTCACGGCCCGCTCGACACTGGGATCAAGCAGCGCATCCTTCGCCATTGCACCCAAGAGCCTCACGATCACGGCTGATGCGAAAACAAAGCGCTATGGATCGGGGGATCCTGCCTTGACCTATCAAAGTTCCGGATTGGTCGGAGAAGATGCAATTACCGGAGATCTAGTTCGCAGCAGCGGTGAAAATGCCGGCACTTATGCGATTCTGCGGGGGACGATGACGGCGGGAGCCAATTATGAAATCAGCTACACAGGAGCGGATCTAGTCATTAGCCCAGTCCCAATCGCTCCGACAAACTTCCTCGCTTCCCAATCAACCAGCCAACAGGTCGACCTTACTTGGACTGGCGACACCACGGGCAATTCGGCCTGCACCGGCTACCAAATTTCCTACAAGGCGAGCGGGGGCGATCCATGGACTGACGCTGAAGTTGATTCCGCGATGACCAGTTTTAGCGTGCCTAACCTTGTCCCCGGAACGGTTTACGATTTCCGTCTTGCCTCAGTCAACGGGGGGGACAGCTCAAGCTGGGTGACAGCTAGCATCACCACCTGGACAAGCCACCAAGAATGGAGATTCGCCAACTTTGGTGTCATCAACAACTCGGGCAATGCCGCCGACAACTCCAACCCAAGCGGTGACGGGATGCCAAACCTCGTGAAATACGCACTCGGTCTGAATGCCAATGCCAGAAGCACCAGCGCGTCCATGAATACCCAAATTAGCGCGAATCGCCGCCTCACTCTCACTTTCATGCGCGCCCGCACCGAATTGACTTATACGGTAGAGGGCTCGAATGACCTGAAATCGTGGAGCGATCTAGCGGTCAATCCGGGATCCGTTGGTGCGACGGTTTCCGTCACCGACACCGCCTCCACGACCGAACCGCGCAGGTTCCTGCGACTCAAGGTATCCGATTAAAGATCCTAATCGGTGTAGCACCATGGGTAGGCGCCGATCTTGAAGCGGGCTTCGCTTTGGAGTCCGCCTCTTCTTGCCCACCGCTTTCAGTTTTACTCGCCTGCACTGATGTGTCTTGGAACATCATTTCATCACAAAATCCGCGACGACCATGCGGTGGTCGCTGTGGCGGGTGGTCACGGCGCGGCAGCGGATGGGGGTGAGTTGGCAGTTTGCGTAGAGGCGATCGATGCGCAGGATGGGCAGGCGATGCTGGAAGGTGTCGCCCCAGTCGGTGCCGACGGCGGCAAAGGCATCGACGAAATCACGGGTTAGCTGGCGGTGGATGAGGTTGGTGGCGGGTGAGTTGAAGTCGCCGCCGATGAGAGTGGGAGTGTTGGGGAGATCGGTGCTGCGCTGGAGGATTTGGCGGGTCAGGAAGAGCTCGTCATTGCGGATGCTGCGATTAATGCGGTGCTCGATCCACGTGGATTTTCGCCATAGCCGCAGATCAGTCGCGGCGGTGGCGAGGTGGACGTTGACAATCTCGATGGATTTGCCGCTGGGCAGTCGGAGGGTGACTTGTTGGTCGCGTCGGTTGGGGGTGGTGATTTCGCGCTCGATTTTATAGCGCGTGACGACGGCGTTCGTCTCATGGCAGCGGAAGTCGCCATGGCCGCCGTAGAGGGCATCGGCGATTTGTTTGACTTGGTAGGGGAGAATATCTTGCAGCAAGACGATGTCCGGGCGCCAGACGGCGATGTCTTGGGCGGGACTACCGAAAAGGAAAGTCGCGCAGTTCTGGGTGACGACGCGAAGCGCCGTTTTGTCCTCGAACGGTTCTGCGCGGCCGGGCAGTGGCGGGGATTGATTATAGTGAAGCAGCACGCGCGCTTCGTCCGCACCGACGAGCAAGGTGATGGCCCACACGCTACTCAGGATGAGTGAAAACCGTGCGCGAAAAAAATAGAGCGCACCGAGCGAAAGTACCAACCCCATGCTGCCCCACAGCCAAATCGGCAGCACGGTGAAGGCCGCTAACCGATCCGGTTGAAGCGCAAAAGCGAAAACCGTGACGAGCAGCAGCAGGAGAGATGTGCCCAGCGCGATCTGCCCAAGGTAGCGACTGAGCGTGCGTTGCATGGCGGGATTTTACATTCCCGGGATGCTAAGTCCACCGGTGAGCTTTTTCATCTCGGCGGCAGACTTCTCTTTGCCTTTGGCGATCGCTTCTTGCACGCCTTTGAGGACGAGGTCTTCCAAGAACTCGGCGTCGCTCGGGTCGATGACCGATGGGTCGATCTTGATCGAAAGCACATCGCCCGCGCAGGTGGCGATGACGTGGACCTTGCCGCCGCCGACGCTGGCCTCGACGGTCTGGATGGAGAGTTCCTCTTGTTTGGCGGCGAGTCCGGCCTGCATCTGCTGGGCCTGTTTCATGAGTTTGGCAATGTTCATAAGATTTGCTTGGTTTGGGAAAAGTCAGTCGATCATTCGGCCTTGGGTGCCGCTTTGATGGCAGGAGCTTCGGTTGGTAAAAAATGTTCCGGCAAAGTCACGCCCTTAAAGGTGGCCAGATCGTTGCGGCGTTTGCTCGGATCGAGCAGGCGGACGATTTCCGAGCCAGCGAGGAGAAAGGCACCGCTGCCATAAACTTCGGTGGAATCGGGGCCCGCAGCATCCTTGTCGGGTGAGTCGCCGATTTTTTGGACATAGCCCATCATGCCGCTGGGCTGGATGTTTTTGACCAGTGCCTGATAACCTTTCATCGCTGCGGGGCGAAAAGTGTCGGCGGGCAGCAGTCCGCGATTGATGCCCCACGCCATCGCATAGGTGAAAAACGCCGTGCCGGAGGATTCACCCAGCGGATCTTGGGAATTGAGCAGGCTGCTGCGCCACAGTCCGTCGCTGTTCTGGAGTTTCAGAATGGCGTAAATCATGTCGTGATAGAGTGCGAGGTAACGTACACGCGACGGATGATTGGCAGGCAGATAGTCGAGCACGTGGATCAATCCACCGAGCACCCAGCCATTGCCGCGCGCCCAGAAAATCTTGGCACCGCTGGGCGAGCGCCGCGTTAAAAAGCGCTCGTCGCGGTAAAACAGGTGATCCGCCGTGTCGTAGAGCACATCGGTGGTGGTCCACCATTCTCGGTCCGCCCAGTCAACGTATTTTGGGTCGCCGGTGATCTGGGAGAGATGGGCCCAAACTGCGGGCGACATGAAAAGTGCGTCGCACCACGACCAGATGAATGTGCCACCGGAGTTTGTTTTTGGCGGCTTGTTGGCGAGGGCGGTCGTCAGTTTTCTAAAGCGGTCGATGCTCGGTTGCAATTTGGCCGGATCGTGGTCGAGTGCGTACATCTCCAGCCATGCTTGCAGCACCGCGTCGTCGTCGGCGTGGGTAGTGCGGGGACCGGGGCCGTAATGCAGTTTTTTGCCAAAAGAATCCAGAGCGCCCAAATATTTGGCGTCTCCGGATACTTGATGAAGTCTGGCGAGGCCCAGATAAAACGGTGCCTGCGTCCAATCGTGGACCCGATGTGTTGATGGATTCGCGATTTGCCAGTCGGCAACCCGTTTCATGTCGTTCAAAATCGTCTCCGGTTTTGGCTCTGCGGCGCGGAGCGGGCAGATCGCCGCGAGCAGCAGCAACATTCCTAAAAGGGATCGGCGCGACGGGCGGTGATACGGGGTGGTGGATTGCATGAGTTTGAAATTGAGGTTAACCAAGGAAACCAAGATTCGGGTTGCCAGCGGGCAGCCCTAGTGAAGAATAGCGATTCATCTGACTAAAGGAAATTCTGTGGCGTGGTCAATGTCCGCGCACGTATTTTACCTGAATCAACAGCACTATTTATCATGGAAACTCGATTGATGCCATCCCCACGCGAAACCGCGATCCTCGACACCGAAGAACTGCGCGCCGCCTTTCTGTTGGACGAACTGTTTATTTCCGGCGAAGTCGGCATGATTTACACCGATCTCGACCGCGCCGTGGTCGGCAGCGCCATCCCCACTGCGGGACCGCTTGAACTGGGTAACGACGACGCGCTGAAAGCAGACTTTTTCTGCCAGCGCCGCGAACTCGGCATCCTCAATCTCGGCGAGGCCGGTACCGTGCTCGTCGATGGCACTACTTACTCAATAGGCAAACACGACTGCCTTTACGTCGGTCGCGGTAGCCGCGAGGTCAGCTTCGCCAGCGCTTCGTCGGAAAACCCCGCAGTTTTCTACTTCGTCAGCTACCCGGCCCACGCCGTGCACCCGACCGTCAAAGCCACCCGTGCCGACGCCAACCGAGTGGAACTGGGCACCCGCGACGAAGCCAACGAGCGCACGATTTTCCAATACGTGCACGAAAATGGGATCAAGAGCTGCCAGCTCGTGCTCGGCTTCACCGAGTTCAAACAAGGCAGCATCTGGAACACTATGCCCTGCCACACTCACGACCGCCGCAGCGAAGTCTACTGCTACTTCGACGTTCCTGCCGCGCACCGCGTGCTCCACATGATGGGCCAGCCCCAGGAAACGCGCCCGCTCTGGGTCGCCGATCGTCAAGTCGTGCTCTCCCCGCCGTGGTCGATCCATTGCGGCTGCGGCACCGCCAGCTACCGCTTCGTCTGGGCGATGGGCGGCGAAAACCAAGCCTTCACCGACATGGACCGCGTCGAAATCGCCGAACTTCGTTAATTTGAAATCCATGAAATCATTCGACCTCAGCGGCAAGACCGCCCTCGTCACCGGCTGCAAACGCGGCATCGGCTTTGCCATGGCCGAAGGCCTCGCCGAAGCGGGTGCCAACATCATCGGCGTCAGCGCCAATCTCGAACTGCACGGCAGCGCGATTGAAAAAGCCGTCACCGCCCTCGGCCGGACCTTCACCGCCTACCAGTGCGACTTCTCCGACCGCGCGGCGGTCAAAGCCTTCGCCGCGCAGGTGATGGCGGAACAAGGCGTGCCCGACATCCTCGTCAACAACGCAGGCACCATCAAGCGACAGCCCGCCGCCGAACACTCGGACGACTACTGGTTCGAAGTCATCGACGTCAACCTCAACGCCCAGTTCCTGCTCAGTCGCGACATCGGTGCCAAAATGATCGAACGCGGCAGCGGCAAAATCATCTTCACCGCTTCCTTGCTCACCTTCCAAGGCGGCCTCACCGTCCCTGGCTACGCAGCTTCCAAAGGCGGCATCGGCCAGCTGACCAAGGCGCTTTCCAACGAGTGGGCTTCCAAGGGCGTCAACGTCAACGCCATCGCCCCCGGTTACATCTCCACCGACAACACCGAGGCCCTGCGCGAAGATCCCGTCCGCAGCCAGCAAATCCTCGCCCGCATCCCCGCCGGTCGCTGGGGCGACCCCGCCGACTTCAAAGGCCCGATCGTCTTCCTCGCCAGCGAAGCCTCCCGCTACGTCCACGGCGAAATCCTCGTCGTCGATGGCGGCTGGATGGGCCGCTGATCAGGGTAGGTATCCTAAAAGTAGCTGGAGCGTTTCGCTCCAGAACCTTGCAGGAGACGTCCCACCTCTCACCAGACGAGCCCCCAGTCATGCGAATCCGCGACGACTGATCCCAGTTGCTCGGGCCGAGTTTCGCGTTGTCGTCGATGGGTTCACTCAGGCCGCGTCTTCATCCGTGCGTTTGCGGCGGATGCTGGGCGGGCGCTCGCCGAGGACGACCTGGCGATTGATGGTGACGGTGTCGATGTCGGTGCGCGACGGGATGTCGAACATGACTTCGAGCATCATCTTTTCGAAAATCGAGCGCAGTGCGCGGGCGCCGGTGCCACGGCGGACGGCCTCTTCGGCGAGGGCGCGGAAGGCGTCGCGGGTGACGCGCAGCTTCACGCCGTTCATGGCGAGCTGCTTGGCGTACTGCTTGACGAGTGCGTTTTTCGGCTCGGTGAGGATCGACATCAGTTCGTCCTCGGTCAGTTTGCGGAGCGCGGAGATGACGGGCAGGCGGCCGATGAATTCGGGGATGAGGCCGAAGTGGAGCAGATCCTCGGGCTGGA
>CAJXYV010000054.1 GCA_913063525.1 uncultured Verrucomicrobiota bacterium
CCCGAGAATCCCTTTTCGATTTCATCAATCCACAGGACACACGGAGCGATCGCTTCTGCCGTTTGAATGACCGCCCGCAGGTTCGCTTCCGATTGACCAACGACACCGCCGAAAACGCGCCCCATGTCGAGACGCAGCAGGGGTAAGCCGAATGCGCCAGCGGTTGCCTTTGCCGTCAGGCTCTTGCCGGTGCCGGGTATTCCGACAATCAGCAAGCCCTTGGGAGCAGGCAGACCGTAAGCCTTGGCCGAAGCACTGAAGGCCCCCGCCCTGCCTTGCAGCCATTCCTTCAATTCATGAAGTCCGCCGATGTCGTCGAGGTCAGTCGTGGCTTCCACCACTTCCACCAGACCATTGCGCTTGAGGGCACGGGCCTTTTCACGGGCGACCACTTTGGGATCAATCGCCTCGGTTTCGACCACCGACAATGCGAATGCATTTTCCGCCTCAGTGGTGGTGAGACCGAGAGCGCTTTGCAGCGCCGCTTCTCTGACGGCTTCCGGGACAACGGTGATTTGCGCAGATTCCAGAATCCCGTCCAGTACGACACCCAGACGATCGGTATCGGGCAAGTCGAAGTCCACGTGGGTGATTTCGTGTTCCAGTTCAGGCGGGAGTTTGAGCCGACACCCCAGAAGGATGATGGCGTGTCCCCCGGCCTTCGCCAGACGCAAGATGTCTTTGATGCGTCGAATTAACAGTGGATCGGTTGAATCGAGGTGCAGCTGCAAATCGCGCAACAGCACAACGTGACGCGGACTGTCTGACGCAAAGAGCCGATCGAGAAGCTGGAGTGCTTCGAGTGGATCCGTGCAGGGAGTGGCCCGGCTTTCCTGGGTATCGACCAATCCTTCGGTGGATGACCACGCGTGGAGGCGACGGTCGAGGGTGGTGCAGGCAGTCGCGATTTCTGCTTCGGCCCGCGCTTCTTCTGAACTGATGACCGCGAGCCCGGGGTAGCCGGCACGCAGGTAGGTGGTGAGTTGATTTTGCATATTTTTACGATGGGTTGGTTGGGTTGGTGATTGTTGGAGTGCTGCCGGGCTGGAGATTTTGGTGTTCCCAGCGCAGGCATTCGTTGCGGGATGAATGGGTAAAGAGGACATCGCCGTTGGTGGCGTGCCTCACTTCCCAGACTTGGGTTGGATCGTTGAAGCGGATGTCCGTGGCCCGGACGACGTGGAGTCGCCCGAGCGCACTGAGATCAATCGCTTCGGTGTAGAGGCAGTCGATTTGACCGCCTTCCGGTTTGAAGCGAAGGGTTTGGCTCATGGGGTAGAGCTTCCTCCTAGGATTTGAGCATTCGAGTGGCATTGGGTTTGCCGCCAGAAGTCGGGTTTGCGTGATCGATCCTTGGTACGTCCCAAGGCATCCTCGATCGCTTTGGTCGCAGCCTCGCAGCCTTTGCCATGAAACCCTTGGGCCTCGACGATGATGTCGCCAATGGACGAAATGCGAACTTGGATGCGGCGGCTCACAGCGAACCTCCTTCCAATGTCAGCAAGATCGAGCCATCCGCTTCGACACGGCGTGTAGTCCGAAGGCCACGGTGCCGGGCTTCGTGGATGGTTTTGTGAACGCCGTAGGATTGAAGGAGCCGACCGTAGCCAGCGCCCACTTCCCTCGCGGCGTGACCGTCCCACCAATCGGTGGTCAGGCCGTAGGTGCCGTCGTTCTCCAAGGATGGATCGACGGCCACATCGTAGGGGCCTTGAAGCTTGATGACGTGAGGCGCTTTTCGAACCACTCCGGCATAGCCACGGCAGTTGGATTCAGGAACAAGGGTGAGACCGAGGTCAGTGCACGCATCGCTGAGTGCGCGAAGATCCCGGATTTGGGTTTGGATACTGGTGAAGTGAGACATGATGGTAGTTGTGTGGTTTGGATGAGTAGATGCAGCAAGGGCGGCACCGATGTGGAACCGCCCTTTCTGCGTTTGGGTTGGTGGTTATTGGGTTGAGAAATCCCGGGCACAAAAAAGCCCGCAGTAGCATGAAGCTGCGGCGGGCGATCAGATGAACGGGATAACGAGTGGAATGGGACAGCTCACGAGAAGACCCGTCAGCCAAGCGATATTGAGTCCGAGTGACACCACCAAGATGATTGGCAGAATCACACAAAACAGGATCACGTTGATTTTGACGTAATCCATACCGCCCGGCCAAATGGGATCCAGCCGCTTTGCTGACCACTCCAGACTATTGGCACAGAGGTTAAACACCCGGTGCCAGATTCCGGCTTCTAGGACATCAGGCATCAGGATCCTCTTTTCTTGGTGAGTTTCCTGTAGGTGCCTGCTGCCACCTCAACCGTGCAAAGCACAGCAACCATGGACACGAGGCTGAAAGCAGAAACTGCGATCAGTCCGGTGACGTAGGCCGCCTGCCACACGTTGAGGGATTCTTGTTTTTCGGTCATGAGGTTGGATTGGCTTGTTTTTTACCGTTCAACTGACAGCTGCGAGCTTTCGTGTCCCCATTTGACCGAAACGAGCCACGACATCGCGTGCATCGCCCCGGGCAAGTTGCACCGCAGTTTCACGCAAGCGCGTTAGGCCGCTTGTCAGGCTGGCCATCGCTCCCGAGTCGTTGCGGTAGTCTTCTGCGCTGCGTTGAAGCAATTCCCGGCGGAACCGCTCCAACGTTTGTTCCAACTGCTGGTCGCCCGCGAAGTTCAAGCTGCGAAAGCTGTCGATGAACGTCCCTAGGCGATTGAGCGTGCGTTGATGCACCCCGTTCTCGCTGCCGTCGATCGTAGCAAGCACATCACTGGCAAGTCTCGCCGTCTCCTCACGCAATGAGGCGACACTCTCGCGGATGAACCCGTCGAGATCCGCTTGCAGGCGGCGTGAAGCATCATCCGCAACTCGCCGGCGATCTTCCGCCACTTCGAGTTGATCGATCCCTGATACAACCTCCAGACGAATGCTGTCAGGGGCTGCGATCTGAAACAGGCGCGTCTCAAAGGCGAAACGTTTGGCAATGTCACCCGCTGGCGGAAACGATTGCTCGATCGTGTGGATCAAACGCTCAGCACTGCCGTTGAGGTGATAAGCCGCCTCACGCCATTCCGCCATGGCCGTGTCACGGAGTGGTGCGTATCCGGCGACAAAATCGAGAGTTGCCTCCCGGAATTCGTCGCGCAGTTGATCGAGCCGATCAGTCAATTCACCCAGCCGGGGATTCGGCACAAAACGTCCGATGCCTCCCAAGAAGGGAAAACTCGAACTTTCAACCGTGGCATGGGCACGCGACTCAATCAGACTGAACGCCGCGAGGGCATCCCGGGGAATGAGTCGTTTGTGACCGAGCTGGATGAGTCGGTCACTGATGTGGGTGGGATTCAGACCGAGGTCTTCAGGGTTGAGGCGTTTACAACCGCGCCAGTAACGGACGGAGGTGGCAACGAGCACTCCACGGCGACACACGGCGTCGAGAAGCGATTGGTTTTGCGAATAGTCGTTTGGATTCATGGTTTGTTGGGGTTTGGGAGAAACAAAAACGCCCGCCTCAATCGCAATGGACCGGGCGGGCGTTGGATGGGTTGGGTTGTTAATACGGACGAAACTGCAATCAGGCAGCCCGCCTCATCGGCACTTGTTGAGTGGGCAGCCAGGTAAGGCACTCGTTCTTGAACTGACACCAACTGCACTGCATCCCCGGTTGAGGATGGTGACGGCCAGCGGCAATTCCTTCGACGGCGGTTTCCAGTAGGGCGACGACCCGCCGTTTGCGCCGCGCATCTGCCGGTGGACTGGCCACCCGGATGATTTGCGGCGTCTTGGTTTTCACCAGATACACGAGATCCAACGACGGCGGGGTTTCACCGGTAGCCGCCTCGATGAGCAGTTGGTAGCTCACCAGCTGGATTTCGTGATCAAATGCCGCATGGGTGGCATCTGGCTTTGCCGCCGCAGACTTAAAGTCCACGGCCGTAAAGTCGCCCTCGATCAGGTCCATCGCTCCAACGAGTGGAACCGACAAACCCGGGATTTCCTCTTTCAACAACACTTCGACCGCGCGCGGTTTGTCCTTCATCGCTTCCGGGGAATCGAGGTAGGCCGCCACCACACGCAGGCCGTCGAGACGGGTTTTGTCGCGCTCAATGTCATTGCCAAAGTTCACCGGTCCTTCGTCGCGTTCGAGGTCCGAAAAGGACTTGTCGAAAGCAGCGGCGATGGTTTCCGGCGAGTCGTCACTGCCACGCCAACGCGCCAAGTGGAAAGCTTGGAGTGCGGCATGGACGGCTTTACCCAGGTGGAGGGCAATGGGTGTTGGCTTACGAATGCAGGCCACCCGCTCGAAGTAGAACTTGAGCGAGCACCCGAGGTACGCCTTCGCCGCTGTCGGACTGATGTGTTCCGGCAGCGTTTGCGCCCACGGTGTGAGCCCGGTCGTGAACGGTGGATCTTGGACGCACGAGATCACGCGGCCCTCCTTCCTTGATACGCCGAGCCGTTGCGACGATTGTTCCCACCTTGACGGTTGCCTCCGCCGTAAGTGTCGATCAATTCATCGATGAGACCGGATGCCTCCACTTTATTGAGGATGCGTACCCCCTTGTTGAAGCGTTCATTCGCGAGCGCCTCCACGTCGTCTTTGTCGAGTTGGTGTTCTTCGACCAGTTTCAGGATCAATTCGCGCTGCTTGTCGGAGCACTTCCATGCCGGCCCCTGTCGCCAGTTGCCGATTGGGGTGCTGCGGTTGCTAGCTGAATCACGGTGGCGCTCGATCGGCGTCGTGTTGCCGGGTTGATCCATGCCGTAGTCGGCAGGCGGAACAAACCCGGTCGTCAGGATCTGCTCGTCCACATTGGATTGGAGCAGATGGTAGAGTCGCTCAGCTTCTCCCGCGATGTCGTTTGTTGCCACCAACTCGGTCTCAACGGAGACACTGAACTGGTGAGACGAGTAACCGGGGAGTCCGAGACGCTTGCTGTAATTTGCAATCAGTTTGATGGCCATAAGGGTGTGGTTTGGTTTTGGGTTGAGAAACGAAAAGGCCCGGCGTTGATAGCCAGGCCAATTTCATTCCAGGTGATGGTGTTGGGTGGGATTCAGCGGACCAGTCGCGATAGGACAATCAACACAGCAGCGCCAATGAGCATTGGCAGCCAGAAGGTTGAAAGTACCGAGCAGCTAAGCCCGATGAGGGCGAGCCAACTGAAGCCTTTGAAGTACAGGATAGGATTCATGGGTGATGTGGGGATTGGGAGTTTACTTGAGCATCAAGCGTCCGAGAACACTGACAACGGCGGCACCGACAACACCGAGGCCAACGACTTTAAGGCCATCGCCCACGGGTTCGGTGGAGACACTCACGGGCTGTGGCTTTGAGTCCTCGCAAGCGGAGCAGGCCAAGCATATCGCAGCCACCGGGAGCAGCAGGAGTTTCTTGGATCGCGAGCGCCAGGGACGGATACAGGCGGGATGATTTCTGATGAGACAATTCATGATGGGTGGATTCGGTTGGGTGGTTTGGTTTGAAAACAGAAAAGCCCGGCGGAATGCCGAGCTCTTCGCTTTTTGGATTCGTTGGAAACGACGGTGTTAGCCAAGGGCTATCGTCAAATCCTTATGCCACAAGGGATGCGGGAATTGCACAACCTGAACCAAATGGAATTCGATTCACTGATACCACCAAGCACGTCTGATTTTGTTGGGCGCATTCAATGCAATTCGGTAACCAATCCGCGCGATTGTGGCTGAATTGTGGCGACAAGCAAATTTCCTGTTAGACTTTCCCAGCCATAACAACGCTTAAAACTCTTTAACAAACAAGAAGTTATGAGAAGTGGCCCGAGACGGATTCGAACCGCCGACACGTGAATTTTCAATCCACTGCTCTACCGACTGAGCTATCGGGCCATTAACACTGCCACCCTTGCGGGCGGGGGCGGCAGTAAGAGCGGCCAGGCGGGTTTTGACAACCGGAAAATTACTTTAATCTGAATTTCCCAAAAGAACCCCGCGATTACTTGAGAAACACCTCGCGCGCCTTGGCTCCTTCACCGGGGCCGACGATGCCGCGTTGCTCGAGAATATCGACCATTCGCGCCGCACGGGTGTAGCCGAGGCGCAGGCGGCGCTGCAGCAGCGAGGTGCTGGCCTTCTGTTCCTGACGCACCACTTCGATGCATTTCATGATCAATTCCTCGTCAGCTTGCGACACATCGTCTTCCTCTTCGTCACCTTCGCTGTTGATCGAGGCGTGGATGTCGGCTTCGAATTTCGGCGAGCCCTGGGCGGCGCAGTGGTCGATGATGCGCTCGATCTCGGCGTCGGTGACATAGGCACCTTGCGCGCGTTCGAGTTTGGCCGAGCCGGGTGGCAGATAGAGCATATCGCCCTTGCCGACCAGTTTGTCCGCGCCCTTGGTGTCGAGAATGACGCGCGAATCGAGCGCGGAGGAAACTTGAAAGGCAATCCGGCACGGAATGTTCGCCTTAATGATGCCCGTCACCACATCGGCCCGCGGCGTCTGGGTGGCGATGATGAGGTGAATGCCAGCAGCCCGAGCCTTCTGAGCGATCCGGGCGATGCACATTTCGACATCCGCCGGCGCGGTCTGCATCAGGTCGGCAAGTTCGTCGATCAGAACGACGATATAGGGGAAACGGTCGGGGATTTTTTCCTCGAATAGCTCCGCATCGTCAAAATCCGCTTCGGGTCCGAGTTCGCCAGATTCGAGCGCGAGAGCGATCGACTCGATCGTTTCGTCGTCCGCCGGGTCTTCCAGTTCGGGCGCGAACTCTTCGACGACTGGCTCGGCTTTGTCGGGGCGCGGACGGCTGTTGAAGCTGTCGAAATTCCGCACGCCTTCCTTGGCGAAGATGCGGTAGCGCTTCTCCATCTCGTTGACGACCCACTTGAGGGCGGCCACCGTCTTTTTCGGATCGGTGACGACGGGCACGACCAAGTGTGGCAGGCGGTTGTACATCTGCATTTCGACCACCTTCGGGTCGACCATGATGAAGCGCAGCTCATCCGGACCAAACTTGAACAACATCGAGGCGATGATCGAGTTGATGCAAACCGATTTGCCCGAGCCCGTCGCACCCGCTACCAAGCAGTGCGGCATCGCTGCGAGGTCGCCGATGACGGTCTTGCCGTAAACATCCTTGCCCAGCGCCAACGGGATCTTCTTCTTGGCCGAGCGGAACTCGGGGTCGTGCAGTAGTTCGTGCAGCGGCACGGCGACTTTCTGCGAGTTTGCGATCTCGATGCCTACGGTATCCTTACCAGGAATCGGCGCGAGGATGTTGATGCGCTCGGCGCAGGTGGCACGCGCGAGGTCGGCTTCTAACTGAGAGATCCGCGAAACCCGCAGGCCGGTGGACGGATAGATTTCGTAGCGGGTGATCGTGGGCCCGCGGGTGATGTCGCCCGCCGTCACTTCGATGCCGAAGGCCTGCAACGTGTCGATGATCATCCGCTGGGTGGAAAGCAGTTCCTCGCGGTTTGCCTCGGGTGCTTCGACGGTGTCATCGATGTCTAGGAGATCGAAGCCCGGCAGTTCATAATTTTCGAAACCGGTGACCGATAGAAACTGGTGGCCGCTCGGCTTCTTGCGCTCGAAGGGCTTGCCGCCCACCACCTCCGGATCATTTGCCCGCCGCTGCGACGCGTCGATGATCTGCGGGGCGGGAATTTCGCGCAGCGGCAGCATGATCTGCGGCTCGTCCTCCACTGCCTTGGCGCTGGCGGTCTTGGTGGCGTCGCGGTCCTTGCGCCGTTGTTCGCGCTGGCGGTCGCGTTCGGCCTGCATCTCCGCCTCGCGGGCGGCCACTTTGCCAGCGGCGCTGCGGCTCGCTTGCCATGCGTGAAACTTTTCCCGCGCTAACTGAAAGCACGCCTTGGTGAATCGCACCGGCTGCTGGCCGGTGAGCATGATCATCGCGATCAGATAGGCCGTACTGGTAAGGATGAGCGCGCCGGTGCGCCCGATCAGTCGGGTCAGGACAAAGCCCCCCAGCCCTTCGCCGATCACCCCGCCGGGGCTGGGCAGTCCGCAGTTGAATGCCCAGTCCTTGAAAAAGAAATCACACGCATGCAGCCAAGCCGCCGCTGACAGCAACAAGACGCAAAAGCCCGTTACCGCCCGCGGCCAGATCCGCGCGTCGAATGCCAGCTTGATAATGCCGAACCAGATGAAACCCACCGGCAGCAACACACCCGCCGCGCCAAATAACAAAAACTCCAAAAACCCAAGAATCCCCCCCACCGGTCCGATGAGATTCTCCGCCTTTGCGCCCGATTTTCCGGCGAACGCCTCAAATATCCCCCACCGTGGCAGATCCGCCGGACTGTACTTCACCAGCGACAGCAGCAGAAAAAGCCCCCCGCTGATCCACAGAATCCCCATGATCTCGTTCGACCACCGCGTCGGCTCGGGAAGTTCCCCGCGTTTTTTATTGTCCTTGGCTGCCATGAAGTTCGCTGTGCACACAGCATTCCCCGCCTTGCCCCCGGCAGCAAGATCGTTTTCGGGTCCGTAAAATCCACCCATACGACCGAATCCGCACTTGGACGCCACCCTGCTCCGCGCCATGCTGTCGGTGTGCGACTGCTCACGCTTCAAATCCAAGAACCCCTGCCCGGCCTCGTCCTGCCGGAAATGACCGCCCAGCACGGACCCGACGAAGCTGCCCGCCGTTACCGTGCCCTCGTCGTCACCACCCTACGCCAGCTCCGCGGACTCGCAGACGCCCGGCTGCGCCTCAACATCTCCCCTACCGATGCCGACGAAGCCGTACGCTTCTGGCTGCTGCCCCGCCTCTCCGAAACTTGGCAATCCCACGGCCAAGTCTTCCGCAGCGATGGTTGGGAAATCGATTTCGGCGGCACCACCGATGAATTCACCATCCACGCCCACGGCGAGATCCTATGCCCCTACCTCGGTGCCCGCTGGGTTCATGCCGCTATGTTAGGCCTCGAACGTCGTAGCCACCGCGTCGTCGGTTCCGCCATCGGTGGTGGCCAATATCTGCGCGCCCACGCCAGCGATGCCCCTGCCGATCTACCCCTCCAACAACTTCCCGAACTCGCCGTCGTCCGCACCAGCGACCAATGGCAAGAAGCCCTCGACAGCCCCCTCGGCCCCGCCCTCAAACGCGCTTGGAAAGAAGAAGCCTGAGGAGTACAGCTTCAGCTGGCGTTGACATTATTTCGAATTTCCCCCCTGACAAGTTCGGCATGCCTGTCTTATCTGGAGATTTGAGTCGCACCTTTCAAATATCCCTCGCTCTCGATCACCGCTTGCTTGCAGCGGCACGCAGAAGAACAGCTCCATGCGCGGGAACAGAGTGGGAGAAGCTTCCATCGAAGACACCCAGATCCTTGTGCTGCCATAGATCGCGCAAGCTCTGTTGACCGGCGAGATGGGCAGCGGTCCAGCCGAGCTCGAGGGTTGCATCCGCCCCGCTGCGGTTGAACAGACCGATGGCTTTGCTGCCGTCCTTAAGCTCCTTAACCCAGACTTCCGTGCCGTGCTGCTGCGTCACTCGCCGCGCCGATTTACCCAGCGCATCTTGGTTCACCGCGATCACTTCGTCATTGGTTAGCAACGAGAGCGTCCACGCATCGGTATCGGGCAAATTGTTGCCAAGCATCAGTGGCGACGGTGCGAGCGACCACAACGACATCAGCATGACCTGCTCGTTCGCGGTAAAGCGCGTCTGGCGATCCTTGCCCGCGATCGTGCATTTGATACCGATGTGACCCAGCGGGATCATATCCGCGTCGGGCCAATGGCCCGGGCCTGCAACGCCTTGCCATTTTCCAAGCAAATCAAACTGGTGGTCGAGATCCGCCCAGCGATCCCAGAAATCGCCGGAAATACGCCACTGATTTGCTAGGTGGCCTACATGATCGGCGTGTTCGACCTCGGTAGGCCCAGGCGATGTACTGAAAACAATGGCACGGCCGCAGCGATCGATAGCGATGCGGATCATTTCAACCTCGTGGGCGCTATACGGCACCGTCAGATCGTCCACCTTCACAAAATCCAACCCCCATGCCGCCCATAGCCGCGCGCACGAATCGTACCAAGCTTGCCCAGCCGAATTCGCACGCACCCCAAACATATCCGGACACCACCCGCAGATGTTTTTCGGATCCCCCGCATCCGCAGCCGTGAACGAGCTACCTTCGATGGGTGTTTTCGCGTTGACCGCTTGACGGGGAATCCCACGCATCACGTGAAATCCAAACTTGAGCCCCAGCGCATGCAGTTGATCCGCCAGCGGCTTAAATCCGCGACCTTCGGATCCGGAGGGAAAACGATTCAGCGATGGCAACAAACGGCCGTATTCGTCCGCAGCCAGCTTCGCGTCGGTTCGCTCCTTGTTAAAGTTCCGGTCGTCAAAGGAAGAAACCGTGTCATACCAGCGGGCATCGATAACGACATACTGCCAACCGTGGGCCCGCAGTTGCTCCTTCATAAAGCGGCCATTGGCGAGCGTTTCCTCCTCAGTCACGCTCGTGCCCAGCGCATCGTAACTGTTCCATCCCATCGGTGGTGTCTGGGCCCATTTCCAAAATTCCGGATCAGCGCGCTTCTCCTGCGCTGCAGTCACCACTACCGCGGAGAGCAAAAAACTGAGGACCACTGAGGCCGAAGGCAGAAGGGCGAGTAAAAATTTCATAGGATGGATAACGCAGCGATCAGGCATTGCATGAAACAAGTGTGCCATGGATTACGCGAGAGTTTTTATCGACTTATCAAGCACTGCAGGTTGAGCCGGAAAAAATTCACCATCCAGAATCATCATAGCGACAGCTTGATCCCAGCCGGTTTCCCAAACGATGGCAATTTCACCCGCTTTACTGCGATCGGGACAGCTGTCGTTGGCAATACGGACCGTTTCGTCAGTCAAAGAAATCGTTTTGCCTGTTGAAGAGACCGTTTCGCAGAGAGTGTAGATTTTTTTGTGTTAGTAGGGACGAACGAGGGGCCGGGCATTCTTTCACGCCGCCGGCTCATCCACTCGCGAGAGTGAGGGCTTCGGTCAGGCTTGGGACGCCGCGGATTGAACCTCAACGGGGAGGGGGCGAGAATTCGGATTTTTAAAAATCAATCGAATCGGTCAGTGATCGACCCCAATCCGTATCCTGCGTGTTGCTATCAACGTCTCAGTGGGTCTTGACAGCTTATCGAATGCTCATCAAATTCCCGCCCGTTTCTGCCCTTGCCCCGGTCGTTTGATTCAAAACAAGCGCATTCGGGACAGGAAAAGAGCCTGCACTTGTTTGATTTTCACTGATTATCCGACTCGCGCTATCGCTTGATATTCCTAGTTTCAGACTCCTTTTCATCACCTAAATCTCCATGCCCACACCGCAGACATCTCCACTTGGCTGGCCTCAACCCCAAGGCCTCTGGCATCCATCACGCGAAAAAGACTCCTGTGGTGTCGGGTTTATCGCGCATTTGAAGGGTAAACGCTCGCACGATATCATCGTCAAGACCCTGACGATGAACAACCACATGGACCACCGCGGCGCAAGCGGCTCGGATCCGGCTACAGGCGACGGCGCGGGCATGTTGATCCAGATGCCCGACAAGTTTTTGCGGCGCGAAATGGCCGCCAAGGGCGTCACTCTGCCACCCGAGGGCGATTACGGCTCGGGTTTGGTGTTTTTCTCGCCCGATGCCTCGGTGCGCGAAGTGGCGATGCAGGTCTATGAATTGGTCGTCCGCGAGGAAGGCCAGAAGTTCCTCGGCTGGCGCACGGTGCCCGTGAAGAGTGAGATTCTCGGCAAGACTTCGGGCCGCTACGAGCCGACCATCAAACAGATTTTCATCGAAAAGAGCGCGGATATCAAAGACGCGATGGAGTTCGAGCGGAAGCTCTACGTCATCCGCAAGCGCGTGGCATATTGGATCCGCACCAACGAGGTGCCTAACCAGTTCCGCGACGTCCACGGCAACAAGGGCAACTCCTTCCCCGGCGCGGACTATCACTACGTCACGGGCCTGTCGGCGCGCACGATGATTTACAAGGGCATGCTCACGCCTTGCCAGCTGTCGGAATACTTCACTGATTTCCACGATCCCGACTTCGAATCGGCCCTCGCGCTGATGCACACCCGTTTCTCGACCAACACCTTCCCGAGCTGGTCGCGCGCTCACCCGAACCGTTTCATCGCCCACAACGGCGAAATCAATACGGTGATGGGCAACGCGAACTTCATGAAGGCCCGCCAGGCGCTCTGCCAAGCGGACATCTTCGGCACCGAAATCGAGAACATCTTCCCCGTCATCAACGAGGACGGTTCGGATTCCGCGCGCTTCGACAATGCGTTAGAGTTCATGCACTACGGTGGCTATGATCTGGTGCACGCGATGATGATGATGATTCCCGAGCCATGGGAACGCCACACCATGATGGATGCCGAGAAGAAGGCGTTCTACGAATTCCACGCTTGCATGATGGAGCCGTGGGACGGCCCTGCCTCGATCACCTTCTCCGACGGCCAACAAATCGGCGCCGTGCTCGACCGCAACGGTCTGCGCCCGAGCCGCTATTATGTCACCGACGACGATCTCGTGATCATGGCCTCGGAAGTGGGCGTCGTGCCGGATCTCGATCCGATGACGATCGTCAAAAAAGGCCGCCTGCAGCCCGGCAAGATGTTCCTGGTGGACATGAAGGAAGGCCGCATCGTCCCCGACGAAGAAGTCAAAAAGCGCGTCTATGATGCCAAGCCTTACGGCGAATGGTTGGCCGCGAACCGCATCACGCTCGCCGATCTGCCCGCCGCCAAGGCCGCCAAGACCGTCGAAGCCAGCCGCATCGTCGAGCGTCAGCTCGCCTTCGGTTACACCTACGAGGATCTTCGGATGTTGCTCGGGCCAACGGCTTCGAGCGGTGTTCAGCCGATTTCCTCGATGGGCAACGACACGCCGCTGGCCGTGCTTTCGAGCAAGCCGAAGCATCTCTATAATTACTTCAAGCAGATCTTCGCCCAGGTCACCAACCCCGCGCTCGACTGCATCCGCGAAGAGCTGGTCACCTCGACGGAAACCTTCATCGGTTCCGAGGGCAACCTGCTCGCGCCGGGGCCAAAGAGCTGCCGCATGATCCGCCTCGACAGTCCGCTGATCGACAACAAGGCACTCGCTCAATTGCGCGAAGTGAATCTGGACGGCTTCAAGGCGACCACCATCGACGCGCTCTTCCCTGCTGACAAAGACGGCAGTGGACTCGAAGCCGCGTTCGACAAGGTTTGCGCCGCGGCCGACAAGGCCATCGCCGATGGATTCAACCTGCTGATTCTATCCGATCGAAACATCGACAAGGACAACGCCGCGATTCCCACGCTGCTGTTGATGGGCGGCCTCCACCACTATCTGGTCGGCAAAGGCACCCGCACGCTGGTTTCGATCATTCTCGAAACGGGCGAGGCTCGCGAAGTTCACCACTTCTCGACGCTCATCGGTTACGGCGCGGATGCGATCAACCCTTACATGGCGTTTGAATCGATCCACAAGATGATCGAGGACGACATGCTGACGATCGACTTCGACAAGGCGGTTTACAACTTCCTCAAGGGTTCGATCAAAGGCGTGGTCAAGACCATGGCGAAGATGGGAATCTCGACGGTCGCCTCGTATCGCGGTGCGCAGATTTTCGAAACGATCGGTCTCAGCACCGACTTGGTGAACAAGTTCTTCAGCGGCACTTCCAGCCGTTGCGAAGGCTCCGACGTCGCCAAGGTCGCCGAAGAAGCGCTCATCCGCCACCGCCAAGCGTTCCCCGATCGCCACATCGAGGCCGAAGAAGCCGCGCTCGACACGGGCGGTGTCTATCAGTGGCGCAAAGATGGCGAATACCATCTTTTCAACCCCGAGACGATTCACCTTCTCCAAAAGGCGACCCGCACGGGCAGCTACGAGGTCTTCAAGCAGTATGCCAAAAAGGTCAACGACCAGAGCGAAAACCTTTCAACGCTCCGCGGCTTGATGCGCTTCCGCAGCAACCGCCAGTCCGTGCCGATCGAGGAAGTCGAGACCATCGAGGCCATCACCAAGCGCTTCAAAACAGGCGCGATGTCCTACGGTTCGATCTCGCAGGAAGCTCACGAAACCCTCGCCATCGCGATGAACCGCATCGGCGGCAAGTCGAACACGGGCGAAGGCGGCGAAGATCCATCGCGCTTTGTGCCGATGGCCAACGGCGACAGCAAGCGCTCGGCAATCAAGCAGGTCGCCTCCGGCCGCTTCGGCGTGACGGGCGAATACCTCGTCAACTCCGACGAAATCCAAATCAAGATTTCACAAGGCGCCAAGCCAGGTGAAGGCGGCGAACTGCCAGGTTCCAAGGTCTATCCATGGATCGCCAAGGTGCGCTACTCGACCCCGGGTGTCGGCCTGGTCTCCCCTCCTCCGCACCACGACATTTATTCGATCGAAGATCTCTCCGAATTGATCCACGACTTGAAGAATGCCAATCCGCGCGCTCGCATCAACGTCAAGCTCGTCGCCGAAGTGGGTGTCGGAACGATCGCCTCGGGTGTCGCCAAGGCTCACGCGGATGTCATTCTGATTTCGGGTCACGACGGCGGCACGGGTGCCTCCCCTTCGTCCTCGATCTACAACGCAGGTGCGCCGTGGGAACTCGGTCTCGCCGAAACCAACCAGATTCTTCTGCTCAACGACCTGCGCAGCCGCGTGGTGTTGGAGACAGACGGCCAGTTAAAGACGGGCCGCGACGTTGCCATCGCAACGCTGCTAGGCGCTGAAGAGTACGGCTTCGCCACCGCTCCGCTCGTGACCGTCGGTTGCTTGATGATGCGCGTCTGTCAGAAAAACACCTGCCCCGTCGGCATCGCCACTCAGGATCCTGAGCTTCGCAAGAACTTCGAAGGCAAGCCCGAGCACGTGGTGAATTTCATGACGTTCATCGCCATGGAATTCCGCGAGATCATGGCCGAACTCGGGTTCCGCACCGTCAACGAGATGGTCGGCCACGTCGAATGCCTCGACACCGCCGAAGCCAGCGAACACTGGAAAGCGCAAGGCGTCGACCTCACCAGCATCTTCCACAAGCCCGATGTCGGCGACAGCGTGGGCGCTTACAACCAAATCCAACAAGACCACGGTCTCAAGGAAGCGCTCGACAACACGCATCTGCTCACCCTTTGCAAACCCGCCATCGAGCGCGGCGAAAAGGTCAAAGTGGAACTGCCGATCATCAACGTCAACCGCGTGGTGGGAACCATCACCGGCAGCGAGATCTCCCGCAAATACGGCGGCAAGGGCCTGCCCGAGGATACCATCGAACTCAAGTTCACCGGCAGCGCGGGCCAATCGCTCGGTGCGTTCACGCCTCCAGGCATGACCTTCCGACTCGAAGGCGATGCCAACGACTATGTCGGCAAGGGTCTATCAGGTGCGAAGATCATCATCTATCCGACGCAGGGTTCGCGCTTCAAGCCCGAGGAAAACATCATCATCGGCAACGTCGCGCTTTACGGTGCGACCAGCGGCGAGGCCTACTTCAACGGCATTGCCGGCGAACGCTTCTGCGTCCGCAACTCGGGTGCCCATGCGATTGTCGAAGGTGTGGGCGACCACGCTTGCGAATACATGACGGGTGGCCAAGTGATCGTGCTCGGTGAAACCGGCCGCAACTTCGCAGCCGGCATGTCGGGCGGTGTCGCTTATGTTTATGACATCGACGGCCTCTTCGAGCAGCGCCTCAACAAGGAGATGGTCAACGTCTATCGCCTGATCGAGTGCAACGACACCGACATCGCCAAGGTGAAGTCGACGATCGAAAAGCACGTCGGTTACACCGGTTCGCCGCGCGGCAAGTTCCTGTTGGAAAATTGGAATGCCGAGCTGCCGAAGTTCTTCAAGGTTCTGCCACGCGACTACGAGCGCATGTTGGAGGCTTTCAAGAAAGTCGAAGCCCAGGGTCTATCAGGCGACGAGGCAGCCATGGCGGCCTTCGAAGAAAACCTCAAAGACCTTGCACGGGTGGGCGGCAACTGAAGCCAAGTCATCGAAGCTAACAACGTTCATTTTTAAAATTTAGATCAAATGGGTAAGCCAACAGGATTCATGGAAGTCGATCGGGTCACCGATTCCGAAACCGCACCAATCGAGCGCATCAAGAACTGGCGCGAGTTTAAGATTCATTCCGACGAGAAACAACAACGTGCCCAAGGATCGCGCTGCATGGATTGCGGCACGCCCTTCTGCCACACGGGCCACATGGTTTCTGGCATGGCCAGCGGCTGCCCCGTCAACAACCTGATCCCGGAATGGAACGACCTGATCTTCCGCGGCCGCTGGAAGGAAGCGTTGGAGCGTCTTCACAAGACCAACAACTTCCCCGAGTTCACAGGCCGCGTTTGCCCCGCGCCTTGCGAAGGTTCCTGCGTGCTCAGCGTGATCGAGCCCGCCGTCACCATCAAAAACAACGAGTGCGCGATCATCGACCGCGGCTGGGAAGAAGGCTGGGTCACCGCCAGAATCCCTGCTATCCGCACGGGCAAAAAAGTCGCCATCGTCGGCTCAGGTCCTGCGGGACTCGCTTGCGCCGACCAGCTCAACCAAGCAGGCCACTCGGTCACGGTTTTCGAACGCGCCGACCGTGTCGGCGGTTTGCTGATGTACGGCATTCCTAACATGAAGCTCGACAAGGAGCTCGTCGTCCAACGCCGCGTCAACCTGATGGCGGAAGAAGGCATCGAATTCAAGACGGGTGTCTTCATTGGCAAGGACCAGGAATGGACTTCCGAGCGCTTGCGCAAAGACTTCGACTCCGTCGTGCTCTGCTGCGGCGCGACCCAAGGCCGCGATCTTCCGATCGAAAACCGCGATGCTGCGGGTGTCTATCTGGCGATGGAGTTTCTCACCACCAACACCCAGTATCAGCTAGACCACAACTTCGACGGCACCAACCCAGCGCTCAATGCTACTGGCAAGGACGTCGTGGTCATCGGCGGCGGCGATACTGGCACTGACTGTGTGGGCACCAGCATTCGCCACGGTTGCAAGAGCGTGATCCAACTGGAAATTATGCCACAGCCGCCGCTCAAGCGCGCTGCCAACAACCCGTGGCCCGAATGGCCGAAGATTTACAAAATGGACTACGGCCAGGAAGAAGCCGCCGCCCTCCAAGGTGCCGATCCACGCCACTACTTGGTCCAGACCAAGCGTTTCATCAAAGATGAAGCAGGCAACCTCAGCGGTCTCGAAATCGTCGAGATCGAATGGGCCAAGGACGAACAAGGTCGCTTCAGCCCGCAGGACGTCCCCGGCACTCTCCGCGTGATCCCCTGCCAGCTCGCACTGCTCGCCATGGGCTTCACCGGTCCTGAAACCGAAGTCGTCGAAAAGTTCGGCCTCGAAACCGATGCCCGCTCCAACATCAAGGCCGAGCACGGCACTTTCACCACCAACCACGAAGGCGTGTTCGCCGCTGGCGATGTCCGCCGTGGCCAGTCGCTCGTCGTCTGGGCCATCAACGAAGGCCGCGGCGCCGCGCGCGAATGCGATCGCTTTCTGATGGGCTCGACGAACCTGCCGTGAGGAGTCCCACCTTCAGGTGGGTCTTCACTCACCAAAAGACAAGCTAAAGCCTGGACTCCCAACCCTGCGCTGTCCGCCTCAAACTCATCCACGGCTCATGCCGAAGCACTTGCTAGAGTCTCACCAACCTAACCGGGTCATGCGGATTGATATAGTGTCAGAGTAAAAAATCAATGCGTCGAGACCAAGTATCAGCGCGTGGTATCCAAGGATCAGCGTGTGGTATCCAAGGATCAGCGTGTGGTATCCAAGGATCGGCGTGTGGTATCCAAGGAACAACGCGTGGCATCCAAGGATCGGCGCGTTCGGATCGAGGAGCGAACTGGGTGATCCGCGGGGTCGGTGCCGGTGGGCTCGATCCTCCGATAAGTGGCATCCCTCAAAAAAAACAGCCTCCACAGCGTCTGCGGTACCCGTGAATGCAATCACTTGAATCGACCGTACGGACTTCGGTTTCAAGCGGTCGTTTATTTTTTAAAAAATCTCGCCGATTGTTACG
>CAJXYV010000055.1 GCA_913063525.1 uncultured Verrucomicrobiota bacterium
GTCTATCGGACGCGGTCGGGCGCGGCGGCGCTGTGCTGCCAGAAATTTCGGGTGGAGGAAAACGCGTCGCTCGAGTGGATTCCCGAGCCGTTCATTCCCCATGCCGGCGCGTGTTATGTGCAGCGCACGGAGATCGAGCTGGCTGCGGCGGCGAGTCTGCTGCTGTTCGACTGGATCGCGCCGGGCCGGGTGGCGATGGGCGAGGTGTTCGCCTATCAGCAGCTGCGCTGGGAGCTCGATTTGCGGTTAGACGGTCAGTTAGTCGCCCGCGAGCGCTATGATTTGCGGTCGGGCGACGCCAGCCTGGAGGCGCTGCGGGCCAAGTTTCCCGCCGCCCATTATCTTTCGGTTTACGCAGCGGGGAGGATGGCGGCAAACTGGCCGGCCGCCGAGCTGGATGCTCTCAATGGCGACGACGTGTACCTCGGCCACGGCCCTCTAACGGGCGGGGTGCACGTCATCCGCGCCCTGTGTCGCGACAGTCTGAGCGCGCGGCGCCTGTTGGAAAAAATTCGCCCCCTGCTTTACAGTACATCGGGACAGACAGCACCCGCCTTGGGGCGTATATTTTGTTAGATTGTTTGCTGCTAAGTTGGGTCAATGCCCTCAACCGCGCGGATGGAACTGTTTGTGAACAGCCTTGAGGCGTTGGCGGTCGACGTGGGTGTAGATCTGAGTTGTTGAAATGTCGGCGTGGCCTAGCAGCTCCTGAATTACCCGCAGATCCGCACCACCTTCGAGCAGATGGGTGGCGAACGAGTGGCGCAGCAAGTGCGGGTAAACATTCTGGTCGATGCCCGCGAGTTTCGCCCGCTGCTTGACGATTTCGCGGACACGCTCGGGCGACAAGGCGGTGCCGCGGACGCTGATGAAAATGTGCGATGAGGTTTTGCGGGTGACCAGTTTGGGACGCTCGTTGCGCAGGTAGTCGTCGATCGCCTCGCGCGCTTTGTGGCCGACCCGCACGATCCGTGTTTTATCGCCCTTGCCAGTGACGCGCAGGAATCCGCCCTCGAAGTCCATCATCTCCAGCCGTGCCTTGCACAGTTCGGACAACCGCAGGCCGGCGGAGTAGAATAGCTCAAGGATCGCCAGATCCCGGCGGCCTAACGACGCCGAGGGGTCGATCGATTCCAGCAGTTTCGTCAACTCGGTGGCATGCAGGGTTTCTGGCAGCGATTGGTCGGGGCGGGGGGCTAACAGCGGTTCGGCGGGATCCATCTCCAGCTTCTCCTTGCCGACCAGCCAGCGGAAAAACACTTTAAGATGCACCGTCGTGATTCGCAGCGAGGCGGCGCTGAGTCCTTCTTTTTTGCGTTGGCTGAGGAATGCCGCGAGCTCGTCGGTGCCGATATCGCGCAGCGCGGTGCGTTGGCCTATGATCCATTTGGCGAGCGCATCGAGCGTCTGGCGGACGGATTGCTGATAGGCATCGGACAATCCGCGCTCCGTCGCTAGATAGCGGATGAATGAGTCGCTTGCCGCTTCCATGATTGATCGAGGTTTTGCGAAATCGAGTGCTTTCCCGCAATCGCAAAAAATCAGGAGGCAGGGCTTGATGGCAGCCGAAACACCGGGTCGGTGAGGGCGATGACCTCCTGCGGCGTCAATCCGGTATCCCGAAGGTGGGTGATTGAGAGAGACTCGCTGCGCTTCGCGAGGCGTTTGCCGGCTTCATCTAACATCAGCTGGTGGTGGAAATAAAGCGGTTCGGGAAGCTCCAGTAGGGTTTGCAGCAGGCGGTGGACGTGGGTGGATGAGAGTAGATCTTCGCCGCGGGTGATGTGGCTGATTTCCTGGAATGCGTCGTCGACCACCACGGCGAGGTGATAGGCGGTGCCGATGTCTTTGCGGGCGAGCACGACATCGCCTAACAAATCCGGGTTCACGAAGATTTCGCCAAAGCGCAGATCGCGGAAGGTGAGGGGACCCGTTAGGACGCTGGCCTGGTGGGAGTCTAACCGCCATGCGTAGGGGATGCCTGATTCGATTTTTTCCCGCTGCTCCTGTGCGCTGAGGTGGCGGCAGGTGCCGGGATAAACTGGAGCTTCCGGTCCCTGCGGCGCGGCACCCATCCGCGCCCATTCTTCTTGGATTTCGCGGCGGGTGCAGAAACAGGGATAAACCAAGCCCTTTTCCCGCAGTGCGGTCAGGGCCGATTCATACGCCGTGATCCGCGCAGTCTGGCGCAGCGGCGCGCCCTCCCAAAGCAGGCCGAGCCATGTTAGGTCTTCCTCGATGCCTTGGTAAAAAGCCTCGCGCACCCGCGGGCCGTCAATGTCCTCGTGTCGCAGCAGGAAAGTTCCGCCCGCCGTAACGCTTGCCAGTTCGAATGCCACCCGCGCGGCCAGCACATGGCCGAGGTGGAGCCGCCCTGTCGGGCTGGGCGCAAATCGGGTGCGGACTGTCATCGGTGGTTTTTCGCATCGGTGGGGGGGAAGTGCAAGAACAGCCCGAGCTGCGGCGGATCCTTCTTGATCCCTGAATCCGGTGGAGCGATGTTTCGGCCATGCCGCGCCTTGCATTGCTCCAGTCTGGGACCTTCGCCTCGAAGGCGGAATCGTTCGATCATCACGAAACGTTGATCCGCCAAGCGGCGGTAGCGGGCGCGAATATTGTGGTCACGCAGGAACTTTTCCTCACGCCTTATTTCTGCACGGTGCAGGATCCCGCCTTGTTCGACCTCGCTGATCCTCTGCCGGGTCCAGTCACGGATCGGCTCGGTAAACTGGCGGGTGAACTGGGGATTGTGTTGATTGCCTCGCTGTTTGAGCACCGTGGTCCGGGCCTCTATCACAACACGGCCGCCATCCATGATGCCGATGGCAGCCTGATGGGCCTCTACCGCAAGTCGCACATCCCACAGGATCCTGGCTTTGAGGAGAAATTCTATTTCACGCCCGGCGACAGCGGTTGGCCGGTCTGGGACACGCGCTATGGCAAAATCGGTGTGCTGATTTGCTGGGATCAGTGGTATCCCGAAGCGGCGCGGTTGATGGCGCTCGGCGGCGCGCAAGTGCTGGTCTACCCGACGGCCATCGGCTGGCTGCCGGAGGAAAAGCCCACACTCGGCGATGCCCAGCACTGCGCGTGGGAAACGGTGCAGCGTGGCCATGCGGTGGCTAACGGCTGTTACCTCGCCGCCGTCAATCGCACCGGTACCCAAGATCGAACGGAGTTCTGGGGTCGTTCGTTTGTGGCGAATCCCTACGGGGAGATCGTCGCCAAGGCCTCCACCGAGTCCGAGGAAATCCTCTATCACGACCTCGATTTCCAAGGGGTTGAAGACTTTCGCCGGATCTGGCCGTTTTTCCGCGACCGTCGCGTCGATGCCTATGGCGGACTGACCCAGCGCTGGGGCGAGTCCTGAGGCGCCTGCCAAGACGTCGAAAGAAGCGGGGGCTGATTGTCGGGCTTGCTTAACTTGTTCGAATTTCAGAGAAAGCACGGGATTTCGCCCTCCAATTACTTTCCATCAGGTCCTGTTATTCATCAATCGCATGCCGCCAGCCACTTCTTGTTTGTCCACGCCCTCTGGTAAATCTGCCTCCACAGGAGACGCGTGCTGCACGTGGTGGCGGGATCTGATCCTGATCACAGTGATTACGGGGCTGTGGTTCTGCGCCCTGCTGGGGGTGCGACCGCTGAGTAATCCCGACGAGGGCCGCTATACGGAAATTCCCCGTGAAATGGCGGTTACCGGCGATTTTGTGACGCCGCGTCTCAATGGCGTGAAATACTTTGAAAAACCGCCGCTGGTTTACTGGTTGTCAGCGCTGACCTTCCGCCAGTTTGGTGTGAGTGAATTCACCGCGAGACTGTGGGGCGGCCTTTTTTCGATCTTTGGCGTGCTTTTAACTTACTCCGCCGCCCGTTTAATCTACGATCGGCGGACTGGGATCTGGTCGGCGATCGTCTTGTCGACCTCGCTGCTTTATTACATTTTGAGCCAAATCATGTTGCTGGACATGGCGGTGGCCGTGACGATGAGCGGCGCATTGTTCTCCTTCATCCTCGCCATGCGCGAACCGCGGGGCAAACGGCGATTCGGATTGTTCATGTCTTTTTATGCGTTCATGGCCTTGGCGACCTTGTCCAAGGGGTTGATCGGCTTTGCGATTCCCGGCGCGGTGATTTTTCTGTGGGTGTTGTTGCTGAATCGCTGGCGTGCGCTGTGGCCATTCTATCCATTGTTAGGAACGGTGCTGCTGTTAGCGATTGCCGCTCCTTGGCATATTCTGGCCAGTCAAGCGAATCACTCGGCGATCCAGCAGCACGACTTCGCGTGGTTTTATTTCGTTCACGAGCATTGGCTGCGCTTCACCACGCGCATTCATGGTCGTTTTGAGCCGTGGTGGTTTTTCCTGCCGATCTTTCTCGTCGGGCTTTTTCCATGGGTGTTTTTCGCCAAGCAAACTCTGCGCAATTCGTTGAGCGGCGGCTGGAAGGCGCGCTCACAAAACGCCGAGGCTTGGTTTTTCCTGATTTGGGTGGTCTTCATCATCGCCTTTTTCTCAAAATCCCAATCCAAGCTGATTCCTTACATCCTGCCTGTTTTTCCAGCATGCGCCGTCCTGATCGGCCGCTCGATGTCTGGGTTGTGGCAGGGGCTGGCGGGCAGCAGCTATCGGAAAAGCGGCTGGGCCTTTATCGTGGCCTGCCTGCTGCTGGCCGTTGCCATTTCGGTCTACCCAGCTCCCAAGGATCAGCCAGAGATATGCGCCTATCTGCCGATCCTGCGCGTGACTCTTGGCGGGGCATTGCTTCTGGGCGCTGGCACGACATTCCTCGCGCTGCGACGTAAACAGGCGCGATTGATGATCGGTGCAATCGCTATTTCCAGCACGATATTGCTACTTGGCGTCAACGCGGGTGCAGGATCTTTTGATAAAGCCTCGACTGAAAAACTGGCGAAGATCTTGAAGCCGATGTTGAAGCCTGAGGACCGCGTTTACAGCGTCGGGTTCTATTGCCAAGACCTGCCGCCCTACCTCGAAAGATTGGTCAGTGTGGTCGATTACCGCGGCGAGCTCGCATTTGGCATCGACGCGGAACCGGAGATCACGTCGAAACGCTTTTTGAATCGCGATGGATTTATCCGTCAATGGGCGGAACCGGGCAATGCCTACGCGGTCGTGCGAAAAAGCTACTACGATAAATGGTTTCCCGCTTCAAATCTGCCCTACGACGTCATCGCGCAAACGAATCGATTTGTGTTAGTCGTAAAGCGCAACAGCCAACCTTAACCGATCACCGCGATGTCGACTTTTTTGCCGCTCACCCGCCCGACGCTCGATGAAGAAACCATCGCTGGCGTCGCCGAAGTTCTGCGTTCCGGTTGGATCACCTCCGGTCCGAAGGTGAAGGAATTCGAGGCCAAACTCTCGGAGCTCTTCGGCGGCCGGCCCGTGCGTGTTTTCAACTCTGGCACCGCGACGCTGGAAGTCGCTCTCCGCCTCGCAGGCATCAAGGCGGGCGACGAGGTGATCACCACCCCGTTGTCGTGGGTCGCCACCAGCAATGTCATTCTAACGGTGGGAGCGCGGCCCGTCTTTGTCGATATCGACCCAGTCACTCGTAATATCGATCTGGATGCCATCGAGGCCGCCATCACTCCCGCGACCAAGGCAATCATCCCCGTCGATCTCGCGGGTCTGCCGGTGGACCGCGACAAACTCTATCAAATCGCCGCCCGCCACGGCCTACGGGTGATCGAAGATGCCGCGCAGTCGATGGGTAGCTCGTGGCAGGGCCGCTTGATCGGTTCCTTTGGCGATTTGGTGTCTTTCAGTTTTCATCCCAATAAAAACCTCACTTCGATCGAAGGTGGCTGTCTGGTGATGACGGAGGAAAGTGATGCCGCACTGGCCGAACAATATCGCCTTCAAGGCGTGGTGCGATCGGGCATGGACGGCATGGATGTGAAAGTCTTAGGGGGAAAGTTCAACCTCACCGATGTCGCGGCACGCGTCGGGATCGGCCAGTTGGCGCGGTTAGACGAATTCACTCACCAGCGCCGCGAGCTCGCACGCGAGTACTTCAAACAGCTCGAAAGCCCCAAAGCCCTCGCTCTCGGTATTGGCCTACCCGTGGCGGATTTTGAACAAAGCAACTGGCACATGTTCCAAGTGATGCTGCCAGAAGGCGAAGGATGGCCCCGCCGCGCGGAGGTCATGGAAAAAATGCACGCAGCGGGTGTCGGCACCGGCGTGCACTACCCGCCGATCCACCTTTTCACGCTTTACCGCGAGGCGGGCTGGCAGGAAGGTAATTTCCCGCAGGCGGAACACGCCGGGCGCAATATCCTGACCCTGCCGCTGTTCCCGACGATGACCGCTGATGACGTCAGCCGGGTGGTCGCCACTCTTGTCAGCACCCTCCAATCTTTCCTTCCATCATGAGCACTGCCGCCAAACCTGAAATCTCCGTGGTGATCCCCGTGTATAACGAGCAGGGGAATCTCCCCACGCTGTTTGCCAGACTCTATCCCGTGTTAGACAAACTTGGCCGCAGCTATGAGATCATTTTCACCAATGATGGCAGTGCCGACCAATCCAGCGACTTGTTAGCCGCCCAATACGCAGCCCGGCCCGATGTCACTCGCGTCATCGAGTTCAATGCCAACTATGGCCAGCACATGGCCGTGATGGCAGCGCTGGAACGCGTCCGCGGCGAAGTGATCGTCACCCTCGACGCCGACCTACAAAACCCGCCCGAGGAAATCCCCAACCTGCTCAAACAAACTGACGCCGGTTACGACTGTGTCGGCGGGGTTCGTCAAAACCGCCAGGACCATTTCCTGCGCCGCCGCTGCTCGCAACTCGTCAACTTCGTCCGCAGCAAAACCACCAGCATCGAGATGTCTGACCAAGGCTGCATGCTGCGCGCCTATTCACGCGCGGTGGTCGATGGGATTGTTCGCAGCGGTGCCGTGAATACTTTCATTCCCGCGCTGGCCTACAATCTCGCGCGCAATCCGACCGAGATCCCCGTCTCCCACGAAGAGCGCCATGCCGGCGTGTCAAACTACTCGGCCTATCAACTGGTCCGGCTCAACTTCGACCTCATCACCTACTTCACCACCGCGCCGCTACAACTCTTTACGATTTTTGCGATGCTGTGTTCGGTGGGTTCATTCTTGTTAGTGATCGTTCTCGGTACCCGGCGTTTGATTCTCGGCCCTGAGGAGGGCGGGATCTTCACGCTATTCGGCGTGCTGTTTTTTCTCATCAGCGTCTGCATGGTCGGCATTGGCCTGATCGGAGAATACATGGGTCGGACCTATCAGGTCGTGAGAGCGCGCGCCCGCTACAACGTCAGCCACATCTTGGAGGCCCAATCATGAGCAAACCCCGGATTCTGTTTTTCGGCTACAGCGAAGTCGGCTATACCTGTCTCGATCTGCTGCTTTCCCGCGGTGACAATGTCATCGGGCTCATTACGCACGAGGATAACCCGGATGAAAAAATCTGGTTCAAGACACCCGCCCTCGCCGCCCAAGAGCGGGGGATTCCGGTGTTCACGCCGGATTTGGTGAACACTCCCGAGTGGATCGAGCGGATCGCGGCGATGAAGCCCGACCTGATTCTATCGGTTTACTACCGCAACATGATCGGCCAGCCGATTCTGGATCTGCCGCCGCTCGGCGCGTTCAATCTCCACGGCTCGCTGCTGCCGAAATACCGCGGTCGCGCGCCGATCAACTGGGCGGTGCTTCATGGCGAAACCCACATCGGCATGACGCTGCACCGGATGGTGAGGCGCGCCGATGCTGGCGATGTCGTCGATCAAGAGGGCGTGGATATTTCGCCACAAGACACGGCCGAACAGGCATTCCGCAAGGTCATGCCCTGCGCCCGTGTCGTACTGGCCCGCCAAATCGATGCCCTTCTCACGGGCACTGCGACGGAAACACCGCAGGACGAATCCGCCGCCACCTACTTCGGCGGCCGCAAGCCCGAGGACGGTCGCATCGATTGGACCCGTAGTTCTGCTGAAATTTTCAACCTGATTCGCGCCGTGACCGATCCCTATCCTGGGGCATTCAGCGATCACGGCGGTGCGCGGTTGATGGTCTGGTGGGCCGAGCCCGCCTACGGCAAATCGGGCAGCCCCGGAGAAATTCTCTCGCTAGATCCGCTGATTATTGCCACTGGTGACGGCGCACTCCATTTGACGCGCGTCGAATGGCGCGGCGTTCCCGCACCCGCCCTTGAGGTTGGCTCCATACTCTCCCACTGAAACTACATCCTTATGCCACTTAAAGTACTCATTCTCGGAGCCAACGGCTTCATCGGCAGCAGTCTGACGGAAACGATTCTCAGCCAAAAAGACTGGGAAGTCTACGGCATGGATGTCGGCGACCACAAACTCACGCACCTGCTCGGTCACGAGCGCTTCAAGTTCGTCGAGGGTGACATCACGATCAACCGCGAGTGGATTGAATATCACATCAAGAAGTGCGACGTTGTTATTCCGCTCGTTGCCATCGCGAATCCTGCGCAGTACGTGAAGAACCCGCTCAATGTGTTCGAACTCGATTTCGAGGCCAACCTCGAAATCGTCCGCCAGTGCGTCAAATATAAGAAGCGCCTGTTGTTCCCGTCCACTTCGGAAGTTTACGGCATGTCGCCAGAAGACGTTCTCGACGAGGCGACGAGCAACATGGTCTACGGCCCGATCGACAAGCAACGCTGGATCTACGCGACCTCCAAGCAACTGCTCGACCGCGTCATTTACGCCTATGGCGTGCGCGACAATCTCGACTATACCTTGTTCCGCCCATTCAACTGGATCGGGCCTAAACTCGACAACGTGATGGAGCCTAAAGAAGGCAGCTCGCGTTTGTTCACGCAGTTCATCAGCAACGTGATCTTCCGCAAGCCGATTCAACTCGTCGACGGCGGCTCGCAGAGCCGCTCGTTCACATTCATCGGCGACGGCATCGACTGTCTGCTGCGCATCATCGAAAACAAGGACGGTGCCGCTTCGCAAAAAATCTTCAACATCGGCAACCCGAAAAACAACGTCTCCGTCGCGGACCTCGCCAAGATCATCATCGAGGCCTTCAAGGAATACCCTGAGTACCGCGAACGCGCTGAACAAGCGAATGTCGTGACCGTCTCGTCGATGGAATACTTCGGCAAATACTATCAGGACATCCACACCCGCGTGCCGTCGATCAACGCCGCGAAGGAAGCCCTCGGCTGGGACCCTCAAGTCGATCTGCCAGCGGCGATCCGCGCCACGCTCGACTACCATCTCAAGCAAAACGAACACGACCTGACCGCCGATTCCGCTGCGTCATGAGTTGTGTCGTCGCGCTGAAAGTCGACGTCGATACCGACCGCGGAACTCGCGAGGGCGTGCCAGCCCTCGCGGATTTGCTGGAAGAGTTTTCGGCTCCAGCGTGCTTCTTGTTCTCATTGGGGCCGGACAACACCGGCAAGGCGATCCGCCGTGTGTTCCGCCCCGGCTTTTTCCAAAAAGTCAGCCGCACCAGCGTCGTCCAAGTTTACGGCATTCGCACCTTGCTCAACGGCACATTGCTGCCCGCGCCGCACATCGGCTCGCGCCACGCCGACACGATGCTGCAGGTGCGCGATGCGGGCTTTGAAGTCGGCATCCATTGCAACGACCACTTCAAGTGGCAGGACTACTTGTTCAAGATGTCACTCGACCAGGTGCGCGAGGAATTCGGCCGCGCCCGTGCCGAGTTCCACCGCATCTTCGGCTGCGAAGCGGCCACCGCCGGTGCTCCCGGCTGGCAGGCCACGGCTAACAGCAAGCAAGTCTACGACGAGGCCGAACTGCTCTATGCCAGCGACACCCGCGGCGAATCCGCGTTTTTTCCAGAAATCGACGGTCGCGTCTTCAAGACCTTGGAAATTCCCAGCACCTTGCCGACCTTCGACGAGCTGATGGGCCGCCCGGAATACCCGGACGAAAAAATCGTCCAGCACTACGTCAGCCTGTTGAAACACGACCGTCCTAACATTCTAACGATCCACGCCGAGATCGAAGGCATGGCCAAGCTGTCGCTGTTCCGCCAGCTGATGCAGGCGTGGAGCGATCAAGGCGTGCGCTTCGTGCGCATGGACGACCTCGCGCGGGAAATTTTGGCGAACCGCGACGCCGTTCCCGTGCGCCCCTTGGCGATGACCGAGATCGACGGTCGCTCCGGCAACGTCGCCACGCAGGGCTGAAGCTTCATCAACTTTTAGAAGGTTATGTCGCGGGAATCACATTCCAATCCGCTGAATTTCGAAATCTACGTAGTGGAATGCGATTCCAAGGCGTTGGAATGCGAAATCGGTAAGGTGAATTGCGATTCCAGTGTGATGGAATCGCAATTCAGCAAGGTGGAATGGCAATTCGGTTAGCTGGAATGCGAATTCAGCTAGGTGGAATGGCAATCCAGTAAGGTGGAATGCGAATTCGATAAGGTGGAATGCGAATTCGATAAGGTGGAATGCGAATTCGATGAGCTGGAATGCGAATTAGGCCAGCTGGAATGCGAATTTAGTGGGCTGGAATGGCAATTCAGTAAGCAGGAATGTGAATTCGATGAAGCGGAATTGCATTCCAGTGACATGTCATAGAAAAGCAAGCTGCGCCCCAAGGCCACCAAGGGCCGCAAAAAAGAGGTTTTTGAGAGGCGCGGTTGGAGTACCGACTTCAGTCGGCCTGGACCCCGGCAGCGAACCGCAAATGAGGAGCAACGGCATTCCTGTCGTTTCTTCGTCTGCAGCGCGAATGAAGGCGGGACAAGAGTGTTCCGACTCCTTGACGCTTTACAGCAAGGTGCCGTGGAGGATCACGCCGGCGACGGCGAAGTAGATGATCAGTCCGGTGACGTCGACCAAGGTGGCGACGAAGGGGGCGGACGAAGTGGCGGGGTCGAGGCCGAGACGCTTGAGCAGGAAGGGCAGCATGGAGCCGGAAAGGGTGCCCCAGAGGACGACGCCGATGAGGGAAACGCCCACGGTGAGGGCGACGAGTGGCCAGTGTTCGCCATAGGCGTTAGAGAACATCGACCAGAGGGCGATCCGCACCATGCCGATGGCGGCGAGGATCAGGCCGAGGGTGAGGCCGGAGAGGATTTCGCGGTGCATGACACGCCACCAATCTTTCAGACGGACCTCGCCGATGGCCATGGCGCGGATGATGAGGGTGGCGGCTTGGGAACCGCTATTGCCGCCGCTGGAAATGATCAGTGGCACAAACATGGCCAGGACGACGGCTTTGGAAATGGATGTCTCGAAGTGCGCCATCGCGGTGGCGGTGAGCATTTCGCCGAGGAAGAGGACGATCAACCAGGTGGCGCGTTTGCGGATCAAAAGCCCCAGCGAGATGTCCATGTACGGCTCGTCGAGCTGCTCCATACCGCCGATTTTTTGGATGTCTTCGGTGGCTTCTTGTTCCGCCACATCGAGCACGTCGTCGACGGTGACGATGCCGACGAGGCCGCCGTGGCGATCGACAACGGGGAGCACCGTGCGGTCGTATTTGCGGAAGGCATCGACCGCGGTTTCTTGGTCGTCGGTGGCGTGGAGGGCGGTGAAGATCCCGTCGCGCAGTTCGCTGACTTTTTTATCCAGCGGGCAGAGCAGGATTTCGCGGATGCGGACGTCGTCTAGCAGCCTGCCGCCGCGGTCGACGACGTAGAGCACGTTGAGTGTTTCGCGGTCGCTGCCGTAATTGCGGATGTGGTCGAGGACCTGGCTGGCGGTCCACGAGTCGCGGATCGACAGGTACTCGGACGTCATCAAACGGCCGATACTTTCCTCCGGGTAGTCCAGCAGTTTCAGCGCGACGAGGCGCTCCTTAGGCGAGAGGCAATCGACCAAACGCGCGCAGACGTGGGTGGGCAGTTCCTCTAACAACGCCGTGCGATCGTCGGGTGCCATGGCGTCGAGGATCTTGGCGGCCTCCTCGTTGCCCATGGCGTGGAGGAGTTTTTCCTGCGACTCGAGGGGCAGATACTCGAACATTTCCGCGGCCTGATCCGTGGGCAGCAGGCGGAACAGCACCGCTTGTTCGACGGCCGAGAGTTCATCCATCGCCTCGACCGCGTCGGCGGGTGGCATGGCGGACAATTCGGCCTTCATTTCGACGAAATTGCGCTCCAGCAGAAGCTTGGTCAGGTTCGGTGAAATGCGGTTCGTATCCATGAAAAAGAGGCGGTCGGGCGCAGTCTCCGGGACAAATCGGGGCGCGTCCAGCCTTTGGTCGTGTGGAATACGTCACCCGGCCCGAAATGAGCGGTGGCTGGGGATTTTTTAATCGAGTTTCACCACGTTGGGGCAGGCGCGGCCCGCCTCGAAGTCGGACAGGTTAGAGAGTGTGGTCTTGGCGATGTTTTCCATTGCCTCATGGGTGAAAAATGCCTGGTGGCCGGTGACGAGCACGTTGGGGAAGGTGGTGAGGCGCATGAAAACGTCGTCCTGGATGATGCCGACGGAGCGGTCTTCGAAAAACAATGGCGATTCCTCCTCGTAGACGTCGAGGGCGAGCCCGCCGATTTTGCCGGATTTGATCGCGTCGGTCGCGGCCTCGGTATCGATGAGCGCGCCGCGGCTGGTGTTGATGATGAAAACGCCGTCGCGCATGCGGGCGAGGCTGGTTTCATCGATGAGGTGGTGGGTCTGCGGCGTTAGCGGGCAATGCAGGCTGATTGCGTGTGAGCGCGTCAATAACTCGTCGAGATCGACGTAGCTGATGCCCTGTGCGACACAATCGGGGTTGGGAGAGAGGTCGTGGGCCAGCACCTCGCAGCCGAAACCGACCATGATCCGTGCGAAGATGCTGCCGATACTGCCCGTGCCGATGACACCGATCGTCTTGCGATAGACATCGTGGCCGATCAGGCCGTCGATCGAAAAATTGCCCTCGCGCACCCGGTTATAGGCCTTGTGGACGTGGCGGTTGAGGCAGAGGAAAAGCGCGATGGCGTGTTCCGCGACGGCGTGCGGCGAATAAGCGGGAACGCGGGCAACTTGCAGACCGAGCGCATCTGCCGCGGTGAGATCGACGTTGTTATAACCGGCGCAACGCATGGCGATGAAACGGGTGCCGCCGTGGGCGAGCTTTTCCAGCGTGGGAGCATCGAGCACGTCGTTGACGAATGCACAGACCGCCAGCGAACCTTCGGCGAGGTGGGCGGTTTCCAGTTGGAGTCGATTTTCGATGAACACCATCTCGTGACCGAAGACTGGATTGCAGGCCTTCAAAAACTGGGCGTCGTAGGGTTTGCTGCTGAAGAGGGTGACTTTCATGACTCCGATTCCATTGTCGCGGATTTTGTCGTGGACTCAAGCTTCGAACGCAGCGGCGGTTCTTGGTTGGAAAGACGGAGGTTGCAGGGGCTGGGCGGGAGACGTATGGCTTCTGGCAGAAGCACCCGTATTTTGAATTCCCAGACACTCGACACCGCGCCCGCAACTTGGCTGATCCGTATTTCCGAGGTCTTCGCCGACTTTTCAAAGGAGATCGTCGAGGGGGTGGGTGGGCAGACGACCAAGCGGCTGGGCAGCGAGTATTACTTGATCCAGACGCCGACACCGGAGGCGATTTTGCGCTCGGACGCGTCGAAGTACCTGCGGTGGAATCTGCCGGTGGAGCATGCGTGGCCGTGCAATCCGGAAAAGATGGACGGGTTTGTGGAAAAAGCGGCGCAGGCGATGTTCCGCAAGTTCGCTGACCGCGATCCGCAGGCGATCTTCATCGGCCAGCTGGATCCGAGCGCGCCGAAGAGTTATTACAAGACGCTGGCATCGAACTTGCGGGGGCGGACGCTGCAGCTTTTCCCCGAAAAAGTGGCGAAATTCAAGGAGGTGGAGGCGCAGGATAGCCGCAAGCCGACGCTGTTTTGTCTGGTGGGGAAAGAGGGCTTGTTCTGCGGCATGCAGAGTCCGAAGGCATCGAACGGATTCTATCCGGGCGGCACCAAATACATCAGCCAGAATACTCCCGACACGATCAGCCGCGCGGGGGCGAAGATCGCAGAGGCGCTGCATTATCTGGGGATGCACCGGGCACCGCTGAAGAAGGGCCGCCATTGGTTAGAGTTGGGGGCCAGTCCCGGCGGGATGACCTCTGAGTTGTTAGGCCGCGGCTACAAGGTCACGGCGATCGACCGGGCCCCGCTGGACAAGCGGCTGGATCAGGCGAAGGATCTGGTTTTTGCGCAGATGGACGTGGCGGCGTTTCGGCCGAACGGCAGCATGATGTACGATGCGATCCTCAATGACATGAACGGCGACGCGCGCGAGTCGATCCGGCAAGTGTGCCGTTTGTCGAAGAATCTGAACGCGGGCGGACTGGTGGTTTATACCCTCAAAACGCCGGGGGTGACGACCTATCGCGAGACCAACGAGCTGTTCCACGATGCGGTGGAAACGGCCGCGGCCGCAGGTCTGAAGCTGTTTGCCAAGACGCATCTGACGTACAACCGCAACGAGCTGACCTTGTTTTTTGAGACGCGTACGACGGACTAAGTGAGGCGGACGGTGCGGCTGCCGTCGGGCTCGATGGTGAATTGAAGCCAGACGGTATCCGGTGGCAGGACTTCGGGAAACTTGTCGCCCCACTCGGCGATGATGACGCCGTCTTGATCGAGGTATTCGTCCCAGCCGAGGGCGATGAGCTCCGCCGCCGATTCTAACCGATAGAAATCGAGGTGGAAGATGGGCAGCCTGCCGCCGTGATATTCGTGCACGAGGCCGAAGGTGGGACTGGTGACATCTGCGGGTGATCCGAGAGCGGCGGCGAATCCTTTGGTCCAGTGAGTTTTGCCTGCACCCAGGTTGCCCACCAGCGCGATGACCGTGCCGGGCCTAACCGATGCTGCGGCGGCGCGTCCCAGGTTTTCCATGGCGGCGGGTGATTCGGCGTGTCCTTGCATCTGTCGGTTTTGGAAAAGCGGAAACGGTGGAGGAAGTCGATTGAAAAGATTGACCGCAAAGGCGCATGAGGCCGCGAAGAGATGCAAAGGAAGAGTTTTTTTGGGGGGCGGCTAAGGCGCGGGAATGCCGAGGTCTTTGCAAATTTTTTTGATCAGCAGGTCGTTCACCTCGGCGTGGCGAGGGATGGCGCTGCGGCGGTTTGTGGTTAGATTTCCCCACCAAGAATGATTGGCGCCTTCGCGGATCAGCCCACATCCGTGTTTGGATAGGTGACCGATGAGCGCCCGCCTCTTCATACCGAGACTAACTCCTCGGTGTATCCGCCTTGTGCGCTTGCTTTGGCGTCCTGCCGATTGAATTCAATCGCTTCCTTTAGCATTTCGCGTAGCGATGCTAGGAGTTTCTCCTTGGTTTTTTCCTGGGCGTTGACGCCGGGTACCTCTTCGATCCAGCCGACCCACCAGCCATTATTCTGCTGAGTGATTGCGGTGTATTGGGAAGTCATGCAGTAAATATGGCAAAAATTGATGCCGATGACAACTCCTCTTCTTTCGAATTATGGGCACTCGTTGCAGATTCGCGTTGATTCCCGCCCCCATCGCCCGCGAGAATCACTGCGCCATGCTCGATATCCGCGTCATCCGCGAAAACCCATCCGCCGTCCAAGAACGCCTCAGAGCCCGGGGCGGAGATCACTGGAAACTCGTCGACGACGTGCTCGCCTGCGACGAAACTCGCCGTGCGGCGGAGACTTCCAAGCAGCAGTTGCAAAACTCGCGCAAAACGATTTCCAAACAAATCGGCATGCTCAAGGGCAAGGGCGAGGACACTTCTGCGATCGAAGCGGAGGTCCGCGGGATCAACGATCAAATCTCCAAACTCGACGCCGAGGCCGAACTCGATGCGGCCCGCCAGTCGGAGCTGTTGCTGAACATCCCGAATCTCACCCACGAGGCTTGCCCGATCGGCAGCGATGAATCGGCCAACCCGGTCGTCCGCGAGTGGGGCAGCAAGCCGGACTTGGTGGAGCCGAAGGATCACGTCGAACTCGCGCTCAAACACGGTTTGGTCAGCTGGGACGACGGTATCCGCACGGCCGGTTCGGGCTTTGTCGTGTACCGAGGCAAGGGTGCGCGTCTGGAACGCGCCTTGATCAATTTCCTGCTCGATACCCAGTCGTCTAACGGATATGAGGAAGTCAACGTGCCACACCTCGTCAAACGCGAGTGCATGGAAGGCACGGGCCAGCTGCCGAAGTTCGAGGACGATATGTACGGCACCGACGCGGATGAAAACGGCGTCAATAGCCTGTTCCTCGCGCCGACCGCCGAGGTTCCCGTCACCAATCTTTACCGCGACACGATCCTGACCGAAGCCGAGCTGCCGGTGAAGATGGTCGCCTACACGCCCTGTTTCCGCCGCGAAGCAGGTTCCGCCGGTCGCGACAACAAGGGCATCATCCGCATGCACCAGTTCGACAAGGTCGAGCTTGTCCAGATCGTCCACCCCGACCACGGCTTCGAAGTGCTGGAGCAACTCACCGGCCACGCCGAATCGATCCTGCAAAAGCTCGGCCTGCACTACCGGACCATCGAACTCTGCACCGGCGACATCGGCTTTTCCTCCGCCAAAACCTACGACATCGAAGTCTGGGCACCCGGCCACGGCAAGTATCTCGAAGTCTCCAGCTGCTCGTGTTTCACGGATTACCAATCCCGCCGCATGCGCCTGCGCTTCAAGGACGCCGAGGGCAAAAACCGTTTCCCTTACACGCTCAACGGCTCAGGCACCGCGCTGCCGCGCCTCTACGTCGCGTTGTTAGAGCAATGCCAGCAGCCCGACGGCAGCATCCGCATTCCCGAAGCCCTCGTGCCCTATTTCGGTGCGGAGGAAATATAAGGAACAGGGACAATCCTGTCCCTGCTTCAGCGGGTTTGAAGTCGGTCCTTTAATTGCTTAATCATAAAGTCTAATTCATTGAGTGGTATCAGCAAACCTTCATCAAGTTGGCAAAAATTCCAGCAATCGGTGGTCGATGAGGAGGCGGTTGATACTTCAGGGTTTTGAGAAAAACCGCACGTTCGGCAGGCCCTTAAAGTGTTGGTCCTGCGTCCAGAGCGTGGCTTCTGCCCTCATCGCGGTGGCGTAAATGATGCTATCGGCCAAGGGAAGAGGGTAACGCGCGGCCTCTATGGCCAAATTGGGATCGAGGTCGATCACTCGACCAGACTGCATCAAACTGGCGACTTGAAGCGCTTTGCTTTCGCCGCGCTGTCGCAGCACTTTTTTGAAGACCTCATAAATCGTTACCACTGGAACGATGAGATTTTCGCCGTCTTCGAGCGCGTCGGCGAAGTGAGCTGCTTGGCGAGTATCTGCTAAATATTCGAGCCACGCTGATGAATCAACCACGTTCAAATGATTCAAATCCGATCCTCCTCCCGCCGTATGCTGGGATTCATTCCTTTGAGGAAACCTCGCATTTTCTTCATGCGTTGATTTAGATCAGCACTGCAAGTAGGCTCCGTGCTTATCTTCGACTCTGGATCGAGCGATTGAATGAGAAACTGCGTGAGTTCTCCGCGCTCCGTCTCGCTAAGTATCGTCAATTCTCTTCGAAGCTTTTCGGCCAATTGAGTCATGAATCATTCGTAGCAGATTCTCTGTCAAAGTCAAGATCGCGCGCTATCACTCATCTGCTGCTGGTTGAATGGACATCCGCCGACATTGCGTTAGGCTGCTGGCAGATGCCGAACGCACTGATCCACGAGACTTCGCCCTACCTGCTCCAGCATGCGCACAATCCGGTGGATTGGCAGGCGTGGGGCGAGGCGGCTTTTGCGCAGGCGCGGGCGGAGGACAAGTTGGTGTTTCTATCCATCGGTTATTCGACGTGCCACTGGTGTCACGTGATGGAGCGCGAGAGTTTTCAAAACGAGAGGGTGGCGGAGGTGATGAACCACCATTTCATCAACGTGAAGGTGGACCGCGAGGA
>CAJXYV010000056.1 GCA_913063525.1 uncultured Verrucomicrobiota bacterium
TGAGCGAAGGCAACTTCGACGGCTACGTCAGTCTATCGGAACAATTCCAGCATGGTTTCCGCGACCACGCCGAACAAAACAACCAGCGCTTGTTCAGTAACCTCGGTTGGAAAATTTCGGACAATACCGAGACCCGTCTCTTCGTCACCGCCATCAATACGGTGACTGAACTGGCAGGCAATCTCACCAAGGCAGAAATGAAGAGCGATCCATCCCAAGCGAATTCGCACGCGATTCGATACGACACCCAGCGCAATTATCATCTCTATCGGATTGCGGATAAGACGACGGTGGTCAATGGCGACAATACCATCGATCTCATCGCGGCATTCAATTACAAGGATCTCGATCACCCACTATCTTCTGGGGTGATCGACCAGTTGTCGAAGGATGTCCTCCTTGGCGCCACTTGGACGAACAGCAGCCAAGTCTTCGGTCGCGACAACCGTTTCCGTATAGGCCTGTCAGTCACTCGCGGATCGACGGATGCCGCCACATTTGACAACAACCTCGGCAAGAGCGGCAGCCTCGTCTCTGAAGCGGACCAAATGGCCAGCAACATCGAAGCCTTTGCTGAGGATCAACTGGCGCTCGGCAATGGTTTCACCGGAATCCTGGGTGCAACCGCCGCTAGCGATCGTCGCGAAAACAAGCAACTCCTCGGTAATTCACCCAGTTACGACCGCACTTACGAAGACTTCTCGCCCAAAGTCGGGCTGCGTTGGGATGCGCAGAATTTCCAAATTTTTGGCAACGTCAGTAGCAGTTTTGAGCCACCGTCGTTTTCAGAAACTAATGGCAAATACAAAGGTATATTCACAGCTAACCGCGCGCAAACGGCAAACACGATCGAACTGGGAACCCGCGGGTCTTATGAAGCCTTCCGTTGGGACACCACGGTTTATGCCTCAGAAATCCAAGGCGAATTCCTGTCCCTCAACGACTCTAGTGGCCTCTTATCGCTCGGCACCACCAACGCCGACAAGACAATCCATCAGGGCCTAGAGATTGGTAGCGAAGCCGAGCTGCTCGGCGCTTCGTGGAACGAAACACCTGAGGACCGACTGGTCTTGCGCGGTGTTTGGACTTATGGCCGTTTCCAATTCTACGACGACGCGGTTTATGGCAATAACACCCTTGCCGGACTTCCTTCACAACTCCTCCGCAGCGAGCTGACTTGGGAAAACCAACTCGGCCACTACGCGGGTCTCACCGCCGAATGGGTGCCTGTCGGTTCCTATGTCGACCAAGCCAACACGCTCAAAGCCGATCCCTATGCGTTGCTGGGCTTCAAGTTTGGCCGTCGTGTGGAAAAAGGCGTGTCATGGTTTGTCGAAGCGAAAAACCTGACCAACAAAACCTATGCCGCGACTACAGGCGTGATCGCAGATGCCAAGGGCAAGGATTCCTCTCAATTCCTGCCCGGCGATGGCCGCAGCGTCTTTGCCGGATTGGAATGGAAATGGTAATTCCGCAGCGGCATTCAGGCAGACGAAATGACCTTGCGACCCAGGGTTGTCATGGCTCGATTCTGAGACTAGTTTCTGCCGTAGGAACCCACGATGACTTCGCTCTGCCACGCACTCAACATCACCACACTGGCCACTTGGCTCAGCGTGGCGGGGTTTGGCGTGGTGGGTATGGTCGTCCCCGAGTGGCGTGCCAGCCCTCAGGTTCTACAGGTCGATGCGGCCCCTACGAACGACGAGGATATCACGCTGGGTGACACCCGTGTTGCAGAAAACGCCGCGATTTCAGAGGAAAGCAGTCCGTCTGAAGTCGCCGACACCCCCGCGACACCACCCGACTCGCCCGCCCTGGCCGATCATCTGCCACTGCCCGACGTCCCGAGTTTTCCCAGTGTCGTCGCCAAAGCCCCTGCGGCGACTGCTTCTAACCGCCCGGCGCGGCCTGTAAGTAAAAGCGCCAGTGCCACCTCTAACCGCACAGCCACAGAAGCGTCTAACGCCGCCCGTTTCGCCGCTGGCCACATGCCAGAGCGGCCCTACCCCGCAGAAGCACGCTACCGCAATCAAACGGGCAGCGTGGTTGTCGAGTTTGTCGCCGACAGCGATGGACGTGTCATTTCCGCCAAAGTCAAAAAGCCTTCACCTTGGCCATTGCTCAATGAAGAAGCGGTCCGCACCGTGCTTGGCTGGAGTTTTCCCGCAGGTGGCGTCATGACTTTGGAGCGCCGCATCGTTTTTCAACTCAACTAATACCACCGTGCTTTCTAACATCGTCGTGCAAACTTTTCTCAAAGGTGGCTGGGTCATGTGGCCCATCCTCGCCGCTTTTTTTCTCGCGTTCTGCGTCGTGCTCGACCGTGCCGTCTGGTGGCTGCGCTTTCAAGCGACGCTCCAAACGGCGAAACAAGAACAAGCCCGCGTCGCCATCGGCAACGGCGATTTTGCGAAAGCTTGGGACCTCGGCCAAAACACCAGCGATCCCTTTCTCGCCAATCTCAACGAAGGCATGACCCACGCGCACACCTCGATGCTGGCCGCCATGCAACTCCACGCCACCCATCTCATCGAAAAATCCGAGGCCCGCATGTGGATCCTCAGCACCCTCATCACCCTCGCCCCGCTGCTCGGGTTGTTCGGCACCGTCGTCGGCATCATGGGGTCGTTTTCCTTTGTCGGGGATGAACAACTGGCCGCCAGCAAGGTCTCCGGCGGGATTGGCGAAGCGCTGATCGCCACCGCGTGCGGCATCGCCATCGCCATTCTCTGCCTGCTGCCTTACAACTTTTTCCGCAAGCGGGTCGCCGTTCTTCGCGGCTCGCTGGAGCGCTGGATCAACCACACCGAACTGCTCGTCAAGTCCGCCAAGGAACACGGCCACGATCTGGAAACCTTCGCCGCCAAACGCACCCCGCGCTGATGCCCGTCCAACTCCACAGCTCCTCCGGCGACGAAGGCGATGAAGCGCGGATCGAAATCATCCCGCTAATCGACATCATGTTTTTCCTGCTCGCTGCCTTCATGCTGGTCAGCCTCAGCATGACCCAGCTCCACCGCGTGCCGATCGCCCTGCCGCAAGCCTCCACCGGCATTGCCGAAACCAAGGCCCCGCCGTTCCATCTCGCCGTCGATGCCAACGGCGTCGCCACTTGGGATGGGAAAATCGTCACACTATCGGAAATCACCACCCGCCTCAAAGCTGAGGCATCGCCCGCCGAAACCCGTGTCCTCATCGCCGCCGATGCGGAGGCGCGCCACAAACAGGTGCTCGGCGTGCTCAATGCCGTCCGCGCGGCGGGCATTGAAAAGGTCAGTTTCGAATCTCAAACTACCCAGCCCTAACCTGTGAAATCCCGCGTCCTGCCCTTTCTCAACGCCATCGGCTGCCTTGTTCTCGCGGGGCTGGTCGTGATACAGTGGAATCGTGAACGTAGCGCTGAACTTGAGATTTCAAACCTCAAAAGCGAACTTCGTGTCGCTCACGAACAAACGGCGACCGAAGCCAAACGTGCCGCCGATCTCGAACGCGACATCGCCGCCTTGAAAGAATCCATCGCCAGCAGCCAACGCGCCGCCGCCGAACAGGCAACCCAGTCCAGCAACTATCAGAACGAAGTCAGCTCCGCCCGCGAGCAGCTGAAAACCTGGCAAGCCGCCCTGAGCGAACGCGATGCCAAACTCCGCGCTTTCGGTGCCGAGCTTGCCGCCACCCGCCAGCGGCTTGATGCCGCCATCGCCCAGCTCAAGGCCGCAGGTGCGCGTTAGGCCCCGGCGCCATTCCTCCGCATGCGGGGAAAAGTGAACGTCTGCCGCAGGTCGCGGAAGCCGCCAATGGGGGCGGTAATCCAATCAATAGTAATGGATTCACAGGCATCCCACAGGCATGGATGATTCGGCCGAGAGAAGTGGGTGAGCTGGAAATCCTGCCACTCGGTAGGGTGTTATGAACCCATAATCCGCAGTTGGAAGTGGTGCGGTGGTGCTTTTTGGATGATAGGCAAAGCGTTTGAGCGCACTTTCACCATCCCACGACGTTCACCCACTGGGTGAAGAGCCCTTTAATTTTGAATTTTTTCCTTCTGGCGGTAAATTTCACCTCAGAGGAACTGACGAAGCGTTGACTTGATCAAGCAGCCAACTTCGACCCACCAGCCTTAACACTGCCGTGGCATCATCCCAATAGCGCTTCAGGGAAGGTAAAGCTGCGACCCTCAATTCCTCAACTGTCTCAAAGACTCGATTAACAATCTCGTCCTTGATGATGTCCCAGCGCCAAACCGTTTTGTAAGGTCGAGAAACACCGTGTTTTTCCTCGAGCCACCGCTGGGCCTAGACTCCGGTGACAAATTCGCCAGCATCCAGCTTCGCCTTGAGTTCGTCGAGGATCGCTGGGGAGACGCTCCATGGTGAACCCTCTTTGGGGCCCGGTTTGTCGCGCGTGAGCAGTGCCTCAAGACCTCCTTCACGAACGGCTGCCAGCCAGCGGAAAAGGTCACCGCGAGCAATGCCACAAAGATCGGCGATTTCTGCGGAAGTGTGCTCTCCTCGGGCGGCAAGTTTAATGGCGAGTAGTCGGTTTTTGATGGCGAGTAGTCGTTTTTTGCGCCATCCATCTTTTTCGGCGGCGTGTTTCTCATCAATTACGGCAGCCACATCGGGTCTGCCAAGTCGAAGTTTTTTTTGCCATAACCGAGACTAACAAAGAGTCGAAACGACGTTACTTAATTTATGCGACATGGTATGATAGCTCGTTTGGAAAAGGTTTACGCGACAGCCGCATCGACCGTCTTTCTCCGTGCTGCCGATGCCCTACATCTTGCCACCGCGGCGGAGCATGGTTTTTCTGAAATTTATTCCAGCGATGGCCATCTTCTCAAGGCCGACGCGTTATTTGGTTTGCGTGGCGTAAACGTCATTGGGGCGTCGAGGGAGCTTTAAGGGGGGCATCCGAATCCCAGATGCGGGGTTGCGCCGGCTGGGGATCTGGGCGATATTGACCGGGTTTGCGGAAATCGACCTTCAATGACAGCCTTTCTTTTCAGTTGTGATCATGCGACCTGTGCGGTGCCGGAACCTTACCGTGAAATTTTTCGCGGATCGGAGGAGCTGGTTGGGTCATCGGAAGGCTGGGAGCCGGGGGCATTGAATCTGGCGCAGGGTTTTGCGATGCGGTTTTCCACGCCGCTGGTGCATGCGGATGCGACGCGGCTGCTCATCGATCTCGGGAAAGAGGGCGATGCCCGCTGGAGCTCATATTCTCTCAAGTTGCCCGAATCCATGCGGGTCAAGGTGGTCGACCGCTACGAGCGGCCCTTCCGCATGGCGCTCAATCAGCGGATCGCCGAGGATCTGCGGCGGCATCCGGCGGTCCTGCACGTCATGGTGCACACCGACCCGACGACGGATGGGCTGGTGATGATCGAAACTCCGCCCGGCGCGGTGTTGGCCGAGCGGTTTGCTGAAGCGTGGCGGGCACGGCTCGCCGCGGCCAATGTCGATGTCCGCCACGTGGCAGGCTTTCCGCTGAGTCCGATCGCGACCTCGCTGAGCGAAGCATTTCCTGCCGAGCAGTATGCGCAACTGCGGCTGTCGGTGGCGCAAACATTTTTCCTTGAAGGTCGGCCGTGGCGCTGGGAAACGTTGAAAAAGCTGCTACTCGATTCGCTGGTCCTCGTGGGCAAGGAAGTCGCAGCGGTCAGCGCCCCAGCAGACTCCTCGACTGATCCAGGCTGAGCGAACGTTGCGCGCGATAGTCGATGATTTCGGGCTGTTGAAAGGACTTGCGACGTTTTTCGATGGCCGCATTGGTCGAAATGCTGACCTCTTTGGTGCCAGCTTCGCGTGCGGCATGGGTGCCGAATGCGTTGGTTTGATAGTCGCCGGGGATCTTGGCAGAGGTGCTGGTTGTCTCGGGGGCGGTTTTGCCGGTGAGTGAGGAAGCCTGCTGGAATTGGCTGCCGTCGGTTTTCCCCGAATAGGATTTTTTGTCGTAGTCCTTGTTGCCCCACCAGGATTTCTTGGCGTAGTCGCCGGTCTGGTAGTCCTGTTTTTTGTAATCCTTTTTCAAGCCCGCGACCTCGCCTTTGCTGTCAAAGGGGCTGCGCTTGTTGTCCTTGGCTTTCCAATTGCCTTGGGAATCTTGGGCGTAACCGTTTTTTTCGGTCATCCGTTCGGTCAACGATTTGTGGGGCGTTTCGGACTGCGTCGTGGACTTCTCCTTGTCAGAATCCGCAGCGCAGGAGGCCAGCAACAATGCCGGCAGAAGGGCGATGAAGCGTGGGGTTTTCACGGTTGAGCGAAACGTTGTTCGAGTTTTGCGTCGGGGATGGCCCCGCGTTCCAGCGCCTGACTGTAATAGTTTTTTGCTTGGGCCATGCGCTTGCTGCCGGAGCAGAGGCGCGCGAGGTTGTAGTAGGGGTCGCTCGACAAGGGGTCGGCAGCGATCGCCGCTTTGTAATACGACTCCGCTTCCTCCGGCCGACCGAGGCGCTGGCAAATCACGCCCAGCAGCAGGTGGCTTTTGGCGTCGTCCGGGGCCAGTGCTACGGCTTGTTTGATCGTTTGCTCTGCGTTGCGCAAATCGCCCGCGCTCATGAAGGCAAAGCCCAGCATGCGTTGAGCATACGGGTTGTTGCCATCCAACTCCACCGCGCGGCGGAAGGTGTCGATCGCCGCCGCGGAATCTTTCAGCCGCAGATCGACGACCCCCAGCTTGCAGAGCGCGGGGATGTGGCCGGGGTGCTGCTCCACGATCATTTGAAACAGCTCGCGGGTCGGCAGCAGACGGCCGGCGGCATAGGATTTCTCCGCCGTCCGTTCGAACACCGCGATGTCGCGGTTCAGCTCCGTGGTGTTGCGGCCGACCGTGTTGCGGTCTTGGGCAAAAGGAGATACAAACTCGCCATCGACGTTTTTGTCGGCCAGCAGTTTCTGTTCATCCGGTGAAAGCTGGATCTCCTGGCCCTCGAAAAGTTCGATCGCTTGGCCGATCCGCTCATCCTTGGCACCCATGTCCTTGACTGCGTCGACGAGTAAATCGCGCGCTTGGCGGCGGCGTTCTTGGATCCGCAGTTGGCGCTGGATGATGTCGCGCAGGACGGCCACTTCCGCGGGATCTGCGTCGACTTTGCCCTTGGCCAGTGCCGCTTCCTCGCCCTTCAGGCGTTCTTCCAGATCGGCGAGCCTGCCATCTTGATCGCGTTTTTCTTGGTAAAGCTTGTTGATTTGCGACTTCGCGATGGCCAGATCGCGGAAGGCAGCCTCTAGGTCGGCCTTGCCGCTGTTGCTGTCCTTGCTCATACGTTCGACTTTGTCGTTCGCCTCGCGGAGGTTTTTAGCCAGCCCCATGTTTTGCTGGATCAAGTCTTGGATGCGACCGTCTTCGTTGAGCTTCAGCATCGCGCTCATCTGGTCGCGCTCCTGCATCAGCGAATCTCGCTCCGTCCGCAGCTGGCTGAAGGAGTCGCGGCTTTCCTGAAGTTCGTTCATCAATCCGACAATGCGCGAATTGGCCTTGTCCAGTTCGCTACTTTTGCGGGTCAGTTCTTTTTCAAGCGCTTGAAGCTGGGTGCGTTGCCCGGTGACGACCGAGTTCGCCACGTTTCTTTCCGCCTTCAGATCGCGGTCGAGATTGGAATACTTCTGCTGCATGACCTTGAGGTCGGCTTCCAGAATGGCCGTGCGGGCCAGCGCCTCGGTGTGGGCACCACGGCTTTGGGCCAGCGCCATCGACATCGCCTCGCGCTCTTGTTCCAGCCCGGCGATGCGCTGGTTGAGGTTTTTCATTTCGCCCTCCACCGGGGCGGCGGATAACTTGGCGCGCAGCGCTTGCGATTCGTTTTCTGCCGCCCGCAACTGGGCCTGCAGGTTATCGCGCTGGCCGGCGATGTCTTGGACACGGGATTCGTTGCGCGCCGCTTCGTTGGTCTGGGCTGTGTTGGCTTTGATTTGATCGCGCAGCCGCTTGACCTCCGCCTCGGCGTTGGCCAGCCGGCGGGTGGCGAGGGGATCTGCCTCTAGCACGGTTGGCGCGGGCGGCGGGGGGCTGCTGGCGGGATCGGCCAGCTTGCCGGAATTTTTAACGCCACCTTCCAGTTCGGCCACCACGTTGCGGTTCTTCCGTTGCTGTTCGTCGGCTTTTGCGCGGATTTTTTCGATCGCCTCGGCGTTCTGGGCGCTGCGGCCGTTGACCATCTCCGGCTTCCACTCGGGGTGGTAGCGGCGGACGGAATCGATCAGCTTGCGCGCCCGCTCCAGCTTCTCCGCGGCACCCACGTAGTCGCCACTGCTTTCCAATTGTTCCGCCGCACGGATCGCCAAGTAACCTTGAAAATACAAGTCCGACGGATCAAACTGCGCGGTTTGCACCGGCGGCGGCGTTTGCGCGCTTGCCGCCACAGGAACCCACAGCAACAGGGCGCTAGCCAGCCGCATCGCGGGCGCAGGTCGGTTTTTCGCAATCCAATCGAACATTATCAACCGATCTTAAAGGCGGCTCGGCAGCGGAGCAAGCGGGATTCCCAGACGGCGCAAAGCTTTGCAAGCGCCCATCGTCGTTCCCACACCCAAAAAAGGCGGACCCCGCTGTGGGATCCGCCTTTTGGAGAATCATTCAAAATCAGACCGTGCCGAAGATCGTCTTGCCGGTCGCGCGCAGGTCTTCTGCGGCTTCCTTCAGGCGGTTGGCCAGCGAGACTTCCGCTTTCTTCAGATAGCTGCGCGGGTCGTACTGCTTTTTGTCGCCGACTTCGCCGTCGATTTTCAGAACGCCTTCGATGTTCTGGCAGATGTGCGTCACGATCGGGCGGGTGAACGCATACTGCGTGTCCGTGTCGATGTTCATCTTAACCACACCGTAGTCGAGGGTCTCGCGGATGTCGGAAAGCTCGGAACCGGAACCGCCGTGGAAGACGAGGTCCATTTCAGCGCCTGCGCCGTGTTTGTCGGTCACGACCTTTTGGCCGTCGCGCAGGATCGTTGGCTCCAGCTTCACCGAGCCGGGCTTGTAGGCACCGTGCACGTTGCCGAAAGTGGCGGCGAACAGGAAACGGCCGATCGGCTGCAGCGCCTCGTACACGGCGAGCATGTCGGCTGGCGTCGTGTAGAGTTTTTCAGCGGCGACACCCGAGGTGTCGTGGCCGTCTTCCTCGCCACCGACCACGCCGGCTTCCACTTCGAGGATGATGCCCAGATCGGCGCACTCCTTGAGCAGGCCCTTGGAAAGTTCGATGTTCTCGTCCAGCGGCAGCTCCGAAGCGTCCAGCATATGGCTTTGGAACAGCGGGCCTTTGCCTTCAGCGATGCGCTTCTTGGAAGCTTCCAGCAGCGGTCGGAGGAAGGAATTCACCTTGCCGGGTTGGCAGTGGTCGGTGTGCAACGCGATCAGCACGTTGTGCTTCTCCGCCAGAAGGTGCGCCGCCTCAGCGAGAACGATCGCCCCGAAGGCCGCTTCTTTCACCAGCGTGCCGGAGGCAAATTCACCACCACCGGTGGAAACTTGGATGATTCCGTCGCATTTCGCTTCCGCGAATGCGCGGAGCGCTCCATTGATCGTGGTGATCGAAGTGACGTTGACGGCGGGGTAGGCGTAGCCACCCTTTTGGGCGGCGTCCAACATGGCGCGATATTGCGCAGGAGTTGCAATTGGCATAACGACTTTGATCTTAGCCGAGCGGTTAGGCAACGACAAGCCAGAATCGAAGGAATTCCCATTGGATGACTCCTTTTCATCTCGGAGCAGGCACTGCGAAATCCGATTCATCCCCTCGGCCGCCCGCGAAACGGGTGTTTCTCCGAATGGTACATCTTTAAAAAAGTTGACCCCATCCGCAACACGGTGCGGATGGGGTCGGGTTCATGTAGAGTCCGCAGATGCGGCGCGGGTGGTTCCTCAGCCCTGGTAAGCTAAATCACGCCGCTACGATGGGTGCCGGAATCGGCGTGACGGTGGGAGTCATGACCTTGCGGGTCAGTCCACTTTCGCGACGATTGATCGGGGTGTAGCCCATGGCTCGATACAGCGGGCTGTTCTCGCCATACTGCAGGTCGCCACGAACGGAATTGACAATTGCGCGCTGGACTGCACGCAGGGCGTCGTCCGTCAGCATGAGCTCTTGGTTTTGGGCCGAGAGGGTTGCCTTGGTTTCTCCAATGAGACTTCGAATGTCGAAGACTCCCTGGCTGAGGGTTTCATACTGTGTGAGTGTCATTCCGGAGAATGATTGCTCGGGTGCGATACGGCGCCACGCGCTGACGATGGCGTCGTGACGATTGATGACTTTTGGATAGATAAGATTAGGCATATGATTACGGTGGTTGATTGGATGTAGTCGACTTGTGATTCTGCTTCCCGAATACCCTCAGGACATGTTTGAATTTATAGTGTGTGTTTTGAGGCGGGTCAAGAACAAATGTTAGGCACACGTAATATATTTTAAAAAAGCAAAAAGATTACTGTTATAAGATTTAATAATATCTTCGATAGTAAATTTAAAAAGAATCGGATTATTGGATTTGATAACGAATCTTTTTGCTCTGGCAACGAACGTTTCCGCTTTGGCAACGGACGTTTCTACTCTGGCAACGGACGTTTCTACTCTGGCAACGGACGTTTCTACTCTGGCAACGAACGTTTCTGCTCTGGCAACGAACGTTTCTGCTCTGGCAACGAACGTTTTTGGTCTGGCAACGGACGTTTCTGCTCTGGCAACGAACGTTTCTGCTCTGGCAACGAGCGTTTCTGCTCTGGCAACGAGCGTTTCTGCTCTGGCAACGGGCGTTTTTACTCTGGCAACGGGCGTTTTTGCTCTGGCAACGGGCGTTTTTGCTCTGGCAACGGACGTTTCTGCTCTGGCAACGAACGTTTCTGCTCTGGCAACAGACGTTTTTGCTCTGGCAACAGACGTTTTTGCTCTGGCAACAGACGTTTTTGCTCTGGAAACGAGCGTTTTTGGACCGGCAACAGGAGTGGAGTGGGTTGGGGAGGCGGAGGACTCGGGTGAATGTCTGTCATTTAGGGGCGACCCCAGTGGGCACATAGGCTAGTACCATCCGTGATCAGTACGCAGCGGAATGGGAAGGCGGGGCGGAGCGACGATCTTCGGGGAGGGGTTGAGACGGTGGGGCCGGAGGCGGACCGTCAGAAAAAAATGTTTCACTGCGGGAACCTACCCCAGAGATTTCCCATTTCCACTAACTATGCTGAAAACTCGCATTATATGCATTTAGCCACAATGCAAAAAAAGTCACTTTCATCATGGACTCCATCGATAAATTTAGAGGAGTCCCATCGGGAAACATGTTTGCCTTATCGTTAGACTCATATTCTTTGAATTTATAGTAGAATCTATAAATTAAACCTTGAAAATGAATTAGCCCATACATTGATCCATCATGATTTAAGGATCTTCCGATCTCAAATGAGATTTTTCCATCGGGAAGAATAAATGAAAATTTGCCAGTAGTTAAAAGCGGGAAGAGTATGGGTGATTTAACGGAGATTTTATTTTCAATGTCCGATAAATCAGATATTATGACACGTCTATTTCGACTTGTAATCTTCAGGGAAGTTTTTGTATTATTGAACGTTGAGTCCGAATAAAAAAACGGATTTGCAAATCTGCTCTTTTTTAGAAAAAAAGACGATTGAATTCCGTTGAAATTTATCGTCTCAGAAAATGTTGAATGAAATGGTCCGATTGAGAATAAGCTTTTTCGCCGGAAAAATTTCAAAGATGAAACAGACATGTTATTTAACATCATAAATTACGCTCTGCAAACCGCGAGTGAAATGTGCAGAAGGTTGCGGTCGAAATGTGAATGCCTCTGTGCCGAAGAGAAATCATAAAGCTGCCGTGCCGGTCAAGCGCTTAAAAATGGTGCTTCGGGGTCAGTCCCAACTCAACAGCATAGATTTTAGATTCGCCTGTTCAGCGGGTGTCGGCGTGACTCGAAGTTGGTCTCCCCAGCGCGCACACCAACGGGGCCAGACTCCAAACCTTCTTCCTTGGCGGCTTCGTACCTTTGCGCGAGCCCATCTTCCTTTGTTTGCAGGAAGAGCGCGCCGAAAAAGTCACCTAAAGCATTAGTCTTGAATCGATTATATGCAGCTGGTTTTTTAATCAGGGTAGTCGTGACCGATTGATTCAAAATAAAGTGATAGCCCTGCTATTTTTTGATCGTAGGGATCCTATCGAGGCAGCCAGCGCAAATCGCTTATGAAATCCAGTATATCTATCCCACGACGGAAGTTTATCAGCGTAACGGGCGGCGTGCTCGCCAGCAGTTTGTTGCCGTCACCGCTGTCTAAGCTGCAAGCTGCCGTAGCACCGACAAAGAATCCAGATGTCATATTCCTCGAAGCCGAGCAGTTTGCCGACCTCGGGGGCTGGGATGTTGACCAGCAGTCCATGGATCAAATGGGTTCCGCCTATTTGCTCGCGCACGGGCTCGGGGTGCCGGTGAAGGATGCGGTCACGACGATGAAAGTGATGTCGCCGGGCAATTACCGGGTATGGGTGCGGACTCGCGACTGGGTTGCGCCGTGGAAGTGCCCGGGCGCACCGGGAAAGTTTCAGGTGCTCATCAATGGTCAGGCTCTTTCGCCAACCTTTGGCACCGAGAAGGCGGAGTGGCATTGGCAGGATGGTGGCGTCATCCAACTCGGCGCCGAGGAGAAGGTGGCGCTCCATGATCTCACCGGCTTTGAGGGGCGATGCGATGCGATTCTTTTCAGCAAGGACATCGACTTCATTCCGCCGAATGAACTCGCGGCGTTGACGAGCTTCCGCCGGGCGGCTCTCGGGTTGCCTGCCGAACCGGAGGACGGTGGCAATTTCGACCTGGTTGTGGTTGGCGGTGGCATCGCTGGATCGTGTGTCGCGATATCTGCCGCACGGAACGGATTGAAGGTGGCGCTGGTGCAAGATCGTCCGGTGCTGGGTGGCAACGGGAGTTCCGAAGTGCGCGTCTGGCCCGAGGGCCAAACCCAGCAGCTGCCGTATCCGCACATCGGCGACATCGTGGAGGAACTTGTCCCGCGCAAAGGCCCGGGTGTCGGCAACGCCAAGGGAGGCGACATCTATGCCGATGCACGCAAGACTGACTTGGTGCGTGCGGAATCGCGGATTACGTTGCTGACGGAGCAGCGCGCGATCGCGGTGGAGTCCGATGGCGGGCGAATCCAGGCGGTGGTGGTGCAGCACACCCAGACGGCGCGGCGTGTCCGGCTTCGTGCAAAGTTTTTTGCCGATTGTACCGGCGATGCGACGGTTGGTTTTCTGGCGGGCGCAGACTTTGAGATGTTGCGCGAGGAACATCAAGGCATGAGCAATCTGTGGAACGTATTGGACGCCGCCGACAACCAGCAGGTGCTGAAGTGCGAGTGCAAGGATAAGACGGCACTGGCCATGGCTTGCGAGGTGGGGAATCACCCACAGCCGTTTCCGCGCTGTCCTTGGGCCATTGATTTGAGCGATAAGCCGTTTCCTGGGCGCAAGGGTTTCAAGGGGCAGTGGGGCGGTGCTAACGAGCTCGATAACCTCGGCGGCTGGTTTTGGGAAAGCGGCTTCGACCAGGATCCGATCGCCGATGTGGAGCGCATCCGCGACTTGAACCTCCGCGCGATGTATGGCGCGTGGGATGCCTTGAAGAATGTGGATAAGCTTTATCCGAACCACCGGATCGGCTGGGCGGCCTACATCGCGGGTAAGCGCGAATCCCGCCGACTGCTAGGCGATGTCGTTCTCAGCAAGGAAGATTTTCTAGCGAATCGAGTTTTTGCCGACGGCAGTTTTCCCTGTTCCTGGCACATTGATTTGCACGCGCCGGACAAGACGTTTCAGCAAGGCCACGAGGGCGAAGAATTTATTTCCCGCGCCACGGAGGGCAAGGGGTACAAATATCAGGGGCCGTATTGGGCGCCGTACCGCACGCTCTACAGTCGCAATATCAGCAACCTTTTCATGGCGGGGCGCGACATCAGCGTGACCCACGAGGCACTTGGCCCGGTTCGTGTGATGCGCACCTGCGGCATGATGGGTGAAATCGTCGGTAAAGCGGCGTGGATTTGCGTGTGCCACCAAACGACACCGCGCGGCGTTTATGAAAACCATCTGCCGCTGCTTCAGGACCTGATGCGGCAGCCGGGCGCGATGCGCCGCGAGACTCTCACCGGCCCGCTGGCGGGCGACACGGAATTGGATCTTTTTGCGATGCTTCAGCCTGTGCCGGCGAGCGCGAAGTTTAGCGACCCCGACTATAACATCTGGTGTGGCTCGGCGGTGATGGGTGACGACGGGAAATATCATCTGTTTTACTCCCGTTGGCCGCGCGCCCTTGGGCATGACGCCTGGGTCACCCACTCGGAGGTGGCGCATGCGGTCAGCGCCACGCCGTTCGGGCCATGGCAACACTTGGACGTGGCGTTACCCGCGCGTGGCACGAAGTTTTGGGATGGTTCCTGCACGCACAATCCGACCGTCATCCGTGCCGACGGAAAATACTATCTCTACTATATGGGGAATTTTGGCGACGGCGTGGTGGAGCATCCGTTGAACTGGACGCATCGCAACCATCAGCGCATTGGCGTGGCCGTGGCCGATCATCCAAACGGGCCGTGGCAGCGGTTTGACAAACCCGTGATTGATATCAGTGCCGACCCCAATGCGCCAGACTCCATGGTGGTCAACAATCCTTCCGTGATCCGCCGGCCGGACGGCAGTTTTCTGATGGTTTACAAGGGGGTTGGAATGAAAGGTAAAAAGCCCTTCGGCGGTCCCGTGGTGCATCTCGTCGCTACGGCGGACAGTCCGACCGGTCCGTTTACGAAGCATCCCGGCGAGGTTTTTGGTGCGAAGGGGGAGATGTTCTCGGCGGAAGACCCTTTCATCTGGCACGGCGACGATCGCTACTGGGCCGTGGTAAAGGATAACAAGGGCAGCTTCACGCATCGCGGCTATTCGCTGGCGCTTTGGGAATCGGCGGACGGATTGGAATGGCACACGGCCAAGCACACACTGGTGACCACGCCGCAAGTGACCTGGGCCGACGGGCGAGTGCAAAAGCTGGCCGCGCTCGAACGCCCGCAGCTGGTTTTTGATCAGGGTCAACCCATCGCCTTGCTCTGCGCCGCGTCAGATCATGCCGACCGCGTCGGTTCGTTCAACGTCGCGATTCCTCTCAAATCCCGAACCCGATGAAACATGAGACATCTTTGGGGGGATGGAAAACGCCTTTTGGTCACTCGAAGATCTTCTTGGTGTCCCAGAAAAATCTCAGCTCGCCATATTCAGTTGATGGAGTAGTATCTTCTTATGTCGGTTAAAAATTGCAACATCTGCGGCGGCCAAAGTTCTCCATTGCGCGAGAATTTTGCGGCAGCGGGCCAGCCTCACGACCATGCAGAAGTGACCGAATCTGCAGTGGCCAGCTCCCGCTTGAAACGTCAGGCGTGGCTGATACGGCTGGCTGCCTTGCGTGCGACCCTTGGAACGGGCAAACAAGGCAGCAGTACGGAAACCATTTTAGATGACCTCCGTTCGGACCATGCCTGATGAGTTATTGGGATACATCCTGCCTCATCAAGCTTTATACTCCGGAGCCTGATTCTGCTAAATTTCATCACATTCTTGCTCGTGGTGCTGTGTGTGTCACCTGCGACGTCACCCCCTTGGAGTTTTGGGCTGCTGTGCGGCGCAAAGAATCTGAAGGGAGCCTTGCGCGCGGTGAGGCGCGCAAGGTGCAAAAGGCTTTAGAGGCTGACATCGCTGATGAGTCCATAGTCATGAACTCTTGCAATGCTGCAGTCAGGTCCCAGTTTTATAAGATCGTGGATCGATGTCTTTCGCTTCTGCCGCCCATTTTGATCCGTACGAATGATGCGCTGCATCTTGCCGCCGCGCACTGCAGCGGGGAAAGTGAAATCATCGCGACCGACAAACGACTGCGAGACGCCGCATCAGCCATGGGTTTTTCTGTTTTTCCGCCCTTATAACTTGAGCGTTTGGATTTCAGCGTTGGTTTGTCATTCAGCTGGCTGAAGGCTAGATGCGTGCAGGCTTTGTATTGTATTTTGAGTCGGTGCGGGAGGCTGATGATTTCTCTGATTTTCGCTGGACAGTCATCACCGACAGGATGAAGACTCTTGAGGTTGTACGGTAGGATCAACACACAAACCCTAATCATGATATGAGCTTAGCTTGGGACATTCTTCAACACTATCAGATTGAGAAGGCCAGAACTGCGGCGGATATTGCGTCGATGAAAGTCGACAGTCTTTCTGCCCGGAAGGACCATACAAAGCAGGAACTCGAGGAGTTGACTCTGGCATGCCAGGCCATATGGGAGCTTCTTCGAGATCACATCGGATTCACAGACGATCATCTGAAGGCGAAGATCCTCGAGATCGATACAAGAGATGGAGTGGTTGATGGGAAGATCGGTGCCGAGTTGCTCGATTGTCCTCATTGCGGCCAGAAGGCCAGCACGATTAAACCCAACTGCATTTATTGCGGCAATCGTTTGCCATCAGGCCGGCATGTGATGAAATGAGCGAAGCGACTCTGGCGCGGATGGCAATCGACCGGGTTGGTGCCGACTCGCAAGGGGTTTCAGATTCACCCGTTTGGATTTGAGGGCTGCCTTCTCATTTGCCCGTATGTTGATTTGGAGGGTTCGGCTTGCCAAGTGGGGTTCGCTGGGGTTGTTTATTGGGCATCCGATGACTGATTCCGAAACCATTATCTGCAAACCAACGCCTTGGTTTCTCCTTCGTGCGGGGGTGATGCTGTTGATGTTTGGCACGTTTACCGTGCTGTTTTACATCGACGGCTCGACGGGGTATCGCAAGAAGAACGAGGTTTTTTACCTTCACCGGTCATTCCAAATGGCCAACGAGGAGTTTTCGAAGATGAATTCCGACGGTTCGCTGACGGCTGACGCGTGGCAACGATATGCGGCGAAGCGGACGGTGGCGTTTCCGGAGGATCGCTCGGTGCTGCCGGCGTCGACCCAGCTGCCGATGCCGTGGCCGGCGATTTTGCAGGATTTCGAGCGGATGAAGCCGCTGCAGTGGAATATCTTGTGGCGCGAATACACGCGCGAGCGGGGGCTGGACGCGACGGTGGCCGAGGAGCCGCACGACGCGCAGAAGATCCGGGAGCAGTGGATCGTGGCCGTAATCTGTGCGGTGTTGACGGGCGCGGCGGCGTTTTTCTTGCTGCGCACGATCAATCGCTCGATCTCGGTGGATGCGGAGGCGGTGACGACCCAGCAGGGCAAGCGGGTGCCTTACGCGGATTTGAAAACGCTCGATCTGCGCAAATGGGACACCAAGGGGTTGGCATTCATCGACCACGACGGCGCTTCCGGCAAGGGGCGGATCCGCATCGACGGGCTGACCTACGGCGGATTCAAGGCGGAAAACGACAAGCCGGCCGAGCGGCTGTTGCAGCAGATCCGAGCGCACTTTTCGGGTGAAATCATTGAATATACGAGCGCTGCGCCGGCGGAAACGAAGGCGGAAGACTCCGCGCCGGCCTGACCGACCGGGGGTGGTCCAGTGCTTTTCCACTCTGGAATCGTTTTCGGGATTGCCAAGTCGGTTCTCCAGACGCTAACCCTGTGCAACGCCTATTCTCAACCTTACTAACTTATGTCAGACAAAAGTATCGAAGCCCGTGTAAAGGACATCATCGTGGACCAACTTGGCGTCAGCGCTGATCAAGTCACCACCGAAGCCAAATTCGTCGAAGATCTCGGTGCCGACTCGCTCGACACCGTGGAGCTGGTGATGGCTTTCGAAGAAGAATTCGACA
>CAJXYV010000057.1 GCA_913063525.1 uncultured Verrucomicrobiota bacterium
AGTCGCGATTTGCCGAATGGAGATCGCAGATATCCGCGACTCCAAAGGCGAAGGAAAAATTCTAAAAAATCAAAATTTCGGAATTTTTTCATAGTATGACCCGCTATTTGACCCACCCCCCGGGTTAAATTTTTAGACATCAAAAAACTGAACCACCCAAAACACTCTTACGACCATGGACAAATTTTCAGCCGGCGACCGTGTCGTCGCTATCAACACTGATCTCTCCGGACCGTCCGCCCTCCCATCCAGAACTCCATCCTTTCTTTTTTCCCGATGGGGTGCTGCCAAGGACTAAGTCTATCACATCGTGTCGATCATCGAACAGGACGGCGGGGTCCAAGGCATACGCTTAACCGGCCTGCGCGTCTTTTGGGGCCCAAACGAGATCTCTTGGTCGGCATCGCGCTTCCGCAAGGTGGATTTCACCCGATCTCATGCACCCGAAAAACGCGAAGATGCCTTTGAAAAGTCTGCCGTGTTCCTCCGGGCGCACCGCCTGTTCCAGCGAGTCCCTGTCTTCCGGTCGCTTGCAATTGGTGACGATGAACGGGATCCCATTCAGAAATCAAACAATGCCCAGTCGCCGCGTCTCATGGCTGCCGCTGCGCTCCACAGCCACCTCCTCCGGGTTCAAATACGACTAGCCGAGTTGTCGGGGAAACCGCATTGCGGGGACCTGGCTGATCAGGGCTTCTTGGAAGAAGGGGGCATGGAAATTAGGAAAGGTTCCAAAATGTTTCGGACTGCCAACCCTTGGGGAAGCCCATTGCCGCCGGGTCTGCGAATGGATGTCCTGAAAAAAGTTCTCGCAGTCGCTTGGCCCAAGTGGTCCCGGGTGCCACGGTCCGCAGGAGATCCTCAACCACTACCGCCATGGCGTAGCAGCGGTCATTCGATTTTAGGAAAGCGGCGTGACGAGTGGCGATCACGGGCTTGATCACAAATTGCCGGTTCCACAGACGCGAATGGTGAGCGCACAGGTTCCGGAGGTAGGTCAGCGCATGGAGCCAGTTGCGCAGGATTTGTTCATCTGTCTTCAGCGGCTTCGCGATCGCCTTGCGTTCGGCAGTCACATGCAGGTTCTCAAACACAATCGACCATGTCCCGAGGGTAAGAGTCTCCGCGATCATCCACGCCGGCGGTAGGTAGGGATCGGAGTAAGTGGCGTAGTAGTGGTTGATGAAAACCTCGTGGTGGGGCTTCGATGGTCTCTTGGCCCCGCTGGGGATCTGGAGTTCCTTGTCGATCCGGTCGAGCAGCTTATGGTGCTTGAACCGGGGCGCTCCCGACTTGAAATGCCTAGCATCCATGAACCAGTGAGGCCCATGTCGCAAGCTCATCTCGGTGACTATGGCACTGCGCACCGCGACCTCAATGCGCTCGATGGCGTCCATGAACAGGAGGCGGAGTTCTCGATCAAAACGATAGAGATTGAGCATGTCCTCAAACGTTGCCCCAGCCTTGAACGGCTTGTCGATGGCACTGTCGGTGGTTCTCGACTTGTCTTGCAGCGGCAAGGCGTAAGCCGAAAGCCGATAGTAGCCGATGAACTGGAGGTAGTGCGATGCCTCAACTGCGTCTGCGATTTTAAGGCCTCTGTCCCGCCAGCGTTGGGCTAGATCAGCGATCGAAAGGGTAGGTTTCGTGAATTTCATGGCCTGCCTCCTTCCCGGCGATCACCGAACATAAAGCACCCGCCCTGGTGCGCATCGTGGAGAGGCGTGGCGGGTCTGTTGGGTGTTTATTCGCACATGGAGCGGATTATACAAGCTTGATTTCGCTCAATGCGCGAATCAGGCGGTGTGATAAAACCGGGAGTCGACCGGAGGAACAGGCTCCGGGCTATTGATTCAAACGAAGTTTCACGGCTAGCCATTGTTGAGGAGAGAGTGGGAATTTTTTTCAAGAGAGAGTTTTCATCTCCCTAACAAATCCAGTCGCAGCTTTCAGGATTTTCTCCGGGGAATTTTGCCGAAACAATCCTCCAGAAGACTCCTTCTCATGAAGTAGCACTGGCATTTTATAGAGACTCTCTACTGTTTCGAGAATCAGCTTATTATAACCAGCATCATCCTTCTTTAGACGATCTGCGAATGCGCCCAATGTCATGGCAACCGCTGAACGAAACGCATACTCTTCTTCAAACTGACGAACTCGGCTAAATTGCTTAGCGAAAAAACCAACAATGAAAATCGCTGGCAGAAGAAGCCCGAAATTCAACGCCAAGGTCTTCCAGACGTCATCGGCATGGTTCACGAAATACTTGTGGGATAAACCCAGCCACACAGCAGCAAGAACGATGGATGCCACCGTCCCTACCAGCCACAAAGCTGATGCGGTTGCCAATTGTTTTCTTCTCGATTCAAACTTGTGTCCCAATGCGCCAGCCGCTGCTGTTCCGGCAAGCTCATTGACCCAATTTTCCTTTTCTTCCATATGGGTGAGCCGTTCCCCTGCGCCTTTCAATTTTTTCTCTAAATCCTCGATCAGAATGCCGACCTCCGTCTTCTGCTTTTCAATGTGAGTCAATTCGGTGGCGGTAATATCAAAGTTAGTTTTTTGCGACGAAAGCAATGATGTTAGTTGGCCATTGGCACCGCTGGCGTTTTGTAATATAACATTGATTTCCGCAACCTGCCGTTTTGCACTTTCAAGTTCAGCCGCCGTAGCCACGGCCTCTTGCTGTTTCAAAGCATTGGATTTTTCTTGTTCTTCCTTTAGTGCCCTAACCTGCTCCAAAAGAATAGTGATCTGCGTTCCTTTGCTCTCCAGATCGTCGATAATACTATGATATTTGATCTTGGCGGTGTTCCTGTTTCGCGCAGTGCTTCTGTCCCAGAAACCTTGAATAATTTGAAAACCGATGGCAAGATCGAGAAACTCTGCAGTCCCTTCCCAATTCCCCTGCGTGACGTAGTCGTTCAATTGCTGAAGCACTTGCGCCAGAGACCGACTAGCTGCGCCTTGATAGGATGTTACCCATTGGAAAGTTGGTTGCCAGAAGCGGGCATTCGGACTCTCGATCTCATCAAGAAACTGTGAGATCAATCGATTTGAGAGCGAAATGATTTCTACTGCGGTGTAGTCCAAAATGCGCAATTGATTCAAATCCACATCTGGATTCGCCTCACCAATCCTACGGGCCAGGTTTAGATCCCCCAAGTTTTCAACCAGACTTTTGATGGCGACTATTTCAGAAGGCTGCATGATTTGATCTTTTTTAGACTTTTACTCGGAATTGGCAAAGTAAGCACAAGGTGTTGCGCGTGGTGAGCCATTGAAAGGTCGACCACCACAGCAAAGGCAAGGCCCGGCACAAGGTAACCAAGTACATCGTATGCTGACAGTTGAGGGATTTTGGGTTCCATCCGTTAATGTGTTAGTTATTTTGAGGCCCCCAATGATTTGATTATCTTCTATTTTATGGAGAATATTTTTTCGTTAGGGCCTATGACAGTGGGCGGAAACCACTACGGCAGCCTATTTCAAGCCAGCGCTTTCCCGAGGGAATCCATTGAGTTGGCGACGCATTCATCGTTTTTGGCGATAAGACACAAATCCAGTCACTCCCATTCCGCGGTATTGAACCCAAGTGTTTTGGCGTTTTCAGAGATCGCTCGCTTGGTCTGATCTTGGACGCCATTGGCGAACGATGCCTGAATCTCGATGGTCACTTTCAGCTCTGCGTTCGGATCACTGGCCAGAATCGAGATGATTTCCTCGGCGATCTGGACGAGTCGCATTTTCGCGGTGGCTGGTGCGATGTCAGCCGACCCAATGAAGGCCTTGGCTGGTGATGGTGCAACGGGAATTGTTACGCCCCCCGTCCCACCAGACGGTGACGTTGGATTGGGCTGAACGGGTGCTGTGCCGCCCGGTGAGACGGGAGGTATTACAATCGTTACTGGAACAGTGGCCAATTGCTCGGCTTCGTAGGCGGCCGATGTCTCGGGTTCGATCAGCAGCAGCGTGTCGTCAAACTGGACGTTCGCGTCTCCCAACTTGAAACCATCGAACTTCTCTTCGTGTTCGCCGTAGGCGGTGCCGAAGAAGTCGCGGGTGCTCGCGCCCTTGACGATGGCTTGCGCCAGCACGGTGCGGTCTTTCAATCTCGGAAGGTAGAGATACCGTAGCGTGTCCTCCCAGAAGTCCGCAGCTTTTGCCGTGGCCTTGTCACTCTTCCAGTAAAGCTCCTTGAGCTTGGTGCGCAGATGGATGGGCGACCACGTCGCGATCACCAGTTCGTTGTCCAAGCAGACCCGCTCAATTTCAGCCCCTAGCGATGCCCCGCTGGTGTTGAGCGGAAAGACTTCGACGGTCACCGATCCCGTGGGATTGCCTTGGGACGGGCACAGCAGCCACTTGTAGCACTCACGGGCCACCCGCTGCAAAATATCTTCGGCTCCCTTGAGTTCATTTTTGGCCTGCTCGGCTTGGAGATTGTCCAGGACCAGGCGCATCGTCGCAACGTCTTCAACGATCGAGTTCCACGCCAGCGCCACCCGGATGGAGTCGCGCAGTCGGGCCAACACTCCGTGATCCGGTGCGACAAACAGCAAACGGTTTCCGCGATACCTCGGCCTGTTGCCGTTGTTGCGCGTGTAGTCGAGTACTGCGTCGAATGCGGGGCGCGGCTCCTCGCGGGAATAAAACTGGTCGGGAGACAGCAGCACCAATCGCAAGGCGCTATCATCCGGCACATCGCTGTGCGGTGTGAAGATATGGGTGCCGCCAAATAACGTCGCTCCCGCAGACAGCTTCTTCACGATTTCCGCCATGCGACCGCGTACTTCGTTGCGGTCATCAAAGCGAATCTTCCGCTCTTCCATTTCCCGCCGCAGGTTGGCTCGCGTGTCGAACCAATAGCGTGTCGTTTCCTGCGTCCTATCGCCGGAGGAGCTCATGTAATGAAGCTGGTCGGCCAATCGATTCAGCGCGTCCGAGTAGAGCGAGGATGTTTGGCCGGGCTGCAGACAGCCCAGTAACACGCGTCCACGTTCGACGCCACGGGTACCGGGCCTTGTGCTGACGGATGACGGCGCGCTGCTCAGAAACACCGTTCGCGCCACCCGCCGCGCCGCCTGCACCGAGCCAAAGCGCGTTTCCTTGGCTTCCAGCATGGTCGTCTCGGCACTTGGACCATCGATGTCGCGGTCCACCACAGGGTCCCAACCTGGCCCGAGATAGTAAATCAGCTCATTGCGAGCACTACCGTCGTACAGTGGCAAGCTACCGGGCAAAATCATCAGATCCTTGTTGTCGTCCTGCCAAAGTCGATAAATCACCTTGGCCATGAGTTTGAGCACTCCCCGTGTCCGCTGGAATCCATCGATTGTCGTCCACTCCTCATACAGCTGGGCAAATACCTCGGGATGAATCGGGTAACTCTGGACCATCCGGTCGTAGTATCGCGCTTCCTGAGTTTCTTGTGGCAGTTTCGCGCCTTCGGCCACATAGGCATCGGCAAAAGCACGGCAAACTTGATCGCGTGCCTTGGCGTCGCGGATCTGCTCAAACAGTCGGCGCCTCACAATTTCAAATGCCTCCTCGGGGGCCACGGTTTTCCAGAGCGCCTGCACCCGGTTGAATACCGACTCCAGCGCCTTCAAAGTAGACACGCCTCGCGGGCCGCCTGCTTGGTTATCCGATTCGGGCAAAGAGGCCAACACCACTGCGTTGGGTACCAGCTTGGCTGCTTCCGTTAGTGACTGTATAAAGGAGAGATTGCTGTCGTAGGTGCCGCCACTCAACTGCTGGCTTTCCACAAACTGGCGCATGTAAACGACCAGCTCATCGAGCAGAATCACGCAGGGCGCAAAACGAGCTAGCAAAGCGCAGAGCACGTCTTTCCCCGGCGAGGTACCATTCGCATCCGCTTCCTGAACCATCGCAAATCCCTCTGCCTGTCCCAGCTGCCACGCAAGCTCGCCCCAAAGCGTCCGGACGGATTGTTTGCCGTATTTCCATGGCTGTCCGGGAGCGTGGGCCGTGCCGTCGAGCACCGCGACCTGTGCCTGTGGCACATCCAGCAGTTCCGCCTGATCGAGCAATGCCGGAATTCCCGCGAGATTCCCCAGCGGGCACTGGCGCGATGCCAAGTGATAAACCGCCAGCATGGTGTGCGTCTTGCCACCACCGAAGGCCGTTTGAAGCTGAATGATCGGCTCTCCCCCCTTGCCGTTGAGGCGTTGAGCGACCTGCGACAGCAGCCGTCCCATTCCCTCGGTGATGAAGGTACGCTCGTAGAATGCCTTGGCATCCGCATATTCATGGGTCGCTTTGCCCGATCGCACCGCCGTCAGGTCGGCCGCAAATTCGGATTGTTGGAACGTGCCATTCAGCACATCCGGATGCGGGACAATGATTTCTCTCCAAGGTTTCAGGCTCATAAAGTGGGTGCGGTTGCGGTGAGTGACGCCAGCCAAGTGCGGGCTGCATCGGTCAGGCGATATTTTTGAAGACTGCTCGTTGGCTTTTCAGGAATGGTGCGTGCCAGCCAGCCAGCGACGACCAATGGTTCAACGTAGAATTTGCGGAAATGCTCCCGGTTGGCCATGCCAGCCGCGGTTTGGAGTTCCTGCCGTGTTCTGGCGTCGGTCATCGCTGTGTTGAGTAGCTTGCCGACTTGCGTGGCCACTTGCGTGGTGACTTGCGTGGTCGCGACCCCGAGCGCCTTGGCGAGCTCATGTAACACTTTGATTTCAGTTGCGTTAACATCCAAACCAACTTGCGTGGTGTCATGCGTGGTTTCCACCACATCCCTTACCTTCGGATGCACCGGCAAACGAATCAAAAACGATGTCCGATCCTCATCGGTCTCAAATCTGGGCATAGGGGAGCCATTGTCCCGCATGGCGCGCAGAATCTTGGGGATGCCCGTGGCGCGTCCTTCCGTCAGATCCAGCTCCTTCAGAAACTCGCCGATCCGGCGATTGCGGTAGCGGCGCGACACCGCTTTTCCACATCGCAAGTCCTCCAAAGCAATCGAACGGTCGGGGCCGGGAAAGCTCAGCACTGCCAGTTCATCGGGGCTGATGCGCACCTCCACCGGTTCACGCTCTTCGTAACTGCGATGGTAGATCGCATTCACGAGCGCCTCCTCAACTGCCGCATAGGGAAAGTTGGCCACCCGCGTCACCTCCGCACGGTCCGGGTGTTTGATGACGGTCTCCTTCAGATAATTTCTGCGGATGTAGTCCAACGCCTCGCGGACCATGCGACCCAACGGTCCGCGAAAGGTCTTTTCTTCAAACAGGTCGCCACCCGCGCCTTGCGGAAACCACACGACGTCGATCTGCGTCTGCGGAAAGAAACGATGCGGTTCCGGGTGAAAAAAAAGCAGCCCGACATTCCGCGGTGATGGCAATTCCTCTGGTCCGTCCACGATATTCATTTGCCGCCCGAGTTTGGCCAACGACATGGTTTGAGCCGATTTTGCCAGATCGCTACCGATTTGTTGGAGAAACCCCACAATCAAATCCCGCGACAACTCGTTCAAACTTGCGGTGTGATGCCGCCGGTCATCAAACGGCACCGTCGCAGCCAGCGACATCAGCTCACGCTCGTCGGCACCACGCGCCTGCACTGTGGTAGAACCCTTGCGGATGTAATACGCCCACTCCTTCGCGTCCTTCGCCAGCGCCAGCTTCGCCTTATAGGGTCGCGTCTGCCCGCCTGGCACCCACAGCACCAGCACCTGCCGCCCGTCCACGGTGGCCGGCACCATGATGGGATGATATGCTGGCTGGATCGCGTGGTTGCCCAGTTCCAATAGCTTTTTTTGGATCGCATCCACCTGCTCCGGCACCAACCCCTTCGGCGGCAGCACGGGCTGACCGTCCTTTTCCGCCACACCAATGACGAGATAGCCGCCACCCCAGTTGTGGAAGTCGTTCGCAAACGCGCACACACTGTGGAGCACCGACTCCGGGTTCCAGCCCTCCTTGAACTCCAGCCGCTCCCACTCGACCACGCGGCCGGTGAACAGTTCCTGGATGTTGATGGGTAGCTGCATGGCTTCTCTTTACTCGAAAAGGTTTCCCTGTGCGGGTTTCGGCGCATTGGAAGCAGCCATTTCGATGCCAGTCCAGCTCGTGATGAGTTCGTTGTAGGCGCGGGCGTCTTCTGCTTGGCCGAGTCGTTCGCACAGGGTGTAGAGGCGGTAGGCGAGCTGGCGCACGGCTTCGGCTTTACCGCCGAGGGCGGCGAGCAGGGCACCGGAGGCGGATTCTCCGCCTTGTTTCAGGGCGCGGATAAGCTGGTGCAATGCCTCCCAGACCGGCGTGCGGGTGTCCGTGCGCGGGTCCCAATCGCTGGGATACTCGGCCCACTTGAGCAGTCGCACCTTGCCGCTGCCGCTTTGCAGCACCCCGGCCTCCTTCATCGCGTCCACGCTGGTGGATTTGGAGCGGGCCAGCACGTCGGCTGAACCAAAGACTCCTTCACTCCAGCCGTTTTCCTCGAACCAGTGCAGGCAGAACTGGGTGTCGGGATCAAAATCGTCCTCGGCGAGGAAGCGGTTGATGAGCTGGAGGGCGGTGCGCACGCTCATAGGCTCGCCGTCGGCCTCCAGCACTGAGGCGTATTTGGAAAAGACCGCCATGCCCGGCCCGATGATGGCCTGCGAAAGGTCCACCGGGGCCACGGGCGAACGCTCGTCACCGGAACCTTTGGTCATTTCGTCGAGCGCCTCGGGCAGCACTCCGTTCAACTCGCGGATGAACTCGCGGCGGGAAATGGAGGGCGCGTCGGAGGGGCGTTTGCGGCAGACGAGGACGATGCTGGAGGCGAGGGCGTTGGCATCTGAACCAATCATCCGATTCGATAGTTCAGTCCGCATCGGCCACGTCCCCGTAAGGGCGAGGTCAGCGCGATTCACGGCTTCTAGAAACGTCACCCAGCCAGTCGATGCTGTGACTGATTCTGCATCCGTCTCGGACTGCTTAAATGCATAATAAATTGTGATAGGTCCTGAAGGATGAGCCTGCCCGGCTAGACTGCGCATTGATTGAGTCATTCCATCCAAAAAGAAATTTTCTGCTTTTTCTTTGCTGCCATGGCGATTTGCAAGAGCAACAAGTTCTTCTGCCTTTGGAACAGCCAAGGTAGTGAAAAGATTTGGATAAATTGACCGCAAAGCTCGACGCAGCCAAACATAGAAAAAATCGGACAGGTCCGCGTAAGCAATGTTGTCGTAGTAAGGTGGGTCCGAGGAAATTACTTTGCTTTGCGAAATCTGTTGAGATTGAGCATCTGCCTGAACTGCTTGCCCGAACCCGCGTGCTGGCAATTTTGCCAACGCTCTCAATAGATTAGAGAGACTGACTCCAAAGTCACCGGCAGCGTCAGCGAATACGTTATTTTCAGCAAAATCCCACATCATTGGAATTGCCTGCCTTCCGAAGAGATTTCGCACCTGTGTTTTGGAGATTTCCCATCGGCACAGGTTATTACAGATGTCGGTCAAACGGCTGAGGGCTAGCGCAAGGAACATACAAACTGCTTCTGAGTAGGCGGTGATACCTGAACCTCCGCGCTCCAATCCCAACCCATCATCCGCCAGACCCAATAAAGTGGCATCGAGCCGAACTTTCTCGCGGGCCTCCATTACCAAGTCTGAATATGTGTTTAGTGCAAACAACTGTCGGGTAGTGAAAATGTCACCAAAGGTGGTCAAACCATACCCCGGGGGCTGAAAATTTCGATGCTTCAACGGCATCTCTAAGTCTGACTTCCAAGAAATTGGAACCGACAGTGCAGTAGCCTCCATTGATTCTGTCGGGGAGAGAAAAACTCGACCTCGGGCACCTTCGGCTACAACTGCCATTATTTTCTGGCCCATTCGCCCACTCTTACCTTCGTTTCTAATGTAAGCGTAATCGACTGGAACATCTGAAACTAGGCACCTAAATGCAGCGCGCTTCCCAGCCGATGTTCCTCCTGCTGCGCTCTCAGGAATAGCTCCCACCTTTACTTGGAACTCATATCGGTCGCCCGCCACTACAGGCTGAACATAGGCTTCGGCGCCTTCCTTTACGGAAAGCACAAAGCTAGACGCTAGGGGCACATCCACGTGCGAAAACGCGGGATTGGGACTCTTGACCGTCCGCGCCCAAAGCCAAGCGATGACGGTGAGTTTCTGGCCGACGAGCGGTTTGAGGTCGGGCCGTTCCTTCGCCATCTCCGCCGTGATTTCCACCGAAGGATAGAGGTGGCCGATGCGCTTCTGTGCTTCCTCGCGCATCCACGCGCCGTAGTAGCGCACGTCCTCCGCCAGACCGGTGGCGCCGGGCCATTCCCGATCCAAATCCAGTTCCTTCTTCGCGCCCTTGCGGCTTTGCAAAAGGCTGACCGGCGGTCTGCCCGCAAACTTGGGTGGGATCTCGATCATGGCCTTGTTGATGAGCACGGCCACGGGGTTGAGATCACTGGCGTAAGCCTCCAGCCCCAACCGCTGCGCCTCCAGCGGAATGGCTCCACCACCGGCAAAAGGATCGTGCAAGCCGGGCATCTTGTCGGGATTAAACAGCTCGGCAGCCTGCGGGTGGTCCTTGTTCAGCTCGCACACCTCCCGCCACGAGCGGCGGATCTCGGCGCGGGCGCGCTCCAGCACTTCCTCGTTGGTGGTGTTCTCCCACAGCACCAGATCCTCGATGATTTTGAACAGCCGGGCACGCTCGATGGCGGCGTCCTTCTTGTTCATCCCGTATTTGAAACCGCCACCTTGCTGGTAGCCGGGATCATTGACCAACTGCGCAAAGATGACCGACCGCGCCGCAGCCAGCGGACGCCGCGCCCACCACAGATGCAGCGTGGAAGGATGCCCGTGCCTGATGGATTTCTCCCGTGCGCAAGCTTTGTTGATGGCATCGAGCGGCAGCGCCACTTCGATGAGCTTGCGGGGTGATTTGATGGGATGATCGGACATGGAAGGAAATATAGAAACGATAAGGTAGTTAACCGTTGAAATGGATCGCCTGCAGATGTTGTTCGGCAGTCGCACCCAACCGCCAGCGGATCAGGGAAAAGAATTCACACCAAGCCGAGTTGGGATCGCTAGAAAAATATCGACGAGCCAAGTTCAGGAGAATCACCTCCGGCGGAGCACCGGGCGATCTCGTTCTGGCTAGGGTGATCGCCTTCTCCAATTTAGCTTTGGCCATAAGGCGGTTCCGGTTGAGCCGGGAGCACCCCAAGTTCAAGTGTTCGACCGTCTTCTCAACAAGCGTGATAGTGTCATGATACTTATTGTTGGGCAAAGTCACCGAAGCGCAATTATCTTGATTGGGCTCGGGAACGCCATTCGGAGAATATTGAAACAATAAAGGAAAAGCGGGGATTTCGTCCGGAGCCAGAATCCAGCCTTCAGGCGCTACAGGCAATTCTCCGGCATTGACCTGATACTCTTTGTAGGCGTCACAGCTCAAATTTTCCGGAAGGGGATAGATAACATCTTCTTGTATTTGTTTGTTCGGCCTACTTCCTCCTAGGCAAACCGCCCACAAGTTGGGCCAATTTAAAGCCCAGTTCGGCGGCTGACACTTGTCGGACTTCGGATGAAAATGCTCAACGCGCTGCTCATCCTTCCTAGCATCCAATTGACTATTAGTAGTGCCATCGGCGATTTTAGTCTCGCAAAAAGCACACAGGCAACGCTGGGCTTTTAGTAGAGTCCTCTTGATATCGCGATAAGCCTGTTGCCCGCCATCAAGTGGATCATCACGCATCCCGTTCCATGTGCCACCCGGTTGGGCCGTGTGGTAGGCAGTGAGCGTTGGTGGCTCGAGTAGCTTTGCGCTCCGCTTCACTGACCAGCCTCCCATTTGAGGTTTTCGATCTGAAGGTCTGCTTCTTCAAGCCTGGGCTCCTGCCCTTGGCTCCACAGGTCCAAATTTGAGCGCAACTCAATAGCCCGTGAGCAGTCCCATTTACGATCATCGACCAAGCGAAGATATTCGTAGAGTTCCCTTGCATGCTCTGTGTCTGGTCTTGGCTTAACTTGAAACACATCCTCCAAAATCCGTTGCGCCTCGGCCCCGTCCGTGCCCGGAGGGGAAGCGAATATCTGTCCGCCTTTAAGAATACGAATACATTCACTCGGAACCGTCGAAACAACCTGCGGGCTGTGGGTGGTGACGATGAACTGGATAAGCGGGAAGGCGACGGTCAATGCTCCAAGAATCAACTGCTGCCACTCCGGGTGAAGGTGCATGTCCACCTCGTCAATCAGGACAATGCCGGGGCTTAGTCTTGCTGCATGCGCCCCGAATTGGGGATTGAGACGAGCGCAACGGTGAGCAATGTCAGAAGTGAGTCCAATCGTGTTGCGGAGTCCGTCGCTCAGGAAGTCCACGGGCAAAACTCCGTGATCGGAATGGGTGGCCACGGGTTTTTTCTCAGCAAAATCCCATGATAAGGAATGCCAGCCTGTGGGCTTCAGTAAAATATCGACCGCGTCAGTGAGTGCCTGGAGTTTTTCAGATGGCTTGTGAGGCGATGGTTTTCCGGAATCCTTTTCCCCTTTAGATTCACTGCTATATCGGCCGAACCAATCGACAAATGATTTGTAGGATGATTTGGGAGAGAGTGAATCCTCGTAGCCGCTTTCGCGGCTCGTGTCGGCTTTATTGTGGTATAACTTTCCAAAAGTCAGACGGCTTTGGTCCCACAGACGACCGGTTCCGTAATAAGCCAGCAACGAGTAGGTGGGAATAAAATCGCTCTCCAGTTTTGTGAATTTGAGATTCTGCTGATACAGTTGGGCAGCAGCGTTTTGTAACGGTGCAGCACCACTGCTTGAAGTTCGTGTGCCTTTTGCTGCAGACTTGCGAAATCTCTGCCACTCCAAGGGCCCGTGATTTCCATCAATGAACGCAGTGGACTTCACGGAAACTGGCGAAAGTGTCTGCATGCCACCGAGTGGGCTTCGTACGCGCCGCAGATCCCCAGGATCAAAGCCCGGGCTGGAATCTTTGAGCTGCATGGTGCAGGGGAATGGCCAAAGTGCGATGGCTGTAGCGTCCAAAACCGAGGTCTTACCACCACCGTTTGGAGCCACAATCACAGTGAGCTTATCGTGAAAGTCGATGGTTAAGTTAGAGAAGCAGCGGAAGTTCTCTAGTTCAATCCTGTCGAGTCTTGTAGGTGATGGATTCATGGGCGTGTGGCGCGTTCAAGCAGGGCATTAAGGTCGTAGTTCACGGAGGAAGCGCCCCAGGGTGGTTCTTCCTTGAACGGATGGGAAACATAATGCGGGCCGTCAGTGGAATCGTCATCGCCGACGAGAACGATTGCGAGGTGGTACTTGGCACCTTGGTTCCAACTCTCGAAAATTTCGTTTTTGGTGACGGTGACTGTGGTAGCGCCCTTAACGCGGCCTTTCACTTCGATGTGGCGGGACTCGGGCAATTTACCATCCACGGCAGGTGCGTAGGAGGTGATGTCCCAGCCGCATTTCTGGGCGGACACGTCCACCACCCGGCAGCCACGGGCTTCCTCGGCCAGGCGGACGGCATTCATGGCGAACTGTTCGATGCGCGAGCGAGCCTCCGGGTCGGCGGAGAACACCGCAGCGTCGGTCGCGGGTCCGCCACGGAGTTGGTGCAGCAGTCCGCCGGGAACAATGAGCGCGCCACCCAGCACGACAGGAGTGCCATTGGTGATGTGGCGCATCGACTGGAGCTCCTTTTTCCTGTTTTCCAAGCGGCCATTGAGGTCGTTGATGGTGCGCTGGATGTTGCCGAGATTGAGCAGCACATCCTTTCCCGCCTCTTGGTCCTCCTTGAGCTTGAGCCAGCGGTCGGACCAATAGCTGATTTCTTTGCTCAGGCGCTCGTGAACGGCGGCGAGGGTCTTGTCCACGTGTTCAATCCGGCGGCCCGCAACCTCGCTGTAATGCTCGGGCACGAGTGTTGTGGCGGCGAGGCTGATCGCCCGCTGCTCTTGATCAGCGCAGATCCAGTCAGACAAGAGTAAATCGCCTACCAGGTCACGGTCGGCGGTCGCCAGCGATTCGTAATCGAGGTGAGGAGCCCATCCTGCAAAACTGGCATTCCCGTCGGGAGTGACGCGCACAAACTGAAGGCGCTTGGACAGCACCGTGCTATCGCCAGACTTGATCTCGTGGGTGATGAGGAAAAGCAGCGATGCTTCGTTACCCCCGTCGGCGGCGTCCACCAGAATTGCGCCTTGGCGCATCAGATTGCTGTGTTGCTCCAGCACGATGTCGCTAACGGCGAGCATGAGCGGATGACCCGGATGGATCATCTGCGCAAAAGGCACATTGGGCCGGTCGAGCGGGCGAACGGACTCCTTCGTAAAACAGACTCGTTCGTAGCGTTTCAGCACGGGGGCCACCTCGCGGCGGTTGCGTCCGGTGATTTGTCGGTCGCGCTCGCGGATCAGCGCTGGCACATGGGTGACTTCAAAACGTCCGGACTCGCGGGGATACATGGCCCCGCCAAGGCTTTCGAACGCCTTGGTGAAAAACGAGCCGACAAAGTAGGGCTGGAGGCGGCGGGCCTCGGCCATCTCCATCTTCTCCTTCACGGCAAACAGCCGCTCGCCACTCATGGTTTCCTGGGCGAGCGCGTTGCGGTCGAGCAATTGCCGGATGTGGTCGCTATCGAAGGCGGCATCAATGCTCTGCGTGATGTAGGCGCGGCGCTCGGGCTGGTCGTTGTAACGGATGGCGTCGAGCAACAGTTCCTTAAGGCTTCGGTCCTCGAAAACCTCGCCCAGAATATCGAACACGCGGCCATTGAAGGCGTCGTTGATGGTGGCGAGTTTGGTGAGCAGCCGGTGGTAAACCTCGCCTTCACGGGTTTCGTTGGCGACCAGGTTCCAGAGATGGCAGACCTGCTGTTGGCCGATCCGGTGAATCCGCCCGAATCGCTGTTCGAGTCGGTTCGGGTTCCACGGCAGGTCGTAATTGACCATCAGGTTGGCGTTCTGGAGGTTGACGCCTTCGCCCGCAGCGTCGGTGGCAAGAAGGATGCGCACTTCGGGATCGGAACGGAATAATTCTTGGCGCTTGCGGCGCTCGTCGCGCTGGGTCCCGCCGTGAATGGTCGTAATGGCATCGTGCGAGCCGAGAACCCCAGCGATTTTGCGCTCCAGATAGTTAAGCGTATCGCGGTGCTCGGTGAAGACGATCATCTTGCGCTGGCGACCGTCGGTATCGCGCATGTGGGGATCGTTTTGGAGAATTTTGGAAAGCTCGTCCCACTTGCGATCCTGTCCCGAGTCCACCACATCGCGGGCCTGCTCGACCAAACTGCCAAGAATGAGGATCTCGGCCTCAAGCTCAGCGATCGACTCTGCAGCCGTGGCAGTGTCGGTGAGCTTTTCCTCCAGCTCCTCTTGCTCTTCGGCGCTGAGGTCATCGTCATCCTCCGGGGCGATGTCGTATTTCTGGGCAGTGAACTGCTGGCCTCTGGACAGCAGCTTTTCGTCGCGCAGTCGGTTTTCCAAGCGTTCGCGGCGGCGCTTGAGGGATTGAAAAATGGCTTCGGGGCTGGAGGCGAGCCGCCGCTGGAGAGCGGTCAACGCGAAGCCGACCGAGCCTTTACGCGGGCCATTCAAAGCGTCGGCCTTGCCCATTTCTGTTTTCACATATGAGGTGACCGCTTCATAAAGTGCGGCCTCGATGTCGGTAAGTTTGTAATTGGCCGTGTATGCGCGGCGCTCGGGGAACAAGCGGGTACCGTCGAAGCGGAGCATTTCCTCTTTGACCATCCGGCGCATGAGGTCGGAGGCATCGACCTTGTGAACGCCGTCGCGGAATTTGCCGTAGAAGCGGTCGGAGTCGAGCAATGACAGAAACAGTTGGAAGTCCTCCTCCTTGCCATTGTGCGGTGTAGCAGACATCAGCAGCAGATGGCGAGTTCTCGCGCCAAGTTTCTCAGCTAACTGGAATCGACCCGTTTTTTTGATCTCATTCCCAAAGAAGTGAGCTCCAAGTTTGTGAGCCTCATCGAAAATCACCAAGTCCCACGATGCTGCGAGTAGCTTCTCTTGAAGTGTCTCGTTACGGGCCATCTGATCGAGACGAACGATGAGCTGGTCTTTGTCCTCGAAAGGATTTCCAGAAGGCGAGGCCGCTTCCAGGGCGGCAGAGAAGACATTGAATTGAAGGCCGAATTTCTCGAAAAGCTCATCGCGCCATTGCTCTACCAGACTGCCTGGGGCCACCACGAGGATGCGACGGGAGTCGGCCCGCATGATGAGTTCGCGGATGTAGAGTCCCGCCATGATGGTCTTGCCGGCACCGGGGTCATCCGCCAGCACGAAGCGCAGCGGCTGGCGGGGCAGCATCGACTCGTAAACGGCGGTGATCTGGTGCGGCAGCGGTTCCACGTTTGATGTGTGGACTGCCATCATCGGGTCGAAGAGGAATGCGAGATCGATCCGCTTGGCTTCAACCGCCAGTTTGAAATCGTCACCATTGCCCTCAAATGACCAAGGACGCTCGGAAGTGGCGATACAGATGTTCGCTTCATCAGCGCGATTAAGCAGGCGATCCTGGAGCGTGCCGTCGGGAAGTTTGTAAATTACCTGCACGGCGCCATCGCCAATCGGTAACACCGCAGCGATGGAGCAAACGTCCGTTGGCTCAAGGCCAATGAGGGCGATGCCGGGCGTGATGTCTTCGAGGCGGATCATTTAAGTGGTGTGGTCGGCAGATATGACAGGTGGCTTATTCGCCCTCCGCCTCCCAATTCCCTAGCACCTCGCCAATGACGACGGTGTAGCTGAGATTGCCGTGGGCAAGATCTACATCAGGCAGGAACTCGTCGTCGAGCGAGGAAAGTAGCTGTTCAACCTGATTTGATTCGTCCAAGCCGGAGCCTTTTAGGATAATCACCGTGCCAGCGACGCTGCCGTTGGCGAGGTAATGGAGATCGACGGCGGCGAGGTCTTTGCCGTCGCGCAGGGCGAGAAAGCGCTCCGACGAGGGAGTGCGGAGAGTGCGTTTCCAGGTAAGATTCATGTCAGTGAGTTGAGGAGCCAGCGGCTGAAAAGAATGCAGGACGGGATGGCGGCGATCAGAATCAGGCAGCCGCCGCCGCTTTTGCGGTAACTCATGCCTGTGCCGGGCAGGCCGAACGAGGTGTAGCGCCGTCCGCCCGAGCTTACGCCGGTGCGGAATCCGCGCCCGCCGACGGAGTAGCCGACGCCCGACTTGCTCA
>CAJXYV010000058.1 GCA_913063525.1 uncultured Verrucomicrobiota bacterium
GCACGTAGCCCTCCAGCCCGGCGTAGGAGCGGGAGATGAAATTGCGGGTGTTGTAAAAATACTCGGCAACGCCGATGACGTTGAGCAACGATGAATCCTTGATCAGCGAGACGAACAAACCCGCCATCGCTGGCAGGACGCGGCGCAGGGCCTGTGGGAAAATGACGTAGCGGTAAACTTGGAATGGGCTGAATCCCACAGCGCGGGCACTTTCCCACTGGGCTCGTGGGATGCTTTCCACGCCGCCGCGCAAAATTTCGCCCAGATACGCTCCTTCAAATACCGAAAGCAGTAGCACGCCGATGATCAGTTTGTCGTCGAATCCCTGCTCGCTGAGCGGCCGCGAGACCAGCGGCGCAAAAATCACAAAATAGCCGAACAACAGATGCACCAGCAGCGGGGTGTCCCTGACAAATTCGAGAAACGCGCGACTGGTCCAGCGCACAACTCCGAGCGGCGAGCGCTGGCCGAGCATGAAAAGCAGCCCAAAAACGATGCTGCCCGCCAGCGCGGCAAAGGAAATCCCCAGCGTCATCAGCCAGCCGCGCCACAGGGTTTCGCGGTATTCCCACGCTTTCGACCAGTCCGTCTGTTTGCCCAACAGCGCAAACACCGTCGTGCAAAGCCAGCCGAACACGGCCACCAGCGCGATGGCGACAAGGACGTTGGCGATTTGCTGGCGGCGGGTCATTTACCTTAAAATGAATGGGATGCCCGCGGCTTCGAGGAATTTTTTCTCGTCCTTCAAGTAGCGTTCGCCGAGTTTGGCAAAGCCGTCGTGCGCGCGAAAATCTTCGAGGAAACCGTTCACTTGTTCGCGCAGGGCGTCGTGGCCTTTGGCGATGCCGATCGCCCACGACTCCTCGACAAACGGCTTCAGCAAACCGCGGGTGGTGGCTGGGTTTTCTTGCGCGTATTTGTAAATGCTCAGTTGGTCGTAGATGAAGGCATCGGCGCGGCCTTGGGCGACTTCCAGCACGCAGGCGGTTTGGTCTTCGAACACCACGCGCTTGGCATCGGGCAGGTTTTTGATCGCCCACGTTTCGCCGGTGGTGCTGGCCTTGGCGGCGATGCTGCGGCCTGGCTTTTTCAAGTCGTCGATCGACTGGATGTCCGAGTCTTTGCGAACCAATAAGGCGAGGCCGGTGAAGGCGTAGGGATGGGAAAAGTCGATCGACTGGCGGCGCTCGTCGGTGGCGGTCATCGAGGAGAGGATCAGGTCGATGTTGCCCGTCTTGAGCGCAGGGATGAGGCCCGAAAAATCCATTGGCACGATTTTAAGCGGCCGTCCCAGTTTGGCGGCCAGCGCCTCCGCGAGTTTGACGCCCACGCCATCGGGCGTTCCCGCCTTGTCCTGCATTTCAAATGGCGGATAACTCAGGTCCATGCCGATCCGCAGCACTTCGCCTTTGTCGTGAGAGTTGGATTTGCTGCTGCACCCGACGGCGGCCAGCGCACAGGCGACAAGAGAAAGAAAACGGCGGCGATGAACCATGACCGCGGATGATAGTGAGAGCAGCCTCAAACGGAAGCGCATTGTCCAGCTCACTTCATCACGTGCTCCAGCAGCAGGCTCTGGATGGCGCCATAGAACTGGGAGCGCATGAATCCGGCCCGACGTTTCGGGGTGAGATCGGCGGGGTCCATCGTTTCGCTAGGGCCAAAGTGGAATTGCTCTTCAATGGCGAGGCGGGCTTGGTTGAGCGCGCTGTACCATGGGTAGACGTCTTCGCGCGAGATCCAGAGGGGGCCAGGGCCAGCGTCGGCGTTGAATATGGCGGATTCGATCGCCGCACCCACTTGGGCGAGCTCGTCTTGGAAGCCCTCGCGCAGATCCGGGACGACGTATTCCTCCCAATCTTCCGCCCCGGCTTCTTGGCTGATCAGCCCGCCGAGACGGCTCGCGAGGTCGATCCCGCAGCCGTTGGCATCGCCGATAATGGAGCGGAGCATTCCCCAGTCGTTGAAATTTTCCGCGTCGATGCGCAGTCCGCCTTCAAGTGTGGGCATCGCTTTCATGATGCTTTTTCCAAGGAGGTTTTCAGTTGGTGGGCTTGCAGCTGCTGGGTGTAAAACTCGGCCTTTTCGCGCCCTCCGGACCAGACGATCGAGCGCCCCTGGCGGTGGACCTGCATCATCAGGATGGCGGCTTTTTTTTCGTCGTAACCGAAGATTTTCATGATCACCAGAGTGACGTAACCCATCAAGTTTACGGGATCGTCGTGGACGATGACACTCCACGGGACGTCCAGCGCGGTTGTCTCGTCGGTGCGGGTGAGCGTGTCGGTGCCTGCCATGGAATGGTACTTATACTGCGGCGGGGGGTGGCGCGTCCACCCATTTTCCGTGTTCGCGGATCAGATCGGTCAGGCGCTCGACGGCTTCTGCCTCCGGGATGTTGAATTTCACAGCCGTTTTGCCGACGTAAAGGTTGATTTTATTCGGTGCGCCGCCGACGTAGCCGAAGTCCGCATCCGCCATTTCGCCGGGGCCGTTGACGATGCAGCCCATCACCGCGATTCGCACGCCCTTGAGGTGGCCGGTGGCGGCGCGGATCTTTTGGGTCGTGTGCTGGAGGTTGAAAAGCGTGCGGCCACAGCTGGGACAGGCGACGTAGTCGGTCTTGAAGATGCGGGTGCCCGCGGCTTGGAGAATGTTGTAGGCGAGACGCAGCGATTGGCCGGGTGCGGTTTCGCCGCGGATCAGGATGGCATCGCCGATCCCATCGCACAGCAGCGAGCCAATGTTTTGGGCCGCAGGCAGCAGGGCTTTGATGAAGTCGGTGTCGCCGCTGGGCGGATGGAGCGTGTCCTTCAATAAAATCGGGTGCCGCGGGTCGATGCGGAATGCGAGCTCACGGAAGGCGTGGATGACTTCGAGGTCGAGGCCATCGGCGACAGTGATCAGGCGTGGTTCAGTTTCCCGATTGATCGCAGCAACGGCGGATTCGTCGCGAGGATCGATTTCCACGACACCGGATTTCTCCAAGATGATCTCGGGTTTGAAATCGCCCATCCCGGCGATCTTGTGTGCCAGCGCATTCCAGCGCTCCTGAGTGGTGAAAACCCGCACGGTTTTTTCCCCGCCCAGCTCGTGATCCGTGAGAGTCAATGAGGAGCTATTGCGTCGCTCGTAGGTGAATGGATCGTAGGAAGGAGATAGATGGGAGGCTTGAGCATTTGTCTTTAGACTGCACTCGTTGTAAGGTGCAGCCAGGGCTTGAGCGACGGGGATTTCATGGATCGCGTCTTCGGTGAGCGAAACGCGGATGGTGTCGCCGATGCCGTCTGCGAGCAGCGAACCGATGCCGATTGCACTCTTGATGCGGCCATCTTCGCCATCGCCCGCTTCGGTGACGCCGAGGTGAATCGGGTAATTCCAGTCGGCCCCTTCAGTCGCGAGCCGTGCGACTAACAAGCGATAGGCCTCGATCATCACCTTCGGATTCGATGCCTTCATCGAGAAAACGAAGTTGTGGTAATCGTTCTCGCGCGCCAGACGGGCGAATTCCAGCGCGCTTTCGCACATCCCCAGTGGCGTGTCGCCGTAGCGGTTCATGATGCGATCCGAAAGCGAACCGTGGTTGGTGCCAATCCGCATCGCCCGTCCTAGATCTTTGCAAAGCAGCACCAGCGGCGTGAACTCCTCGCGGATGCGCTCCAGCTCCTCGGCGTATTGGGAATCGCTGTATTCGCGGATCTCGAACTTCTTCTTGTCAACGTAGTTGCCCGGATTGACGCGGACTTTCTCGACCCACTTCGCCGCTTCCAGCGCGGCATCGGGTTTGAAATGGATGTCGGCGACGAGCGGCACCTGGCAGCCCGCCGCTCGCACCTCACGGGCGATGTTTTCCAAGTTCGCCGCATAAATCCGTGTCTGCGCCGTGATGCGCACGATTTCGCAGCCCGCCTCCGCCAGCCCTAACACTTCCGCCACACAGGCGGGAGTGTCGCGCGTGTCAGAGGTGATCATCGACTGGACGCGGATCGGGTGGTGGCCGCCGATGCCAACATGGCCCACCTTCACCTCGCGGGTGATTCGGCGGGAGTAATTCAGCAAGTCCGGGCAATAGCGCAGGGGTGAATTCATTTCTGCACGGGATATAACCGAGAAAGCCCGGCCCGGCAACGCTAGCATTCGCTCCGTCCCGAGAGAGGCGAGGAGAATCTTCTTCCGCTCTTGCGCGTTCGGTTGCCGCCCGTTAAACGTTCGCGGCCATGGCTACGATCAATTCGAATTTTCTGAAACTGAAGGCAGGTTACCTTTTCCCTGAAATCGCCCGTCGGGTGCGGGTTTATACGGAGGCAAATCCGGACAAGGCGGCGCGGATCATTCGCTGTGGAATCGGCGATGTGACGGAGCCATTGCCTGCGGCCGTGGTGAAGGCGATGCACGAAGGAGTGGATGAAATGGCGACTCGTGAAGGCTTTAAGGGCTACGGCCCGGAACAGGGTTACGAGTTTTTGCGTCAGGCGATCGTGGATAACCAGTTCGCGGATCTGGGGATTTCGGCAGACGAGGTTTTCATCTCGGACGGCTCGAAGTGCGACACGGGGAACATTTTGGATATTTTCGGCAAGGGCAACGTCATCGCGATCACCGATCCGGTGTATCCCGTTTACGTCGACACCAATGTGATGGCGGGCAACACGGGCGACGCTGATGAAAAGGGTGCCTACGAGGGCCTGCTTTATTTGCCCTGCAATGCGGCCAATGGCTTTGTCGCGGATGTTCCTGCGGCAAAGGCTGACCTGATTTATCTCTGCTTCCCGAACAATCCGACGGGTGCGGTGGCGACTCGCTCGCAGCTGGAAGCGTGGGTGAAGTACGCGAAGGCGAACGATGCGATCATCCTTTTCGACGCGGCGTATGAGGCGTTCATCCAAGATCCGGAGGTTCCCCACTCGATTTTTGAAATCGAAGGAGCTCGCGATTGTGCGATCGAATTCCGATCCTTTTCGAAAAACGGTGGATTCACCGGCGTGCGCTGCGCGTACATCGTGATTCCCAAGACGGTCAGCGGCAAATCGGACACCGACGAGCGCATTCCGTTGCATCAGCTCTGGTCGCGCCGCCACAGCACCAAGTTCAACGGTGCCAGTTACCCCGTGCAAAAGGGCGCGGCGGCGGTGTTTTCGCCCGAAGGCAAGGCGCAGGTCAGCGCATTGATCGAGCACTACATGGGCAATGCCAAACTGCTGCGCGAAGCGGCTGCTGCTGCGGGACTTCCTGTGTTCGGCGGTGAAAACGCGCCTTATGTCTGGGTCGGCTGCCCCGCGGGCCTGAGTTCGTGGGACATGTTCGACAAGATGCTGGGCGAGGCGCAGGTCGTCATCACTCCGGGTTCGGGCTTTGGTTCGGCGGGTGAGGGGTATTTCCGGATCTCGGCCTTCAATTCCCGCGCCAACGTCGAGGAAGTCTGCCGCAGGCTGAAGGCTTTGGTGGCTTGAGCATCGTAGGCGATGTCAATGAAGCGGGCGGATATGCGCTGCCCGCCACTTTTTTGAACTTGCGGCAGCGCTCCTCCGGCAGTCCAGTAAGGGCCGATGACCTTAGGCCATACCACCCGCAGTTTCTGCACCTTTTTCGCAAGCTTCCTTTTTCTCCTCTGTCTTTCCGCGCATGCGCAGCAGGTGAAACTCAACCTCGCCGACGGCTTCGACTTCCCCGTCGGCAAGCCCAATGCCGATGGTTACTACAAATCACGCGGCCTGCGGCTGAGATCCCCCGAGCATTTTGGCGAAGACTGGAATAGCCGTGCAGGCGGCGATAGCGACCTCGGCCATCCTGTCTATGCGATTGCCGATGGCATCGTCACCTTCGCCCACAATGTCCGCAGCGGATGGGGCAATGTCGTCCTGACCCGCCACGCCTACCGCGATCCCGCCAACGGTCAGGTCAAACACTGCGACACCCTCAACGGCCACCTCAACGAGATCCTCGTTAAGGACGGCCAAATGATCAAACGCGGCCAGCAGATCGGCACCATCGGCAACAACTTCGGCATGTACCCCGCCCACCTGCATTTCGAGATCCGCCACAATATCCACATCGGGATGCTCCGCACCCAAGCGTCCTGCGATCTGATCAACTGGGCCGACCCATCGGAATTCATCAACAAGTTCCGCCATTTGAAAAGCGAATGGCGCTCCGTCGCAGTCCCCACCGGGACCTACCTCGCCTACATGGGCTTCAAGGGCATTTAGTCGGGTGCCTGACTTCCAAGGGTCAGAGCACGACGACCCGGAGTCGAAGTAACGTGTCAAACCACCCAGACCGCGGAGGGGCAGCGATTTGAGGGGGAAATACTTTGGGTTGAAAATCCCGATTCTCCTCTTGAATCCCAGAGGTTCCCGCCAGAGACTGCCACCGCCCATGGCCACTGCACCATCTTCCTTCCCCGTTCTGCCCGATGCTACCGGCCACTTTGGCCAATTCGGTGGGATGTTCGTGCCCGAAACTTTGATGGCACCGCTCCAGGAGCTGGCAGCGGCCTATGCGGAGGCAAAGGCAGATCCAGCATTCCAGGCGGAGCTGGACGATCTTTTGACCAACTACTGCGGACGGCCCACGCCGCTGTACTTTGCGGAGCGCTGGACGGAGATGCTGGGTGGGGCAAAGATTTACCTGAAGCGCGAGGATCTGCTCCACACGGGCGCGCACAAGATCAATAACGCGATCGGCCAAATCCTGCTGGCCAAACGGCTGGGGAAAAAGCGGATCATCGCCGAGACCGGCGCGGGCCAACACGGGGTGGCGACGGCGACCGTTTGCGCGCGCTTTGGCATGGAGTGCGTGGTCTACATGGGCGCGGTGGACATGGAACGCCAAGCGCTGAACGTGGCGCGGATGCGGCTGATGGGCGCGGAAGTCCGCGGCGTGACGGCTGGCCAAGCAACGCTGAAAGAAGCGGTGAACGAGGCGATGCGCGACTGGGTGGCGACGGTGGACCACACGCACTATATTCTGGGTTCCGCGCTGGGTGCGCACCCGTTTCCGATGATCGTGCGGGATTTCCACCGCGTGATCGGGGTGGAAGCACGGCGGCAGATTTTGGAAAAAGAAGGGCGCTTGCCGGACTTGCTGGTGGCTTGCGTCGGCGGCGGTTCAAATGCCATCGGGCTGTTTCACCCGTTTCTGGGCGATGAAAACGTGCGCATGGTCGGCGTGGAAGCGGGCGGCGACGGGATCATCCCGGAGCGCCACGCGGCGCGCTTCCAGGGCGGCAAACTCGGCGTGCTGCAAGGGACCAAAACGTGGCTGCTGTCGAACGACGACGGCCAGATCGAGCTGACCCACTCAGTTTCCGCGGGTCTCGACTACGCGGCAGTGGGGCCTGAACACGCCTATCTGCAGGACATTGGTCGGGTGGAATACACCTACGCCACCGACGACGAGGCGCTGGCCGCCTTCAAGGAACTGGCCTATAGCGAAGGAATCATCCCCGCGCTGGAAAGTGCCCACGCGATGGCATACATTTCAAAAATCGCCGGCAGCCTGCCGAAGGATTGCATCCTCATCGCCAATCTATCAGGCCGCGGCGACAAGGACGTGGAACAGGCGTCCAAGTACTTGCTGAAATGAGCCCGACAAATCGCTGATTGACTCAACGTCAAAAAGTCAAATGATCAGCGGGATGAAAAATTCGATTGTCGCATTACTTGCTCTGGTATCAGCCGGTGTGGTCCATGCAAGCTCACTGATCACGCTGAACTTCTCAGGCGAGATGTCAGGCGTGCAGCAGCAGACCTTTACGGATGCGGCGAATTATTGGAACTCCGTCATCACCGGTTATGACTTGAGCACGAATAGTTTGGGCCAACCATGGCCCCACGGGCTGACAATCACCGCATCAGTTCCCTACATCGACGGGGTCGGGAGAACACTCGGCAGCGCGGGCCCACAAACCGCAACCTACTACGATAACAATCCCACGGGGACTCCCACTGTCGCGCTTTATTATTCGACGACAGGCGCGATGCAATTCGACTCTGCAGACGTGAACACGATGGTCGCGAATAATACGTTTTACGGCGTGGTGCTGCATGAAATGGCCCACGTGCTCGGGATCGGGACACTGTGGCAATACAATAACAACGTTGAAGGGACCACCTACAATCTCTACACGGCGGGCTCCGGCCAATACGTCGGACCCAATGCCCTGGCAAAGTACCGGACGGAGTTCAACATGCCCTCGGCAACCTATGTTCCCGTCGAGATGGGTGGCGGTGCCGGCACGGCGGAAGGTCACTGGAACGAGGTGGATAATGGTGCTGGCAATACGGGCATCGTCAGCAACCTTACCGGTCTGGATTTGGCAAACGAGCTCATGACCGGCTGGGCATCGGGCACGTTTTTTGTCAGCCAAATGACGCTGGGTGCGCTGGATGACCTGGGTTATACGGTGGATTACTCGAAAGCAGGGATTGTGAACTACGTGGCCAGCGTCCCAGAGTGGTCGAGTCTGGCGCTCGGCCTAGGGGTCTTGCCATGGGCGCTGATGCTGCGCCGCCGTGGATAGATCCGCTCCCCTTTCCGTTTCATTTCTGAAATACCGCGGCTGCCGATCCAGCGTGATTTCAATTCGCTTGGTATCGATGCCACTCCCTGACTATTCTCTAGGCAGATGACTGATTGCGACGAGATCGCTTTTTTCGATTTCCAAACTACGGAGAAGAGTGCCTCTCCCCGGACGTTGCGGAACTATCGGGATGCGCTGGCCGCCTATCAGCAGTGGCGGGGCGAGAGCTTCACCGGCTGGCGCGATGCCTGCGCAGATGATTTTCGCGATTACCTTTTCGCCCTGATGAAGCTGGGCTTCAAACGCGCGACGATTCGCTTGCGGTTTGCCGCGCTGCGGTCGTTTTATAAATTCCTAGTGCTGCGGCGCGGAATGGGCCGCAGCCCGGTGGCGGAAGTGCTGCTGCCGAAACCCGAGCGGGGCCTGCCCGTCATTCTAACCATCACCCAGATCGAAGAGCTGCTGGAAATGCCGCTGCGGGTAGCGGCGGATAAAAAGTCGCCGCCATGGTTGCCGCTGCGCGATGTGGCCATCCTGGAGTTGTTTTACTCCTGCGGGCTGCGGATTTCCGAATTGTTAGCCGTGGATGTGCAGCACCTCGATTTCATCGGCGAGACCGTGCGCGTCATCGGCAAGGGTTCGAAGGAGCGCCTCGTTCCCGTCGGCGGGCCCGCCATCGCGGCGATCCAACGCTACCGCCAGGCGGCCGCCATCACTTGTGGTCCCTTGTTTCTCAGCACCCGCCTGCGCCGGATCACCCAGCAGGCGGTGGATCAGCTGCTCAAAAAGTACTTGAAACACAGCAGCATCCCCTTTGCGATCAGTCCGCACAAACTTCGCCACAGCTTCGCCACGCATTTGCTGGACGCCGGGGCGGACCTCCGCAGTGTGCAAGCGCTGCTGGGGCACGCATCGCTTTCGACCACCCAAATCTACACTCACGTGACTCAGGAGCGCCTCAAGCAAGCCTACGACTCTGCCCATCCCCGAGCGTGAAATCCATGAATCGATCTTTCGTGAAATTCACCTGCCTGCTCAGTTTTTTTGGCTTCACCGCGTGTTCCACATCGCCGCCATTACCGATACCGGGAAGCACGGACGCGCGCCGCGAACTCACGGCCCGCGTCCGCGCGACGCCTCAATTAGCGGTTCTATTTGTGGGGAACAGTTATAGTTTTGGAGTGCCCAAGGAACTTACCCGCGTCGCCGCCGCTCATGGCAAAAGCATCCGTGCCGGCCACGCGACCTACGGTGGCTGGTCGCTAAAAATACACGCCGCAAACGAGGCGACTCTGCGGAAAATCCGCGCCGGCCACTGGGACATCGTGGTCATTCAAGAACATAGCGAAATCCCCTCATGGCCCGCAGGTAAACGCGCAAAGGCCATGAATCCACCCTTGCTCAAGTTGGTCGCCGCGGCCCGCCAGTATGGCGCGATCCCTGTGCTCTATCAGACATGGGGCCGCCGAGATGGCGATAAATCTGTGTGGTTTGACACGTTCCCGGCGATGACAAAACGCCTGCGCGCTGGCTATCAGGCAGCCGCTAGAGATGCGGGTGGTCTGCTGGTCGTGCCCGTTGGCGATGCCTGGGAACATGAGGTTTCCGCCGGCCGAGGCCGCGACCTTTTCATGCCCGACGGCAGCCACCCGACAGCGATGGGAAATCAGCTCACGGCGCGCGTCTTTTACGAAACACTTTGCGCCCCATGAGCAGCTTCAAGGGACGCGGAATATCTTTTGGTTCGACGGATCACGCGCCAGCTTGCCCGAGGCAAAACCCGCTACATCAATGACATTATAGGGCTCGTAGGGGCTGATCACCTGTTCAGGATTGGCCGTGCGCTGCGCGGTGGGGTAGCCGCCTTGGCTCACAGGCGCAGGCTGCGTTGCATCTGTCGTCGGCGCGACATCGGCTTGCTCATAGCCGGCCGGAGCGGTGTCGGAATAAAACGTGGGATCCGTCTGAAAACGCGGCGCTGGCGGACCCGTACAGGAAAACAAACCCGCCAATCCGACGGCGGCAATGAAGAGTAAACGTAGTTTCATGGGCTTGGAGTTTGGTAAAATCTGGCTCGGTTCAATCGGCGCACGCGAGCAGATGCTTGGTCAGTATCATCAACTTGCGCAACTTGGACACAGAATATCGCTTTTCAAAAAGATGGAAACCCTCGTTGCGCATTTTCTCCAGCAGCAGGTGGTAAATCTCCCCCATGATCCGTGCTGGCAGCAGCGCGCGGCGGTCGCAGACCGCCAACGAACCCGCCGCTTCTCGGAAAAACGCCTCCGCACGTTCTGCCTGATAATCCATCAATGCCAAAAACCGCGCATCCCGCACCCGCGCGACCAAATCCTGTTCGCTGTACCCAAAGCGGGCGAGATCGGCCAGTGGCAGATAGATCCTCCCGCCGTTGGCCAGGTCCTCGTCGATATCACGGATGATGTTAGTAAGCTGCAAGGCTTGCCCCAGCGCCACGGCGTAACGTTCCGAGCTCGGATCGGTGCAGCCGAAAATTCTTATCGAAACCAAGCCCACGGCGCAGGCGACTTTCCAGATGTAGCCCGAGAGGTCCTCCCAGGTTTGAAATCGCTGCGACTCCAGATCCATCCGGCAGCCGTCGATGATGGCGACCAGCAAGTCGTTGGGGATTTGCCGGCGGTCGCGCAGGGCAACGACCTCTCGCTGAAATGCGTCGGCCACCGCGAAGCCCTCGCGGATTCCCTCCTCCCAAGCATCCAGCGAACGTGCCCGCTCCGCCGCGGGGACTCCCGGATCATCCGCCAGATCGTCGATCGTCCGGCAAAAAGCGTAGAACACCACCATGTCCTCCCGCCGCTCGCGAGGCAGGATGTTCAGGGCGAATGCCAAATTCGACTTCGCCTTGCGGGTGATTTCCGACGCGGTCGACACAGCATCAGCGGATGAAACCCCAGTGCCCGGTGGTGATCGGCCACAGCGAAAACAACGCTGGCCCCACCAAGTTGAACTCCTTCACCGGACCCCAGTACCGCGAATCCAGCGAATTCCCCGTATTGTCGCCTAGCGCTGCGTATTCCCGCATGCCAGGGCGGCCATCGGCAGCGAGCGAGAGCGTCGCGCCTTCTTTGGCTAAATATTGCGGCAGTTTCTTGCCTTTGTGTGCCAATTCGGCAGGGCTCGCCAAACCGTAGCCGTTGGGATTGATGTGATAGACCCCTTCGCCCTTGATCACCCGCTGGATTCCAGGTTCTTGGGCGATGTTGCCATCGATCAATAGATTGGGAGACCGGATGGAAAGCGTATCGCCCGGGATGCCGCACAGACGCTTGATATAGTGAGAGCCCGCGCCCTGTTCGCCGCTCCGCTGTTGGATCCCAGCGATGTCGATCGTGTCGAACACAAACACCTCACCGCGCTTCGGCTTGCGGAAATTGTAGGAAAACTTATCCACCAACACCAGATCCCCCGAATCGACCGTCCCCTCGCAAATCACCATGCCCTTGGGAAGCAAACCGCCATGACGGGCCGCATATCCCAGCGCGGCCCCGAGCCCGATCTCGGAAGATGGGTTCGTCGGTGCCGGCAGTTGCAGCGGCTCCGCATCGGAAAAGCGAATTACCGAACGGCTGAAAAAGTGCATGAACTGGGTGTCCGCAATGTCAAACTGGCCCTGTCGGGTGATGGCGATGTGGCGGTCGCGGTCATTCACCACCTGGACATAATCTCTGCCGCGCAGCACTTGTTCCAGCAACCGCTGCGGCAAGCTCGGCCACTGCTCGCGTTTCAATGGGGTGCCGATGATCCCGTTCAACGTCGGCTGCATCGAGCCAGTCGGGATCCGGAAAGGCTGCAAATAGTAAGCGCGCAGCCCCAGCGCGATCACCACCGCTACAAACATCACCTCCACATTCTCCTCCAGCCAGCCCAGCGGCTTCTCGTGCGGCAGCGAATTCTCGCACACCGCCCGGATCTGCTTGGACGCCTCTTTGACCTTGTCGAGATCCTTCGATTTCACCGCCGCCAGCAAATCCACTTGCCGCGATTCGATCTCCGCCACGCGCTCGGGTTTCAGCAGGTCTCGTTTGTAGTTAACGAACTTGCGCGCACTTTTGACCAAGTGCAGGGCCTCCTTTTTCCACTTCGGTGTGAACATGCTCCTAGTCTCGCGTTAGATCCGCCCTACTGCAAGCGCGGAGAGCCTCACCCAGCCCAGCAAAGACAATCCGTCCCCGCCCTTCAATGCTCTTGGGAGGCGCCTCCGACGATTTATTTACGGCTCCATCGGGTAGGCGTTTTCGCCGTGTTCGGAGCGGTCCATACCTTCGTACTCCTGCTCTTCGCTCACTCTCAGGCCCAGAATCGCCTTCACCGCGTAGGCGATCACCACGGTGGCAAGTGCCGACCAAAGGATCGTCACCCCCAGACCCGTCGCTTGGATTCCCAGCTGCGTGCCCACGGCTTTGACTTTCCCTAGCCCGCCCAGTGAGCTTTGACCGAAAAAAGCCAGCAGCAAAGTGCCGAGAATGCCACCGACCCCGTGAACGGCAAACACGTCGAGCGAATCGTCGATGTGCCACTTTTCGCGAATGAGGCTCACTGCGTAGTAACAAACAACGGCCGCAATCGCCCCGATGCAAATCGCGCCCAGCGGTCCGACATCGCCCGAAGCCGGCGTGATCGTTGCAAGCCCCGCCACCAAACCCGTCACCATGCCGATCAATCCCACCTTTCCATTGCGGAAACGCTCCAGCAGGCACCAAACCATCGCCGCCGAACAGGCCGAGAGATGAGTCACCAGCATTGTCATCGCCGCAGCGCTGCCCGCCGCAAGCTGGCTGCCCGCATTGAATCCAAACCAGCCGACCCACAGCATGGCGGCACCGATGAAAACCATCCCCGGATGATGCGGTGGGTGGGGGTGCTCTGGGAATCCGCGGCGCTTGCCCAGCAAAATCGCCAAGACCAGCGCGGAAACTCCGGCAGTCGCGTGAACGACGATACCTCCCGCCAAGTCCTTGACGCCCATCACCTGCAGCCACCCGCCGCCCCACACCCAGTGCGTCACCGGCGCGTAAACCAAGATCAACCACAGCGCCGAAAACAACAGAATCGCGCCAAATTTCATGCGCTCCACCACCGCCCCGACGTACAGTCCCGGCGTGATGATCGCAAAAGTCATCTGGAACATCACAAACAACACCTCGGGGATCTTGGTCCCCGGCGCGACGGCATCAATCGAGACTCCCTTCAAAAAGGCAGCGTCCAAATTCCCGATCCAAGCGCCCGTCCCCTTGAACGCCAAACTGTAAAGCCCGCCCACCCATAGCAGCGAAGCAATGCACGCAATCCCCGCACACTGAGCCATCACCGAAAGCACATTCCGCCCCCGCACCAGACCGCCGTAAAACAGCGCCAATCCCGGCATCGTCATGAATAACACTAATACCGTGGAAGTCAGAATCCACGCCGTACTCCCCGAATCCGCCGCCGAAGAAACCTCTTGCGCGTGAGCGGAGGATGCCCCCATCGAAAGGAGAGCCAGAACTGAACATCTTGTTTTTAATGAGTTGAGACGAATCATGCGGAGTTATGCAGCAGTTTGCGTTCCGATGATGAATCATATTCATGCAATTGTCATCTGAAATTGAATTCCCACCCGCTGAGACCATCAACCCCTGCGGGATTGGACCAAAAAAGAGCCGGATGGTCACCCATCCGGCTCTTCAAGTGCTCTGATCCGATTTTTCGTGAAAAACCCCAAGCTCGACTCGCCCGCTCGCTTCCCCGATGCTTCCATTTTCTCGGCGATTGACGCTCCTAAAAATGGAACCCGCCCCCGCCAATCACCGGCCCATCCTTCACCTCCATGCAAATCAAGTCCGCCATCTTCAATGTGAGCGCCCGCGACCTCGCCTCGGCCCCAAACTGGCACCGTCCCGAGTTCGCCTTCATCGGCCGGTCCAATGTCGGCAAGTCGTCGATCATCAACATGCTCTCCAACAAAGACGGCCTCGCCAAGGTGTCGGCCACGCCGGGCAAGACCCAGCTACTCAACTTTTTCGTGATGAACGAATCGTGGTGCATCGTCGATCTGCCCGGCTATGGCTACGCCAAGGTCGCAAAAAGCGAAAAAATCAACTTCAACGAATCCGTCGGAGACTACCTCGAACAGCGCGAAAACCTCCGGCAAGTGTTCGTGCTGATCGACTCACGGCTGGAGCCCCAGCGGATCGACATCGATTTTGTCACATGGTTAGGAGGCTGCCGGGTGCCCTTCACCTTAGTGTTCACCAAAGCCGACAAGCAATCCCCAGCCAAAACTCAAGCCGCCATCCAAGCATTTCTTAAGAGCATTCCCGGACTTCACCCCGAAACTACCCCCGTCATCATCAGCTCCTCCAAGGACCGCACCGGACGGGTCGCCATCCTCAAGTCGATCGAACAGGAACTCCAATCCTAGCATCCCACGACCCGCCGCTGGGTCACCAGTTACTCTGCTTGACGTAAATCACATCGTAACTCCGCATGTAAAACGGCCTGCTCTCGATCCCGGACAGTGCATCGTTCATATTCAATACATAGCGTTGATTTTTGCCACCCTGATTTCTGACGACGAACACCTGCTTGGGATTCGCCATTTTAGTGAAACCGCCCGCCTCCATCACCGCTTCCAGCGCGGTCATCGGCCGATCCAGCAAGACCTTCCCTGGCCGCAGCACCTCGCCCGACACATAAACCCCCGCCGCCGCGTTCTCTCGCGAGACAATCACGTTCGAATCCTGTAAGTGAGGCTGATAGAGTGAGGCCAGCTGCTCCTGAAAGCCAGTCATGCTTTTCCCCGCAGCAGCGACATCACCGACCACCGGCAAGCTCACCTTGCCATTGGCTTGGATCTTTTGCTTCACATTCATCTCTGGTGCCCCTGAAAAGGTCACATTGATGTCATCTCCCGCTGCGAGAGTCGCATTGGGCGAAGACCGATAGGCCTCGGCAGGCACCGGCGGCGCTCCGCCGCCAGATCCACAGCTGGCAAATGCAAGCGCCGCGAGCATCGATAGCCCTCCGCATAAACAGCTCTGGATATCCGCGCGATTGCGCCGCCAAATCCGTAGCAGGCGGAGATATTCAATCTTAATAACTCTCATCAAGAGTTCATCGGGCATTTCATAGGTGCAATTTTCTGTTTTCATAGAGGGAATGACATATTATCGGTTTTTTAGTTATTGAATACTCAAACAAACTTTGTTGGAAAAAAGCGCCAGCCAATCTTACGGCCATGCCACGTCTCTCTCGATGCAGCGTGCGCGGTGTGATCCTCCGATCGAGCCCCACTTCTTAGAAAATACTCTTTCCGCTGCTGGGTAGGCGCCGAGAATCATTAAGTTTCTCGCCAAATTCTTCCAGCCGCCTCTCGCATCCAGCCCGGCACGCGCACACCGCTTCGCAAGCGACTTCTGATAGAGTGCGCACGCCACTTCGGCCTGCCGTGAAGCGAAATATGTCAAAGTCCGCCGGATACTCTCGGCCGCCTCAAAGTCGATAGGCACGAGCATCCAGTAAGCTTCTGCCAGCACCCGGATCGAACACTGATAGTTCCCAAACGCGCTCGCCGGATCCTTCGAGTCTGATAAGCCTGGAAAACTTCGATCGCGACAAACGTTGACCAGGGCCTCGTTTACCACCGCATAACCATAACCCAGCACAACCCTGTAAATCAGCCTGCTGTCCTCGCAAACGGCCAGAGATTCGTCAAAGCCACCCGATTTCACCAAGGCAAGTTTTTCAACCACCATTGACGGAATGCATGGATGCCCCGAATGCTTAAAAAGGCGGCAATCTGTCCGATCGTAAAATCGTTCCGAGTTCTCCGCCAGTCCCGGATCCATCTTTCTTAGGCTATCGATTGGCTCCCCCGACTCATCGACGCTAATGCAAAAACAAACCTTCGCCCCCGTGCGCGTGAGACATTCCCATTGTTTTTTGAGCTTCTCTGGGTGCCACGTATCGTCGGAGTCGAGAAATGCGATCCAATCTCCCTCGGCCTCTAGGATGCCGCGGTTTCTGGCGGCGCTTACTCCGCCATTTTCCGTTTTGATATAGCGGATGCGGTCTTTGAAAGCAGCGAGAGCCTCCTCCGTATGATCCGCAGACCCGTCGTCGATGACAATCACCTCGCACTCGATCCCAACCTGCTCCAGCGCACTGCCCACCGCCTTTGGCACCTGATGAGCCCGGTTGTACGTGGGAATGATAACGCTGATTTTCGGCATGATGATCAGTGGATAGCTAACCGTGTCCTTTTCCGTCGATTCCGCTCCTTCGCAAAACGGCCAGCCTAGCCAGTTCAATAAATGCGATAGCCGCGCACTGGGCACAACATCCCAAGCACCCCCCGCAAATGATCGCCCACCCGCCTGCCGCCCTAGCCGATCTCACTATCATTGCCAATCATGCCAAGGTCGTCGCCCAAGAAACCGAACAAAAAAATTGCCGGCCTCCCATACCTCCCATACCTCCCATACCTCCCATACCTCCCATACCTCCCATACCTCCCATA
>CAJXYV010000059.1 GCA_913063525.1 uncultured Verrucomicrobiota bacterium
CGTGATTTCGTATCTTCGTGCGAGTCAGGTAGTTTACAGGTCTTGGTTCACACGAAAGCACGAAGTCGCGAAGGATTGATGACTGCTGACCGGCTTCCTTGAAAGTGTGGGGTCGATTGGTTGGGCCCAGTTTAGGGACGCGGTGGGCGTGGCTTAAACGTGATGCGCAGTGTCTTTTGGGTAACGGCGGGAGAGGCTGAGCCCGTCGCTTCATCGTGGTCGGCACGGTTCATGGGAATCGTCACGACACCGGTGCTGTTGGGGTCGAATGAGGGATCGCCGGCGGGCACCCTGATGTCGAACGGTTCCTCCCCAGTTTCCGTTAGGCCGAGATCATGATCGATGAACTGGCCCCAGCCATATACCCAGCTCGACATCGAGCGGGAGTTGGGTTCGGTCGTGGTCAGGGTGGAAACCGTGTTGCTCACCCGTCTCGCATTTGGGCGCTCCGGTCCGGCGGGCATCGCAATGGCGTCCGCATAAGCTGCGGGAGCCAGGCGAAGCAGGCACTGGTTGGAGGCCCCCCATGAGAAATGGAATGGATTATTCCCGCTGCCGTCGAGCGAGGCGGGCGGTGTCCCCGGTGCGGGTCCGCGAACGAGATCGGGTGGCAGCACCCCGGCCTTCGCGGTGAGTCCGGCGAGCGTGTCTTTGTTAAAGAAGAACACGTTGTCCTGGATCTTGGTGATCGAGGTGTTGCGACGGATGATGTCTGATAGACGGGTCGCCTGCAGCGCGACGAGCTGGCGGCCGCCGAAGTTGCACTCATACCAGTTGCGGTCTCCGTCGCGAGTGCGCTGGAACTGATCGGCGATGATGCGTTGGAAGGTCGGTCCGACGCTGGAGCTGGGAAGATGATCCTCCGCGAGACCGGCGACCCAGAGGTCGAGCGAGTCGACATTTCCATATAGGGAAATCAATTTCGCCTGCATGGACGGATCTCGGGTGATCTGAGAAACGTTTGTCACGGGAGCTAGGCCATAGGCTTTGCGCACGGTGTTGTAGTCGGCGAGCCCGTGATCGCGGCCGCGCTGGATATTGAGCGATGCCAGATCCAGGCCGCCCGCTCCGGGAGGACCGAAGAGGAAATTGCGAAGGCCTTCCACCAGTTGCGTGTCCACTTCCTGGGCGTTGTCGGTGGCGAGGTATTTCAGAATCGGGTCGGGTCCGGTTTCCTTGACTGGAGTGGGATTGAAGAAGGCAAAGGCGAGTGGCAGCCCGTCGCGAACTTTATTGCCATCGTTATCGAGGAACTCCAAGTCGTCATTGATCAGCGTGTGCCCGATCCGATAGGCGGCGGTGGAGAACTCGTTGGCGATGCCCGCGTTGACGTTCGGATTGTAGCCGCGGTAGGGCTGGAGCGCCTTATCCCCCAGCAACGCAGGCAGGAACTCACGATACGTGATCACTTGGACTTCGGCGTTGACGATCCGGCGCGTCTGCTGATAGATCTGCTCGTCCTTCAGGCGGGGATCCGCCGCGGCAATGGCCGCGGCGATCTGGTTGTGCTCGCGGACGAAAAGTGCGTGGATCGATACGAGTTCGATATTCTCGTTGGCGCGGACATCACCGGCGAGGAATAGCTCGGCATCGGGGACGATTTGGGCGGTGTTGTTAGCCAAGCCTTCGGTGTTCAGCGGCGGGAGGTTTCCATCGCTGGTTTTCAACGCCCCGCCCGTGAAACTGCGCAGGGCATTGGCGCGTGTGGCATCGGAGCCATAAATCATCGAGCCATCCAGATAGGATGAAATCATGGTGGTCTGCTGGCGGGGATTGGGCACGCCGACCCGCAGCACGAAATCGTTGTCCCCGGGCTTGAGTGTGACAGGCACCGAGAAGTTGCCGTTGGGATCCATGGGAAGTGGCCTGCCGTTGAAGGTGGCGTTGAGCCGCGACAGCGGATAGATATCGTGGGACAGCTTCCCCCGCACAACGGTTTGCGGGCTGCTGACCACGCTGCCGTTCGGCGGGTTGATGTTGAGGATGGATGCCTCGGGGGTTGCATGGGCGATCGTGGACGCCAGCAGACCTGCGGCGATGGTGGTGTTTTTTGGTAATTTTTTCATGGGTGTTTTGGGTTGAGTCTCAGATCACGGCTAACACTGGCAAATTGCGTTTGAGGGAGGACCTCTGAGCAAGCCAAGGTGAGCACCTGAGGATGTGGAAAAGGTGCTCAGTCAATCCGCTTCGGGTGGCGGGCCTTCGGGGAATGGTCCGTCATTTCCGCCATCGTGCGGCGGTGGGCCTTGAGGGCCGTCGCCTTGCGGGGGAGCGTCTCCGGGTTCTGGTCTCGGCGGGCGCATTTCATCTTTGGTGATGGTTCCATCGCCGTTCTTGTCGAGCTTCGCGAGGGAGGCTGCTGCGTTTTGGATTTCCTCGGCGGAGATGCTGCCATCGTGATCGGTGTCGAAGAGCGCGAATGGAGGCGGCGGTGGTGGACGGCGTTCACCGTTGGTGCCGGGAGGTTGCGCTGATGCGCTGGCGATGGTGAGTAGGGCGAGTGTGAGGTGAATGGCTTTGGTTTTCATGATTTCGTGTGGTTTGGTTTTGTGCGGTGATCCTTTTTTTCAGGATCACGAGTTCATCAAGCCATGCGATTGTGAAGCGGGTGTGTGGAACCACTCACAAAAATGTTAAGTTCTTGTAAATCCTGTGGACCTGTCGCCGGAAGGACGGCTAAAACGGCTGCATCGATGGAATTCCCGCATAAATCCAGGCTGTTGGTGGTGGATGATGACCGCAAGCTCGCGGGCCTCATCCGCGACTACCTGACGCCGATGGGCTATGATGTCGAACTCCGCCACAATGGTCCCGACGGCCTGGCCGAAGCCATTGCTTCTCCTTACGAGGCGGTGATTCTGGATGTGATGATGCCGGGCATGGATGGATTCGCCGTGCTGCGGGAACTCCGGAAAAAATCCGATGTGCCGGTGCTCATGCTCACGGCGCTCGGTGATGAGGCGGATCGCATCGTGGGTCTTGAGATCGGAGCGGATGATTACCTGCCGAAAACGTTTTCTTCCCGTGAGCTGCTGGCCCGCCTGCGCGCGGTGACCCGCCGAAGCCACGTTCGTCTGGAGAGCGGCGAAACCAAGGAACTCGTTGCCGGGCCGCTGCGCCTGTGCAATGAGACCCACACCGTGGTGCTCGATGATTCGCCGTTAGATCTCACGACGCTCGAGTTTGCGATCCTCGCCGCGCTCCTCAAATCCAAGGGGCGCGTAAAAAGCCGCGAGCGACTGATCGAGGAAGTTTCCGAACGCCGCTTCAATATCTTTGATCGCTCGATCGACGTCCACGTTTCATCGCTACGCAAAAAACTCGGTGACGATGCAAAGAGCCCCCGCTTCATCCGGACGATCCGCGGCATCGGCTACACGCTCCACGAACCCGAAAGGCCGGACTTATCATGAAGAGCTTTCCTCGGTTTCCTCTGCTGGCGAAGGTGCTTTGTTGGCTCGTCCTTCACCTCGGCATCCTGGGGCTGGTGTTTTTTATTTTCGTCCGCTGGCAACTTGGACTGGGGCTGGATTCGTTGCTCAGCGGATCCGCCGGAGATAGGCTCGGCGCATTCGGCGATGCGGCTGTTGCCCGGATTGTCGATTTGCCCGCGCCTCGGTGGAACGAGGCGATCAAGCCACTGGCCGACGCAAAAAAGCTCTGCGCCGCGGTATTGATGCCGCCGGAAGAGGGGACGTTTCCGATTCCGCTGCCAGCCAATGTCCGCGATAAGGCAAGGTCCGCGATGCCGCCCCAGCGGGAGGGCCCCCGACCTCCTCCCCCGCATCCAGGCTTTCAGGGACCGGATGGACCTCCTGGATTCGAAGAAGAGGATCCATTTCCCCGGCCGCCTCGCGATGGCGGCGAACGGCGTCAGGGTGATGAAAACCCTGCGGGATCGCTCGCGAAAAGTCGTCCGATCTTCCTCATTCGCGGCGATCAGGGTGACGGATACTGGGCGGGAGTGCTGCTTCACGCGCCTGCGATTGGAAATAGGCCACGAAGTCCCGTCATGCTTCTTATTCGCGCGGACAGTCTTGATGGTTCCGGTATGTTTTTTGATTTCAAACCTTGGCTCTGGGGTGGCACTGCCGTGCTGGTTCTGAGCGTGGTATTCTGGACGCCCTTCGTGTGGGGCATCACATGCTACGTCCGTCGGTTGACATTGGCTGCGGATCAAATCGCCTCTGGGAGTTTCCAGGTTTCACTGCCACTTCGTGGAAACGATGAACTCGGAAACCTCGGACGCGCGATTGAATCGATGGCCGCCAGGTTGGATCACCTGGTCACCGGCCAGAAACGCTTTCTTGGCGATGCCGCTCACGAACTTTGCGCGCCTCTGGCCCGCATCCGCACCGGTCTCGGCATCCTCGAAATGAAACTGGCCGGACACGAATCCGCCGCACTCTCCTCGATTGAAACCGACACGGCCGAACTCGCCGCGCTCGTGAATGAAATCCTCGCCTTCTCACGGGCTGGCAGTCGCCATTCGAATCGAAATCCGATCGTTCTCGAGCCCTTGATTCGCGAAGTCCTCTCCCGCGAGGCGGCGGATCTGGATGCCGAAGTCTCGGTTCCGCTCTCGATCATCGTGTTGGCCGATCCTAAATTATTAGATCGCGCCCTCGGCAATCTCATCCGCAACGCCTTCACCCACGCCGGCCCCGGCGCAAAGGTCACGATTCGCGCAGTGGAGGCTGCGGATGCAGTCTCGATCACGGTTACGGACAACGGGCCCGGCGTACCCGTTTCCGAACTCCCCCGGATTTTCGAACCTTTTTATCGGTTGGATCGCTCCCGCAGCAGGGACACCGGCGGAAGCGGCCTAGGCCTCGCCATCGTCCGCACCGCCATCGAGACCTGTGGCGGGGAAGTCTCCGCCTCCCTTCCCGAAAGTGGGGGATTTGCCGTCACCCTCCGCTTTCCGAAACAGGTTCCACAGCCCCACTCCTGACGGCTGCGCGCAAGGCCCAGCATGACGGTCGCCCCCATTTTTCCTCCCTCCAGTCCGGCAGATGATGGGTTTTGGTTCACACGAAGGCACGAAGTCGCGAAGGTTTGAAGCAATCTCCTCTTTGTTCTTTCGTGAGTTCGTGGCTTCGTGCGAGTGAGTGTTATGAGACATCAGAAACGCAAATGAAGGCTGAACTTGGAGCTTGGAAGGCGGGGCGGGCTTGGGCAGGGTTTTTGCCATGCGCACCAAGGCCGTTTCATTGTTGAAGGAATTGACGGAGGCTCATTCGGTATCGGGGCACGAGGACGAGGTGCGGGCGATTTTTGTCGATGAGCTGGAGGGCTGCGGTGAGTTTTCGACGGACCGCAATGGCTCGGTGTTTTGCGATGCGGGGGGCGAGGGGCCGCGGGTGCTGGTGGCGGGGCACATGGACGAGGTGGGTTTTTTGGTGCAGAACATCACGCCGGACGGGTTCATTCAGTTTTTGGCGATCGGCGGGTGGTGGGAGCACAATTTGCTGTCGCAGCGGGTGGAGATTCTGACGCGCGGCGGCGACAAGGTGCTGGGGGTGGTGGCGTCGCGGCCGCCGCATTTCCTGCCCGAGGCGCAGCGGAGGCAGGTGATGTCGATCGACCAGATGTTCATCGATGTGGGCGCGGAGTCGCGGCGGGATGTGGTGGAGAATTTCGGGATTTCGCTGGGGGATCCGATTGCGCCGGTGTCGGCATTCACGGCGCTGGGGCGGGAGGATGTGTTCATGGCAAAGGCGTTTGACAACCGCGTGGGGATGGCGGGGACGATCCAAGCGGGGCAGATTTTAGCGCAGTCGAAACACCCGAACCGGCTGCTGCTGTGCGGAACGGTGCAGGAGGAGGTGGGCTTGCGCGGAGCGAAGACGGCGGCGAGCTATGCGCAGCCGGATGTGGCGATCATTCTGGAAGGCCCGCCGGCGGACGACGCGCCGGGCTTTGCGCGCTCGGAATGCCAGGGGCGGCTGGGCGGTGGGGTGCAGATCCGTTTGTACGATCCATCGGCGATCACGAATCCTCGACTGGCGCGGCTGGCGATCGAGACGGCGCGGGCCGAGGGGATTCCGCATCAGGTGACGGTGCGGCGCAGCGGCGGGACCGACGCGGGTTCGTTCCATGTGGCCAATGAGGGGATCCCGAGCATCGTGCTGGGGGTGCCGGCGCGCTACATTCATTCGCACAACGCGATCATCGACCTGAACGATTATTTGCACCTGGTTTCGCTGACGATCGCCTTGGTGCGGCGGTTGGATGAAGAGACCGTTGACGGGTTGGTGCGGTATCTTTGAAAGAAGCACCGGGTGCGACCGCGCACTGGCCCGTGGCGAATATTTTTTCTGGTAGGCTGGGCGCAATTGCCGTTGCCTAGATCCATGAAGATAAAAAATCCCTTGGTATGCGCATTGGTGGTAGGTTTGGTCAGTGCTGTGGGCGTTTCGCCGTTGCGGGCCGAGCTGCCCTCCATGACGGAAAAAGAGTCGCTGGGCTACTTTGCCATCCTAAAGACCAAGGACTACCAGTTCGGCATCACATCCCAAGGCAAGGCCACGCTCAAGATGGTCAGTAAAACAGGCGAGGTCACGACCCAGAAACAGACGAACATCGCCGTGGATTTTTTGGTCGAAGAGACGTGGCCGAGTGGCAAGGTGTCGCAGAAGGCGATCGTGCCCGAGTCGCTGGAATCCAGCCAAGCGGCGACCGATAAGCCCAAAGACATCGTTTTCCGCGGCAAGACCAAGGAAGGTGCCGGCTATGAAATATTTTTCACCGAAGATCACGGCGCAGTTTCGCTAGGTGGCCACATGCTGCCTTCCGAGCCACCGAGCAAAAATCCGCTGCGCGTGGTCGTGCGGGTGAGAGTCCCGAATGCCTACCCGGATACCAAGGATCTGAACGACAAGAAAGTGGCCAAGGCCTTTGAACAGAAGACCGCCAAGGACCGGCTGACGCTCATTATGACCGATGGCAAGCGCACCAAGCTATCCACGACAGACAGCATCGATGCGGGCTCAAAGGAAATCAATGGTCCGGGCATCACCGCCGCGCAGCTGGAGCTGAGCCCATACCTCGGCAAGAAAGTCGAGTTGAAGGCGTCTGAAAACTCCACGATGGCGCTGTCGAACACCGCGCCAGCGCCGCTGCAAGATGGATTTATGATTTCCTGGAGCGCGGACGCCGCGAAAGATCCACAAGCCAAAGCGCGGCTGACTATTGATTTTAAGTAGGTTCAAAAAAATCGGAGCCGGCGCGGCGCGGCGGCGGACTGCGGGAGAAATTCCACCGATCCCTCCCGATTCAACTTTTTGTTCGAGCGAACATCTTTTTAGTTGCCAAAGGCGAATGCGGTCGTTAGCTCTATTGCAACACGACACACCACTATGGCCGCCAAACAATCCTCCGAAGAATCCGCCACCGAAAAACTCAACGAAGCCCGCAAGCGCAATCTGGATCTTGCGATTTCCCACATCCAAAAGGAATTCGGCGAATCCGCCATCATGCGCCTCGGCGACGAGCGCTGCGTCGATGTCGACGTGATCCCGACGGGAAATCTGCTCATCGACCGCGCCTTGGGCGTCGGCGGTTTCCCATGTGGCCGGATCGTCGAAGTGTTCGGCCCCGAGTCCTCGGGTAAAACCACGCTGACCCTCACCGTCATTGCCCAAGCGCAAAAGCGCGGCGGTTTGGCTGCCTTCATCGACGTGGAACACGCGCTCGACCCCCAGTACGCCCGCAAGCTCGGCGTAAATCTCGACGATCTGCTCGTTTCGCAGCCATCGTCGGGTGAAGAAGCGCTCCAAATCTGCGAAGCACTGGTCCGCTCCAACGCCATTTCCGTCATCGTGCTCGATTCGGTGGCAGCGCTGGTGACCAAGCAGGAACTCGACGGCGAAATCGGCGATTCCACGGTCGGTGCCCAAGCCCGCCTCATGAGTGCGGCGATGCGTAAACTCACCGCCCTGATTTCCAAAGCACAGACGGTGTGCATCTTCACCAACCAGATCCGCGAGAAAATCGGCGTGATGTTTGGCAATCCAGAGACCACGCCAGGTGGCCGTGCGCTCAAGTTCTTCTCCTCCGTCCGCGTCGACATCCGCCGCATCGGCGCGATCAAGTCGACCGATGGCACGGTCACGGGCAACCGCACCAAGGTGAAAATCGTCAAAAACAAGGTCGCCGCGCCGTTCACCGAGGCCGAGTTCGACATCATGTACAACGAGGGCATTTCCTCGACGGGCTCGCTGCTGGACCTGGCGTTGGAAATGGAAGTCGTCCAGAAGCGCGGTTCGTGGTTCAGCTACAACGGCACCCAGATGGCTCAAGGCCGCGATGCCGCCAAGGAACTGCTGAAAAGCGACACCGCCATGTACGACGAGATCGAGGCCAAGGTCAAAGAGGGGCTCGAAGCGAAAAAGAAGAAGTAATACCCACAGGGCGCATCGAAGTAATACTTCCTAGCGTCGTAGTAGTACTCCAAGACGTCGAAGTAGTACTCCAAGGCGTCGAAGTCTTACTTCCGAGCGTCGAAGTAGTACTCCAAGGCGTCGAAGTCTTACTTCCGAGCGTCGAAGTAGTGCTCCAAGGCATCGAAGTAATACTTCCGAGCGTCGAAGTAGTACTCCAAGGCGTCGAAGTCTTACTTCCGAGTGTCAAAGTGGTGCTCCAAGCCACCCAGGCAGACGAAATTTCAGTCTCGAATGCCGCGAGATCGGCGATCTTTGGCGGAGCGGACAAGGGCCGAGCTGCGGCTTTTTTACAAACTTTCACACTCGCGATCACTGGCTCAGGACAGCCATCCGGCGACAGCTTGGGCAGCGCGTTGGTGGGCACCGTGACCGCCGAGTTTGGCGGCAGTTTCAGCAAGGCGCGCCTGGAGGGCTTCGCGGGTGGCGGGAGAGTCGATGAAGCGCTGGAGGGACTGGGCGACGGCGATGGGCTCAGCCTTGGACTGGATCATTTCTTCGACGACGCCCTCACCGGCGAGGATGTTGACGAGGCCGATGTGCTCGATTTTGACCAGCAGGCGCGCCAGGAAATAGGTGAGCGGGGCGGTGCGATAGACGAGACAGTAGGGCAGCCCGTAGTAGGCGGCCTCAAGGGTGGCGGTACCGCTGGCGATCACGGCGCAGCAGGCGCGCTGCATCAGCGAGTGGCTGCCGCCAGAGGTGACGGTGATGAGATCCCCTGCCCCGGCGGCGTCGATCAGGCCGCGGATCTGCTCGGCGAGTTTGGCGGAGGCGGCCGGAACTTCGAATTTCAGACCGGAGTTCGCGGTATTTAACCGCTCGGCGGTTTCGATCATCATCGGAAAGAGGCGGGCAATTTCGCGTTCGCGGCTGCCGGGGAAGAGCCCGATGAGGTGTCCATCGCGCTGGGGGCTGGCGATGCGCTTTTCCTCCAGCTCGTCGACGAGCGGATGGCCGACGAAGGTGGTTTTCAGGCCAGCATGGTGGAAGATCGGCTGCTCGAAGGGGAAAAGGCAGAGCATTTCGTCGAGCAGGCGGACCATCTTGGGAATGCGGCCTTTGTTCCATGCCCAGACTTGGGGGCTGATGTAATAGACGATGCGTGTTTGCGGGCACTCGCGCTTTACCGCAGCGGCAAAGCGCAGGTTGAAGCCGGGGTAGTCGATGAGCAGGAGGACGTCGGGCTGGAAGGTTTTGAGGTCGGCGAGCATCTCGGCGAAGCGCTGTTTGAACCAACCGTAGCGTTTCAGGACTTCCCAGACGCCCATGACGGCGGCGTCTTCGACCCAGTCGCGGACGCCGGTCACGGCGACTTCGGCCATTTCGGGCCCGCCGACACCGCGGATGGCCAGATCCGGGACGATTTCATGGAGCGCGCGCAGCAATCCCGCGCCGTGGGCGTCACCACTCAACTCCCCCGCGACCACGTAAACCCGTTTGGACATGCGCGGGTAGCTTAGCGGTAAACGGTATGCGGAAACCACTAAAAACACGAAATCTCACAAAAATGAATGAATCCGCCCAGACCTGGAAAAAATGCGAAACATCCAGCCGATCGCATTGCCGCACCCTTTTTTGCCTTTTTTGCGGCTAAATATCAACTGTGGTTTGAGGGGATGGCACCCGAATTGTTGGAAATCGGCAAACTTCCGGACTTACGCATTGATTTTGCCGTCACGGACGCTTTGATCGGGTTTCCGCAATCCTGCCCCATTTTTCCATCATGTCCACTGATCTTCAAGAATCTCCCGTCCCGCTCGCTGAAATTTCCCAAGGGCCGAATGCCTTCGAGGCGTTTCTCGACCGCAATCAAAAGGGGATCGTTGTCTTCGCCATCCTGCTCGCGATGGCTGCGGTGGGCGTGGTTATTTATCGCGGCGTGGAAACCAGTAAGCAGCAGACGGCAGGCGCCCTGCTGACTAAGGCGGACGATCTGGCATCGCTGAAAGCCGTGGTCGATGGTCACTCCGACACGGCTGCCGCTGGCAGCGCGATGGTCCTGCTAGCCAACAAGCAATGGACGGATGGCAAACAGGATGAGTCGATCGCGACACTCCGCAAGTTCATCGCCGCCTATCCCGAGCACCCCGCCCTGCCGACCGCCAAGGCCAACCTCGGTGCCAAGCTGGTGGAGCAAGGCAAGTCGGGCGACGCCGCCAAAGTTTTTGAAGAGCTCGCTTCCGATCCGGCCGCGCGCTTCGTCGCCCCCTACGCGCTGATTTCCCTAGGCGACCTAGCCAAGGCCGCCGGCGATCTGGACAAGGCGGAGACCTCTTACACCAAGGCGAAGACCGACTTCCCGGACAGCAGCTTCGCCGAAACCGCGAATCGTCGGCTCGCTATCCTGAAAGCCAAACCACCCGTGGAAATCGAGCCGCCACCACCAGCCCCTGCACCGGCGCCGACAGCCGCCGCACCGCCAGCACCCGCCCCGATCGCGCCTCCAGCGGCCCCAGTCGAGGTAAAGGCACCGGTGGAAGCGCCCGTGGCACCTGCGGCCAAGGACGAAAAACCAGCCCCCAGCGAAAAACCGACCCAAAAAGCCCCTGCCGCCCCCAAAAAGAAGCCCTGAATCGATTTGACATCCCTATCACTCCAACCTTAATTTCCTACCGTGTTTAAAAGAGTCATCGGCCAAGGCCAAAGCGAAACGAAAGTCTCCGCCCCACCACTTCCAGAAATCCGCCACTCGGAGCCAGCGCCGGTACCGTCGGCCTACGGCGCGCCGCAGATCGTGGCCAAGCCAGCACCCGTCGCCACGCGCAACGTGCTCTCTTCCGACGTCGAAATCAAAGGCACCGTCAAGTTCACCAACGACTTGGTGGTGGACGGCAAAATCGAAGGTGACATCACCTCCGATGGCACCCTCACCGTCGGCGAAAACGCCCGGATCAAGGCGGAAATCAAAACCGGCGCCGTCATCATTTACGGCAAGGTTCACGGCAACCTGACCGCCACCGACCGCGTCGAGCTCAAGTCGACGGCGGAAGTGGTCGGCGACATCAAGGCCAAGACTCTCTCCATCGAGGCGGGTGCAATTTTCGTCGGGAAATCGACCATCGGCACCCCCTCGCAAGCTACTACGGCATCCCCCCAGCCACCTGCTAAAAATGCACCCGCTCCCGAAGCACCCAAACAAGGAATTCTTCCTGCAACCGTCGTCTAATCTTTCGAGGTTGAGCCCCCCGATCAAGCCCCAGCATCGTCATGACAAGTGAGCCCCTAAGGCATCGCATTGAGGTGACATGCCCGGACTGCGGGCAAGTACAAGCCGAGCCGGCCTTGGTGGTATCGACGCAATGCCGCGCCTGCCGCGCCAATTTCCAAGTGCGCGAGGGCAAGGGCGTGGTCCGAACCAAGAGCGCCATCCGCCTGGCGAAACCGCGTAAAGAAAGCGATCCCGAGCCAGAGCCCGCACCCGCCGCGGTGAAGCTGGAGACCCAGCTGCGCCGAGGCCCGTCCACGCCGGCGCCGCAATCCTTTTTCATGAGGCTGCTCAATCCGAGCAAGCCGCCGCGTGAGGTGTCGTGCTTCAATTGTGCCCACTCCTTCACCGCCATCGCCGAGGCGCAGTCCAGCCAATGCCCGAAGTGCAGCGGCTACATCAGCCTGCTCGACTACGAGATCGCGGAAAGCTGGAACCGCCGCCTGCAAACCTGCGGCAATGTCGTCATCCAGAAAAACGGCAGAGTCTCTGGGGAGACCCTGCAATGCCACGACCTCACGGTGCTGGGCCAGCTCGCCAGCGCAGTCGAATGCAGCGGCGACCTCATCATCCGCAATCACGGCAAAATCCTCGGCACGGTCGTCTGCCGCAACCTCCGCATTGAAAAAGGCGCACGCGTCGAGTTCCTGCACCCGGTGACGGCCGAAACTGCCTCCATCGACGGCAACGTCCGCGGCCAGATTTTCTGCTCTGGGGCGATCACCCTCGAAAAACGGGCCCACCTGCAAGGATTGGTCCGGACGACTTCCCTGATTGTCAAACCGGGAGCCAAACACACCGGCTCCATCGAAATGATCACGGCCCCAGTCGCCGCCGATCCCTGATTGCCATTGTTCAAGACCATGCCCGCCGCGCTCGACCTCCAAGAGGAAATCCTGGCTCTTAAAAAGGCCAGAAACGCCGTCATTCTCGCCCACAACTACCAGACGGGCGACATCCAGGATGTCGCGGACTACGTCGGGGATTCCCTAGGCCTGGCCTACCACGCTAAGGCCACTGAGGCGGACGTCATCGTCTTTTGCGGCGTGCATTTCATGGCCGAGACGGCAAAAATCGTCAATCCAGGCAAGATCGTCGTCCTGCCCGATGCCGACGCCGGTTGCTCGCTGGAGCAATCCTGCCCCGCGCCCCAGCTGGAAGCATTTCTCCAAGCCAACGCCGAGAAAAACTACTACGTCATCGCCTACATCAACTGCTCCGGCGGCGTGAAGGCGCTCTGCGACGTGATCTGCACCTCGGGCAACGCGGTCAAGATCGTCAATCAAGCACCCGCCGACCGCCCAATCCTGTTTGTGCCCGATGAAAACCTCGGTGCTTGGGTGATGGAACAAACCGGCCGCAAGATGGACCTGTGGAAAGGCAACTGCTACGTCCACGTCGAATTCACCCGCGACTCGATCAACCGCATCAAAGCCGATTACCCCGATGCTCTGGTCGTCGCCCACCCCGAGTGCACCCAAGCCGTCCGCCTGCTCGCTGACGAGGTCTGCTCGACGGAAAAGATGATCGCTTACTGCCAAAACGCGCCGGTCAAAGACATCATCGTCGTCACCGAAAGCGGCATGCTGCACCGCCTGCGCAAGGAGTGCCCGGACAAAAACCTCATCGCCGGCCCGACCGACCGCTGCGCCTGCGCGGACTGCCACTACATGAAGATGAACACGCTTCAGAAACTGCGCGACTGCCTGGACAATCTCCACCCGCGCGTGGAAATGGAAGAATCGCTGCGCGCCCGCGCCGAACTGCCGCTGCTGCGGATGCTGGAGCAGTCGAAGTAAAGCGCGGCGGATCTTGCCTAACCTCAAGCCGGCTAGCGGAACAAAGCAGGCAGCAAGTTCGCTTGCTAGATCATTAGGATTTGAAATGGATCAAAATTCCGCCATGAGGCGGAATCATGGCTCTTGATGTTATTTTTTCATCCATCCACGACCATCCATCATTGATCGCCGTCCAATTCGGAGTTATCATGCCGCCTCAGAGCGTTTTTCTAACTGATAATATCCCACCCGACCGACCATGTCCTGGCAATCCTACAACCAAAGTCTCGTCCGTTATCCCAAGCACGGATTTTCCCTCGATCTCTCGCTGATGGACATTGCCCCCGGATATGCGGAGGCGCTGCAACCGCGGATTTCCAAGGCATTCGCCGACATGGAAGCGGTCGAATCCGGCGCCATCGCCAACCCCGATGAAGGCCGCATGGTTGGCCACTACTGGCTGCGCAATGCCAATCTCGCACCCACCCCATTGCTGCGAAAGGCCATCACCGAACCGCTGGAAGCACTCAAAGAATTCGCGGAAAAAGTTCACACCGGCGCGATCATCCCACCGTCGGGCGGCTATTTCAAACAAGTCCTGCTGATCGGCATCGGTGGCTCCGCCCTCGGTCCGCAGCTTGTCTCCGAGGCGATCGGCCAAAACGCCCGACTCCCGCTTTACTTCTTCGACAACACCGACCCCGCTGGACTGGACACGGTGATCTCCAAGCTCGCGGACAAGGGTCTCGATCGCACTCTCGTCATTGTCATTTCCAAATCTGGCGGCACTGCCGAGACGCGCAACGGCATGCTCGAAGCGAAGGCAGCCTTCGAGTCCGCCGGGCTTGAGTTCGGCCGCCACGCAGTCGCAGTCACAGGACAGGGGTCAAAGCTCGATCTTTACGCGATTCAAAATCACTTCATCGCCCGCTTTCCCATGGAAGACTGGATCGGCGGCCGCACCTCGGTGCTTTCCACCGTGGGCCTCGTGCCGGCGGCGATTCAGGGCATCGACATCGACGCCCTGCTCGCCGGAGCTGCCGCGATGGATGTCGAAACGCGTAAACCTGACGTCGCGAAAAATGCCGCCATGCAGCTCGCCATCGCCTGGCACAGTGCCACCAACGGCAGAGGCGAAAAAGACATGGTCGTCCTGCCCTACAAGGACTCGCTGGTGCTGTTCTCTAAGTACCTCCAGCAGCTCGTCATGGAGTCGCTCGGCAAGGAACACGATCTCGACGGCAACGTAGTCAACCAAGGGATCGCCGTTTACGGCAACAAAGGCTCCACCGACCAACACGCCTACGTCCAACAGCTCCGCGACGGGGTGAACAACTTTTTTGTCACCTTCATCGAAGTCCGCAAAGGCCGCCACGGCCACAGCATCGAGGTCGACCCCGGCACCACCACCGCCGACTATCTCCAAGGTTTCCTCCGCGGCACCCGCAAGGCGCTTCACCAGTCGGATCGCAAGTCGCTCACCATCTCGATCCCCGAGGTCACGCCCTTCCAGCTCGGCCTGCTGATCGCCCTCTTCGAGCGCAGCGTTTCGTTCTACGCCTCCTTGGTCAACATCAACGCCTACCACCAACCCGGTGTCGAGGCTGGCAAAAAAGCGGCGGAGACCTTCCTTGAAACGCTCAACAAAGTCCGCGGCCACCTGACTGCCTACGCCAAAACCGCCGACGAGATCGCCACCGAAATCGACGCCGATCCCGAGGACACTTACCACTGCCTCACCCACCTCTCCGCCAATGGCGAGGTGCAAATTTCCATCGGCAACACCCCTGCCAACGACAGCTTTCAGCTCTAACGCCTCAGCGGGACAGAGTCTTAATGCTGCCAATGGCGACAGCCCGCCGGCAAAAGATCGGCGGGCTGGCTAAAATTTCGTGTTTCATCTATCGGCGTTCGGGGTTCCAATCGGTCGCGCCCTGCTCACTCCGAGTGCGGACGAATCTTTTTTACTCCTTCAATCTCTGACCCGCCATGTGGAAAGGCCGCTTCTCCCAAGATACTTCGTCACTCGTCCAGCAATTCGGCGAATCCATTTCGTATGACTGGCGCTTGTTTCCGCACGACATCGCCGGTTCCATCGCCCACGCCCGCGCCCAGTTGAATGCGGGATTGCTGACGGCGGCGGAGTTCTCCGAGATTGAAAACGGCTTGCGAGGGATCGAGGCCGACATCGTCGCAGGCAAATTCGAGTTCCGCACCTCGCTGGAAGACATCCACATGAACATCGAGTCGGAGCTGACGCGGCGCATCGGCGCGGCGGGTGCCAAGCTCCACACCGCCCGCTCGCGCAACGACCAGGTCGCCACCGACACGCGGCTTTATTCCCGCACCCAGATCGACGAGATGCTGACAGCGATCACGGGTCTGCAAAAGGCGCTGCTCGACCGCGCGGACAAATACGCCGCCACCGTCATTCCCGGCTACACTCACCTCCAGCGCGGCCAACCCGTCACCGCAGGCCACCATTTCCTCGCCTATGTCGAGATGCTGGAGCGCGACAAATCCCGTCTCGCCGATTGCCGCAAGCGCCTCAACGTCTCCCCTCTCGGCTCGGGCGCGCTGGCGGGATCGACCATCAATCTCGACCGCCGCGCTATCGCTGCCGAACTCGGATTCGACAGCGTGACCCACAATTCGATGGATGCGATCGCCGACCGCGACTACATCGCCGAGCTGTTGTTTGTGATTTCGCTCTGCGGAGTCCACCTCTCGCGCCTCAGCGAAGACCTGATCCTCTGGTGCACCGCCGAGTTTGGCTTCGCGTCGCTTTCCGACGCGCACACCACCGGCTCCTCGCTGATGCCGCAAAAGAAAAACCCCGACGTCTGCGAACTCACTCGCGGTAAAACGGGCCGCCTCGTCGGCAATCTGATGAACCTGCTCGTCGCAGTCAAAGGCCTGCCGCTCACCTACAACCGCGACCTCCAGGAGGATAAACCGCCGCTTTTCGACTCGGTCGACACCCTGCGTCTGATCCTCGCCGTCAACACCGAGATGATCTCCGCCATGGAACTGCGCGAGGCCAACTGCCACGCCGCCGCCTCCGATCCGATGCTGCTGGCTACCGACCTCGCCGACTACCTCGTCAAAAAGGGCGTGCCCTTCCGCCACGCGCACGAACTCGTCGGTAAAGCCGTCGCCGAAGCGATCGCCACCCAGACCCCGCTCGACCAGCTCGACCTCGCCGCCATCGATCCCGCCTACGGTCCCGATGCCAAGGACGTCTTCTCGCTAGAACGCGCCCTCGCCGCCCGCACCAACCCCGGCGCACCGTCAATCGCCAACGTCAAGGCAGAGATCGCGAAATGGGCTGTGACGATTTAAGAAATAGCAACGATTCTCTCTAGAAACGGCGATAATTCTAAAAAAACGCCGAAAACTCGGAATCTTGATAAAAAAATCTTGCGCAATGGAGGTCGCCGTGGTGTTCTCCCCGCCCGCCCACAAGGGTGGATCAACTTTTATTCCCACACGGCCATGGCCTACGCAGTGATCAAAACAGGCGGCAAACAATACCGCATTCAAGAAGGCGACAAATTCGATGTCGAGAAGCTCGACCTCGAAGTCGATTCAGAAA
>CAJXYV010000060.1 GCA_913063525.1 uncultured Verrucomicrobiota bacterium
CCTTGACCTCCATCTTGCGCACCATGTAGTTGGCGGCGTACATCAGGACCGCGAACTTGGCGAGTTCGGACGGCTGGAAATTCATGAAGCCCAGCGAGATCCAGCGCCGCGCGCCGTTCACACCCTTGCCAATAAAGGGTATCAACACGGCTACCAGTAAGACGAGAGAGGCAATGAACAGCATGGGCGCAATGCGTTCCCATTTTTCGAGCGGCACCTGAAATGCGATCAAGGCTGCGATCACCGCTGCCGCAATGGACGCCACGTGGCGCACCAAAAAGTAGTTTTGCGTGTAGTTAGCAAAGCGAGGGTTGTCCGGCATGGCGATGGTGGCGGAATACACCATGACCGCACCCCACGTGACCAAAATCAGCACCACGCTAAGCAGGGCGTGGTCAAAGGCGCTGGCTTGGCTGGCGCTAGTCGCAGTTTGGTAGCTGGCGCGCCGGCCCAGGCGTACCGGCAAGGCGTCGCCAATCTTCAGGCAAAGCAAAGTAGCCCGCCAATGCCAGCAAGGCCAATAACAAACTCATGTACTTGCTCTCCCAGAAAGCGCCAAGGAATCGATCTGATGATCCGCCTGAGGTTCCAGGCGTTGCTGCAACAGATGCCAATCAAAAAACGGCCCCGGATCAGTCTTGCGACCCGGAGCGATATCACTATGTCCGATCAAACGACCAGCGCACTCAGGATAATGCTGCCACAGTGTTTTTATCACAGTTGTCAGCATTTCATACTGTCGATCATCGAAAGGCAGCTCATCACAGCCTTCCAGCTCGATGCCGATGGAGAAATCATTGCAGTTCTCACGCCCCAGATATTGCGAGCGACCGGCATGCCAGGCGCGCTGATCAAATGCCACGAACTGAATGATCTCGCCATCACGCCGAATCAGCAGATGCGCCGACACCTCAAGCTGATGAATTTCGGCAAAGTATGGATGCACATCCGGCGCAAGCTGTCCCAGAAAAAGCTGCTCGATATACGGGCCGCCAAACTGGCCCGGCGGCAAGCTGATGTTGTGAATGACGGTGAGCGACATCTCGCCATTGGGCCGCGCATTGAAATAAGGCGAGGGGCAATGCCTGGCAGCATCCAACCAATGCTCTGCTGTTATGCGCATGCCTGCTCCAAGACTGACTCCGATGTGTTTTATACTATCGCAAACCTGCAGCCATACGGGCTGCCCCTGCGGAATGCGACCCTGGATTTTTGCTCATGATGACCCCTGAACTGGTAAAGGCCGCGCTCGCAGCCAATGTAGCCGCCGCACTGGTGGAGGATATCGGCAATGGCGACATCACCTGTGGCGCGGACGTGTTGCGGCGGCGGGAGGAAACGGCGGTGTCCGGGGTGATGATCGGCCGCGCGGCGATGCAGAACCCGTGGGTTTTCCGCGAGTCAAAACATTTTATCGAGACCGGGCTGATGTTGCCGGAAGTGCGCGTCGAAGAGCGCTGGGAGCTGGTCATCCGCCATTGCAAGCTGGCGGTGGAGAGCGGGCGCAATGGCAACGAGCGGCAAACGCTGACGGCGATGCGCTCGCGGTTGATGGCTTATTGCAAAGGCTTCCCCGGCGCGAAGGAGCTGCGGCAGAAACTTTGCCAAGTGACCTCGCTGGCAGAGGTGGACGACCTGGCGGCGCTTTCGATGGGGCAGGTGGAGATGGCTTCGCTGGATTGATCTTTGGGCCGACCAACCCGACGCTGAAAAAAGGCTCCACAAGCCCGGGTCTGCATGCGACTCCTGTCGGCGTGAACTCCGCCTTTTCCGAATCGATCGCCACTGTTCCGCCGCTGCGCTGGGGAATTCTCAGTACCGCGCGAATCATCCGCAGCAACTGGGTCTCGATGCGCGAGAGTGGGGCAGCGACACTGGTCGCGCTGGCCAGCCGCGAAATCGGTCGGGCGCAGGAATTCATCGATGAACTCCAAGCGGCCACGCCATGGCCGGTGAAACCCGCGGCTTACGGCAGTTACGAATCGCTGTTGGCCGATCCGGCGGTGGACGCCGTTTACATTCCGCTGCCGACGGGAATTCGCAAGGAGTGGGTGATCCGGGCGGCGGGGGCGGGCAAACACGTACTTTGCGAAAAACCCTGCGCCATCAATGCCGCCGACCTGCGCGAGATGATCGACAGTTGTGCCCGCCATGAAGTGATGTTCATGGACGGGGTGATGTTCATGCACGATCCGCGTTACCTCCGCTTGCGGGAAATCATGGACGACGGCGTGACCATCGGTCCAGTAAAGCGCATCTCGTCGTCATTCAGTTTTCGCGGCGGCGATGATTTTATCGGCGGCGACATTCGCAGCCACACGGCGCTGGAGCCTGCAGGATGTCTGGGCGATCTGGGCTGGTATTGCCTGCGCGGAATTTTGTGGGCGATGGATTGGAAGTTGCCGCAGCGCGTGTCGGGCCGGGTGTTGGCGACTGCTGGGTCTGCGATCATGGATTTCTCCGGGGATCTGGATTTTGCCGACGGTGCCAGCGCGACCTTTCACTGCTCGTTCCTAGCGCACAATCAGGTGTGGCTCAACATCAGCGGCACGCGGGGCAGTTTGCGGCTGTCCGATTTTGTCAGTCCGGCCGCCGACAACGACAGCGATTGGGAGATCGGCTACCAACGCCAGCCACGGTTGACGGACTCAGGCATGAGCAATCCGGCGCGGATGTTCGTCAATTTCGCCGCTGCAGCACAAAAGCTCGATCGCCGGTGGGCAGAGATTTCGCTGATCACCCAAGTCCTGCAAGACGCGTGCGAACTCTCCAGCCAGCTCGGCCGACCGCTCGTCCTTGGTGATGGCGCGTATCGACCGGATCAGTGAGCAAGGGATTCAAACTCGCCCGATTCGCGCAGTTGTCGTTCCCAGATGAATCGACGGAATAGTACTTTGACCGCAGCAGTGAGTGGCACGGCGAGCAGGGCTCCGACAAAACCACCGAGCACCAGCGACCAGAAGAGCATCGAGAAGATCACGGTCAGCGGGTGCAGGCCGACCGAGTCGCCGACGATCTTGGGCGCTGTGACCAGCGAGTTGATCTGCTGGACAACGACGAAAATCCCGAGCACGCAGCCGACGTAGGCCCACGGGCTGAGGCCAAAGGGAGCGGCCCCTTGGGCGTGGAGGTAGGCGATGATGCAGGCGGGAATCAGGCAGAGGATGTTGCCGACATAGGGAATGACGCCGAGGATCGCCATGAAGATGCCGATCAAAAATCCATAGGGCAGCCCGAAAATCGTCAGGGCGATGCCGACTAGTACCCCATCAATGGCGGCGACGAGCACTTGGCCGCGGAAGAATGAGACGAGGTAGCCGTTGATTTCCTGGAGGGTATCGACCAGTGAGGTTTTGAAGTTCGACGATTTGAGCGGCACATAGTCGTGCCAGTGGCTGCGGATGGCGGCGGAGTCTTTGAGGAAAAAGAATAGGTACACCGGCACCATGATCATGCCGATAACTAGTCCGAGGATGCCGAGAACCTTGGTGGAGCCGGCCGTCAGCCAGTTGCGGCCAGTTTTGAGGATGACATCCAGGTTTTCGACCAGCATGCGGCCGCCGCGGGTGCGGGCGAAGTCGTTCAGCGAGGCAGTCGTGCTCGGGCTGAATGCGACGGGCTTGCCCTGTTCGTCGGTTTCCGTGAGCACCCAGCCGATGGGGTCGCCTTGGTGGCGGAGGCGGATGCGTTGCAATGACTGGGCCAGCGCGGGGGCGAGGTGTTCGGAGTCGTTGAGGATCGGCGCGGCCTTTGCGGCAGGGGAGATCATCGTGCGCAGCGCGCTTTGGCTGCGCAGGATGCCGGGAACCACCGCCGCGACCAAGAGCGTTGCCCCAAGCAAGATCGCTAGAAACAGGCTGATGACGGCCAGCAGGCGGCGCATGCCGCGGGCTTCGAGAAAGCGGACCAGCGGATCGAGCACATATGCCACGATACCCGCGACGACGAGGGGGATGAGGACGGGTTGGAGGAAGCCAAAGACGTGGCCCAGCAGCCAGAGCAGGCCGACGACCAGTGAACCGAGGACTAGGATGGAAACGCCGGTGGCGGCGTTCCAGAGAGTTTTTTGCTGGAAGTGGGTCGGGTAGCGCATGATCGGGATCGTCTCGCTGCGTTTTATGACGGCCGCGCGGCGATTTACCAATTACAAAACTTCCTGAATTGCGGCGGGTTCTGCCGATTGCTTGGCGATCTTGTCTAGGACGCCGTTGACGAACCGTCCAGAATCGGTGGTGCCAAAGCGCTTGGCCAGTTCGATGGCTTCGTTGATGGCCACCTTGGGCGGCGTTTCCGCATGCAGGATCTCGTAGGTGGCCAGTCGCAAGATCGCCCGGTCGACGGGGTCGATCCGCTCTGGGGCGAAGTTTTCGATGATGGCGGTGAGGGTGGTGTCGAGTTCTGCCTTTTTGGCGAGAATCGAGTCGACCATCGCATCCGCCCGTTGACGCAAGGCGTCGATTTCGGCCTTGGAATCGCGGAGACGAGCGAGGTCGGCTTGATCGGGGAATTTCTCCGGCTCCTCGACCATCCGCATGCGGTCGGAGATCCGTTGTAAGCGGCGGATGGTGGCGGCCACGGCTTCCAATTGTCCGCGCAGGGCGGGGAAGTCTTCGATCCCTTGGAGGAAACGAAGGCGTGCTGCGGCGAGCCCACGATCGATCTTGAAGAGTACTTCCAGTGCGTCGCCGAAACTTTCCGCCACGGAGGCGTCGTCGTCGTCCTTCGGCAAGCGTTCCAGCTTGGCGAAGGAAGTGCTCCAGCCGGATTCGAGCTCGGCGATGCGCTTGAGGTCGGTTTTCAGGCTTTCTGCCTGAGGCCAAGCGGTGAGAAGAATGCTGGCCAGCGTCTGGCGTTCGACAAATTCGACCAGTCGCCCCTCGCGCCCGTGGGCCAGGTGGTGGACCGTGCGAAAGGTAGCCAACTTCAGGCTGCGGCGGTCGGACTCGGTGACAAACTCCCAGAACGGCCCGCGCAGGGCGGCCGGATCGGCACCACCTTCGAGGTCGGCGCAGTAGAGGAATTGGACGACCGCCTCGCGGACGTGGCGGCGGTTAAGCATGACGGTGCTTTGGATGGCTGGAGTTGCGAGGCATCGAGCGGTCGAGCTCTTGGAAAATATCGATCATGGCTGCGGCGGCGCGCGCGGCTTCTCGGCCGCGGTTGAGTTGGTTACCGATGCAGCGTGCGTAGGCCTGCTTTTCGTCTGCGACCAGCAAAACTTCGTGAATAATGGGGCGGAGCGATTGGATCGCCAATTGCTGGAGGGCATCGGTCACACAGCGGCCGACCAGGTCCGCGTGTTCCGTGGAGCCGCGAATGATCAGGCCGAGGGCGATGATACAGGCCGGCGGATCGCGCTCCAGCACGGAAGCCACCATCACGGGGATTTCAAACGCACCGGGCACGCGGATCAGGTCGATGCGGCCTTGAGGGACCAGTTCGCCGAGCTCTTCGATCGCGTTGTCGACGAGCGCGTCGGTGAACTGATCGTTGTACTTTGACGCGACGATGCAGATGCGGACTTTGGGTCCGATGATGCGCGGTTTTGGCTGGAACGCTGACGACATGAGCTGGGTATGGCGCGGTGGAAAGGAAAAGTCAACTGACGGCAACCCGATTATCGCCGATCAGTCGCGGCGGGTGATGCAGATGAGCTTGGCTAATTTCTGGCAGTGCGCTTGCAAGATGGGGTGGTCGCGGATTTCGGCGAGGGTCCACGGCAAGCGGTAGCGCCAGTTATCAACATCGGTGGTGCCTGGACGATTGAATTGATCGTCGAGATCGAAGAGCTCTGTGACCATCAAGGCGGCGTAGCGTGAGTTCGATGAAAAAAGTGCTTTGATCAGGCGCAGGCGGATCCCCTCGCTGTAGGCGGGCCAAGATTTCTGCTGGGGGACCGGGATGCCGGCGAATTCGGAGAGGATGCGCAGGGTGTTGTGCGCGCCGCCGGCGGCCCATGCGCTCTGCTCGCTGGGGCATTCCTGGTGGTGGATCATCCGGAGGCAGCGACGCCAGATGCCGTTGATCGGTTCGTGATCGTGGGTGGAGTAGGTCGCGAAGCTGTTTTCTGGAAAGGCATTTCCTGGCGTCGGCTGGCCGCTGTCATTGCAATCCCAGTGCGGAATCCGGTAACTCGTGATGCTGAGATCCGCCAGATGTGGGCGCACATATTCCGGCACCCATCCGAGATCTTCGGCGATGACTTCGGCTCCCTCTGCTGCCTGGAGGATTCCCCGCAGCCTGATGTCGCCATCGTCCCGGTTAGCCGCCTTGTTCTCTATCGTGTCGTCGGGCCGTAGGAACCAACGCGGGAGGTGACCGCCGCTGATCGCCGCCGCTTGGTCGTGGCTCAGACCGATAAACTCGTAGTTACGATCCGGGTGCCAAGGGAAGCCGTAGATCCGATAAAAGCCGAGGATGTGATCTAGGCGGAAAACCTTAAAAAAGCGCATCAGCCGCGCGATCCGCTTTTGCCACCAGACAAAGCCATTCGCCTGCATGTGATCCCAGCAGTATAAAGGGATGCCCCAGTTTTGCCCCCATTGTTGGAAAAATGGATCGTCCTGGCTCATGCCTTCAGGCGGCGAGCCGCCGTACCAGTCCAGATGGAACTCTTCTTGGGAGAAAAACGCATCGCACGAATGCCAGCTGACCCCGATCGGCACGTCGCCCATCAGCTTGACCCCTCGGAGGTCGGCGTGGGCACGCAGCGCTAGCCACTGGCGGTAACACAGCCACTGCACAAAGACGAAAAAGCCGAGCCGATCATCCACTCTCGCCGGATCCGCAAGCCGTTGTTTGGCGACGAATGCCCGCGCTTTTGCAGGTGTCCGGCAGCTTTCCGGCCATTGGTTCCAAGTCAGGGACTCGCCGTGAAACTCCATCAAAAAGCGAAACACCCGGTAGTCGTCGAGCCACTCCTTCTCGTCCTTTTGGAATTGTTCGAATTCCTCGATCTGTGTCGGTTCAACATCCTTAAATCGCGACCAAGCCAGTTCCAGCAAGGCACGCTTTGCGCTGCGGACGGCGGGGTAATTCACCAGCGGCGAAGTCAGCGCCGCCTTCAAATTCCCGCGTACACGGTCAATATCGTCCTGTTCGAGCCCCGGAATTTCCGAAGTTTCAAGCGCGAGGTAGATCGGATCCAGTGCCGCCGATGAAATCCCGCTGTAAGGGCTTTCATCGAGCCCGTTTTCATGGATCGGGAGTAGCTGGATGAAGCCCACATGATGCTCCGCCGCCCAGTCGATCCATTCGCGCAGCGCGAGCGTGTCGCCGATCCCAAGATCCCCGTCGCGGCGTGGGGTGAATGCTGGAATCAGGATACCGGCTAGGCGTTTTTTGGGGGTAAACACGCTTTCCACCCTGTCAGGTCGCCGCGAAACGTAAATCTTGAAATTACCCGCCAGCCAGTGCTTGGTCGCCGCAGATCAGCCTTACGATACTTGTTGTGATTTGGTTATGATTGAGTTAGGCGATTGATTGCTTGCTGCCGCGCGGCTTCAGAGGGAAATATCCCCGTCCCAAGTGCGGCCCCTGGATTCTTAATGGAAGCCGTGAGAATCTTAATGAAGGCGGTGAGAATAGAAGGCTGTTTGCTAAGTTTGAGAGCCAGGCCAAAGTGGCTCTGCGGTGGCGAAATTCGCGAAAAACCTGTTCTGGACAGGGTCGCAATCCCAGTCTAATTTGAACGTTCTTCCAACTAACCTATGATCCGTAAATTCATTCCTGGCGCATTGGCTCTCGGCCTCATCGCCACCTCCAACGCCGCCCCAAAGCCTGCTGCTAAAACCGCTCCAGCAGCCAAAACCGTCCCAGCAGAGCCTGCCAAGCAGGAAGCTGTAACGCCAGCGGTCGAAGCACCTGCAAAGCCGAAGCTCGATCCAGCTGTGGTCAAGTCAGACTCTTCTTACGCACTGGGCTTCCGCACCGGTGGTGGCTTCGCCCAGCAGTTCGGCAAGTTCGGCGTCGGCGCAGCCGATCTCGATCCAGAAACCTTCCTCAAGGGATTCATGGCGGCCATCAAGGGCCAAAAGCCAGAACTCGAAGAAGCCAAGCTCCAAGCGGCGATGGAAGCACTCGGTGCTGCCCTCCAAGAGCGCGAAAAGGCAACGGCTGCGGTCAACCTCGAAGCAGGCAAGAAGTTCCTCGCCGAAAACGGCAAGCGCAAGGAAGTCATCACCACCAAGAGCGGTCTTCAGTATGAAGTCATCGCCAAGGGCGGTGAGGAAAAATACGTCGCTCCTAAGGACGAAGCCAAAGACAACAAGCAGTTCCTCGTTCACTACAAGGGCACGCTCATCGACGGTAAACAATTCGACGCCTCACCTGCAGGCGAGCCAGTGCCAATGACGCTTCAAGTCGTTCCAGGTTTCAAAGAAGCTCTCACCACGATGCCGGTCGGTGCGAAGTGGAAACTCTTCATGCCAAGCGAACTCGCCTACGGCGAAGAGCGCCGCAGCGCAGACATCGCGCCGAACAGCGTGTTGATCTTCGAACTCGAGCTCGTCAAAATCCAAGACGCTCCTGCAGCACCCGAAGGCGGCATGCCAATGCCAATGCCGGAAGGTCAACCTGGCCAAGGGCCAGCCGGTCAGCCAGGCGAATAAGTTTTACCTGATTTGATTATCTCAAAAGGCCGCCGGATCATTCTGGCGGCCTTTTTTATTTCTAAATCATGATCCCCATCATTCTCATTCTTCCCATGGGAATAATGGGAAGCATAGGAATCACGCCTCTGCCTTTTTTTCGAACTCTGCCTTCGCCGCCTTGCGGCATTCCGCCACAAAGTGGTTGCACGCTTCGCGGCAGAGCAGGGGAATCGCCTCGGATTCGGGTAGTCCGCCGGGAATGCCGTTAAAGCGGCTCGCTTCGCTGTCGTCCAGTGGGGTTACTGAATCTAGCTGCCAGAGAATCTTCTTCGCACACTGGTGGGCGGGGCCGCAGACTTGTTGGACCAGTTGCTGCGCCCCCGCATCGCTGATCGTGCGGGCGAACCGATACATCCCGGTCTGGCGGTTGAGCTTTTCGCGCAGCGTCTCGATTTCCAGCGTCCCGCCTTGTTGGGCGAGGAACAGTCCGACGCAGGCGGGGTAAAATTGGTCCAAGGCGAGGCGCAGCTCTTCCTCGTCGTTCAACACCATCACCCAGCCGCGCTTGAGGTTGGTCTGGCCTTTGGTGAAGCGGTAGGTCCCGTCCTCCGCGTACGTGGAGAGGTCCCGCGCGTCGTCGGGGCCTTCGTGGATTTCCAAGCCGCCGAACGCGGGCTCGGTCGCGAGATGCGCGTCGTCGCAGTGGCAAACTCCATAGGAATAGCCGTAAAGATCGGTGTGAATCTCCAATTGGCCGATGCGGTGAATTCCCGATCGCAGTAAATTACGGAGCTTGAGCGCGGTGGACATGCTGTTATGAAAATTGTTTTAAATTGGATGCAATCGATTCAATCAGAGTGATGGGTGGGCTTTGTCAAAGTCTGCGATCTGATCGAGAATGACGTCCGCCATCAACCGCTCGGTGCCGATGGCGGAGCTGTAATAGAGGGTCTTGCCGCGCAGCGCGTGCGGGTTTTGGCGGAACACTTCGCGCTGGCTAGCTGCCGCGCCGACTTCGCTGTCGATACCTAACAATACCGGGATGTCTTGGAATGAATGCAGCCCGTCCGAGATGAAAAACGGTACTACCACCACGTTCGGAGTGCTGGCCATTTGATCCCATTCGGCAATGAACGGTGCTTCTTCCATGTAAGCGTCTAACACCGCCGCATAGCCCGCACCGGCTTCGATGATTCGGTCGACCTGATCGCGGATCGCCTTGGTTGAATTCTGGTTCAGGCCGGTCCCGTGGCCGGTGATGATTAACGTCGTGGTAGCCGGATCGATGTCGGGCGCGACTTCTTTGGCCCGCTTCAAGATCAAATCGGTCATCGAGCGATGCACACCGACGGGCAGGCAATAGTGGAAGGTTTTGCCGCGCACCTGCGTCGTCGGGCCAGTGAGCAGGAGCTCCCGGGGGATGACATCTTGGGTAAAGTAACCTTCGCTGATGAAATCGGGCACCACGTAGACCTCGTCGGCGTCGATCAGATAGAACGCCTCGCGCAGCGAGGGCTCTTCTTTCCAAAAGCAGCAGTGAACCTCGCCAAACAGGCCGCGGTTGCGGATTTCGTCGGCGTGCTCGAAGTACGGTGTCGAGGAATCCGGGTTTTCGGTGGAACCGTGACCGACGATGAGAAGGGCGCTGTTAGGCTTGGGCGCGATGGACATGCCGTGAAGGTGGCCAGACTTCCCGAGAATGCAAGACGCGGACTTCTGCTTTCTGCTTTCTGCTTTCTGCTTTTCTTGTCAAAGACTGGCGGCGGATGGAGGTGTTTAAAAAATTGCAGCTGTGGATCGACCCGATCGTGCGCTCCGGACCGGAGGCGATGGCGGTCGACGAGTGGCTGCTAGAGATCGCGACACTCCCCGTGTTGCGCGTCTATCGCTGGCACGGCGACTGGGCGAGCGTCGGCTACTTCGGGAAAATCGCCTCTGCACGCGCTTCTATTGATGGCGTGCGTTGGGTGCGCCGCTGGACGGGTGGGGGAACGGTCGACCACCGCGTCGACTGGACCTATTCCGTCGTTGTTCCTCAGGGCGAGCCGCTGGCATCGCTACGCGGTTCGGAAAGTTATCGGGCGATCCATGCGGCGCTGGCGGATACTTTAACGGCTGAGGGCATCGGTGCCCACATGAGTCGCGGCGCGGAGGAAACCGGGGCGGCGCTGTGTTTTGAGAATCCCGTCAGCCACGACCTAATAGGGGGTGATGGACGTAAACTCGCCGGTGCTGGACAGCGGCGGTCTCGGCTGGGTTTGCTCCACCAGGGCTCGGTCGCAGCAGCCTGCTGCGACGACGGCGCATTTCAAAAGCGGGCGGAAACGTTGGTTGATCGACTCTCGCGCACCGTGGAGTTATTCTCTTTGCGACTAGATCCGCAGAGTCTCGCCCAAAAAGTCGCACGCTACGAGCGCAGCGAGTGGACGAACCGCCGTTAGAGCCGGTTCCGACAGCTAGATGGGGTTCGTCGAACTTCGCTTGCCAGCTTCGGATAATTGTCCATCTTTCTCTGCAGCTATGATGCAATCTTTGATCGAAGTATGGTTCAGCTGGGTTCACCAGTGGGGGTATGGCGGGGTGATTATTCTCATGGCCATGGAGAGCTCGATTTTCCCGGTCCCAAGCGAGTTGGTGGTTCCTCCGGCTGCGATTCTTGCGGCGCAGGGCGGGAGCATGACCACGCTGGGGGTGATTCTCGCCGGGACTTTCGGTTCGTGGTTGGGATCTTCGATCACGTACTGGACGGCCTTGTGCGTCGGACGGCCCGTGGTGATGCGGTTCGGTAAATTTTTCCTGATGCCACCTGACAAGGTCGAACGGGCCGAGCGTTTCACCCACCGCTATCAAAGCGGCGGCATTTTCTTCGCCCGCTTGTTGCCGGTCATCCGCCATCTCATTTCTATTCCTGCGGGCATCATCCGCATGGGATTCCTCAAGTTCAGTGTTCTCACCGTGGTCGGCTCGGCCATCTGGTGCTCGGTGCTGTCCGTCCTCGGCCAGAAGGTCGGCAGCAAACTCGAGCCCGCCCAGATGGCGGCCCTGAAAAACGGCAAAGGCGTCGACCTCACCCACTTGATTCACGCCGTGAAACACGAGGCTTTGTGGATCATCGCTGCCGTGGTCGTAGTCTGCGTCCTGTATTTTGTCGCCCTCCGCTTGACCGACCGCAAGGCGGACTGACTCTAACTGTGTTCCGGGCGGGGATTGCGCGTCAGCAGCTCCTTCATCGCTTGCTCCACGGGCTTGCCTTCGTAAAGCACGCTGTAGACCGAATCGATGATCGGCGTGCGCACCCCCACGCGGCGCGCCGCTTCGTGAATCGATAGAGTGTTAGGCACGCCTTCCGCGACCATCCCGAGTGCGGCGACCGCCTCCTCTAACGTCTTGCCGCCGCCGAGGGCGATGCCCACGCGGTGGTTGCGCGAGTGCTCGGAAAAGCAGGTGACAATGAGATCTCCGACGCCGGAAAGCCCGGAGAATGTCTCGATCCGCCCGCCGAGCGCGATCCCGAGGCGGGTCATTTCCGCCAACGCGCGGGTGACCAAAGCTGCCACCGCGTTGTCGCCGAGGCCCAGCCCGTGGGCCATCCCCGCAGCGATCGCGTAAACGTTTTTCACCGCTCCGCCGAACTCAATACCCGCGAGATCGTCGCTGGTGTAGGAGCGGAAGTGCGGCAGCGTGAACAGATCCTGAAGGCGCACCGCGAGGTCGTGGTCCTCGGAGCCGATGACCGCGCAGGTGGCCATCCCGGTGGCGAGTTCCTCCGCGTGGTTAGGGCCTGATAGAACCGCGATTGGATTGTCAGAAAAAACTTCGCGCAGCAGTTGGCTCATGCGGTCGCCCGTGTCTTTCTCGATGCCCTTGGCGCAGGACAGCAGCACGGTGGTCGTTGGCAATCCTGCGGCGGCCAAACGGATGGCCGTCGACCGAGTTGCCGAGGTGGGAACGGCGAAAATGACCAGCGGGTGAACCAGCGCGTCCTCCAGTTGGCAAGACGCCTGCACGTTTTCACCCAGCGGAATGTTGCTGAGGTAGTGCGGGTTTTTGTGGTCGCGGTTGATCGCTGCGGCCGTCTCGGCATCGCGGCCGATCAGCACGATGCGATCGAGTTGCGGTGTGAGAAGTTTGGCCACCGCTGTGCCAAAGGAACCGGTGCCGATGATGGCTGCCGAGGTGATATTGGATTCAGACATGGCCGGATTTTGGCTTGCGGGTGAAACGGTGCTCGGTGCCCGCACGGAGACGCTGGATGTTAGAACGGTGCTTCCAGATGGCGAGGATGCCGATGACGAGGCTGAAGAAAAACAGCGGTTTGTTCCAAGTGCCCGCTTCCCAGAGGGTGGGCAAGGACTTGTCGTGATTCACATGATGGATGCGCGCGCCGATATGGGTGATCAATGGCAAGGCGGCCGAGGCGATGATGCTGGCCAGCGACACGTAACGGCTGAGGACAAAAACGATCACCCAAACCAAAATCAACAACGCGACGCCGGCGGGCATCAGAGCGAGCAATACTCCCGCCGAAGTGGCGATGCCCTTGCCACCCTTGAAGCCGACCCACGGCGAATAATTGTGCCCGAGCACCGCGGCGAGAGCCGTTAGCACCTGCACCAGCTGTCCGTCAAACTGGCGTGCTGCCGGCAAAACCAGAGCGTAGGCATCGAGCCCGGCGAAGTGAAAAAGACCCGACCGCTTGCCCTCGATCTGGATCAGATTAATCGCAATGACCACCGGAACCCAGCCCTTGAGCGCGTCTAGCAACAGGCAGCTGATGCCGTATTTTTTCCCGATGACCCGCAGCACATTGGTCGCACCGATGTTGCCGGAACCGTGTTCGCGGATGTTGATGCCTTTCGCCTTGGCGATGATCAGGCCAAAGGGAATGGACCCGAGCAGGAAGGCGATCAGTGGGCAGAGCCAGAGTTGCATGGATTGATTGTTAGAGATGTCTCACTCGGCGGTGGCCGATTGGATCACGATGTTTTCGGTTGGGACATCGGTGGCGGGCGCCTGGATCTTCTGGCCCGTCATCGGGTGGCGCATCGTGAGCGTCGTGGTGCCTGTGGCGGTGGACTTGATCTGATCGACGACGTTCATGCCTTCCACGACTTTGCCAAACACCGCGTAGCCGCCGTTGCTGGGATAGTTGAGCATTTCGTTGTCTCCCACATTGATGAAAAACTGTGAGGTCGCGCTGTCCGGATCGTTGGTGCGGGCCATGGCGATGGTGCCGCGCTCGTTTTTGAGGCCGTTTTTGCCTTCGTTGGTGATGCCTTTGCCGGTTTCCTTTTCGACGAGATCCTTGCCCTCCAATGCGAATCCGCCGCCTTGGATCATGAAGCCGTCGATGACGCGGTGAAACACTGTTCCGTCGTAGTGTTTCTTCTCCACATAGCCGAGGAAGTTCGCGACCGTGATCGGAGCCTTCTCCGCATTCAGCTCGATGAGAATGTCGCCCTTGTTCGTCTTCAGGCGAACTTTGGAAGCCTTGGCCGTCGCGGCTGCAGGAGCGGGCGTGGGTTTTTCGGCTTCCTTCACGGGTTTGCAAAACGTGAGAACGGGAAACAGAACGAGGGAAATGAGGGCGTGGCGGCGTTTCATCGGGCCGCTTATTAGGCGATGGCCCGGTGGAGTGCAAGTGCCGTTGCTGCCCGCTGGTCGTCAGCCGAACTAAATCCTATGACTCCACTTGATTCCCCAATTCTGCTCCCAACCGGCAGAAATCACGGGGACACAGAGGTAAGAAGGAGGACACGGAGGGATCATTGAAAAGCCTCTCTTTCCTCCCTCTTCCCTCCGTGTCTCTGTGGTTAATTTATTTCGACCTCAAAAGCACAGTTTCCAGACCACCCCGAGCACGGCGCAGGCAGCCAGCGTCGGGATCACCCCGATTTTGAATCGCTCCATCGCCAGCCATGCGCCGATTGCCACGACGGCGACAAAACCATCAAACACTCCCGCAGTGGGCCGGAGCGCGTGCCATCCAAAACCGATCGCGAGGTTGAGAATTACCCCCACGACCGCGGCGGTGATTCCGGTCAAAGCGGACGCTAAAGCTGGACGCTGGCGCAATCCTTCGACGTGCGGAGCCCCCAAGAACACAAATAGGAAACACGGCAGGAACGTCGCCCATGTCGTGATCCCCGCACCGAGCAGTGCCGCGGCCAACGGCGACAAACTGCCGGGATGTTGCCACGCTGCGACGAAGCCCACAAATTGCAGCACCATGATCAGCGGCCCCGGAGTGGTTTCCGCGAGGCCCAAGCCCGCCATCATCTGCGGCTGACTGAGCCAGCCATAATGCCCGACGGCCATCTGGGACACATACGGCAGCACCGCGTAGGCCCCGCCCATCGTCACCAGCGCGGCCTTGCTGAAAAATAGCCCCTCTTGGAACGGCACGCTCTGCCAGCCTAACCGCATTCCCATCGCAAGGATCGGCAGCCACCACAGGGGCAGGCAAATCGCCGCGATCCGCAGCGCACGGGCGAGACTGGCCCGCGGTGCAGGCGGCAGTTTCACGCAAAACATCTCCTCGGCGTGGGTCTCGCCATGCCCCTTGCCGGCTGGGAATTGTCGGGGGAAATATTTGCCTCCCAGCCAACCGATCGCAGCCGCCGTTAGAATGATGACAATGTAGGAGATTCCTCCGAAAAAGATGGCGACAAACGACAGCAGTGCCAGTGCCCACAAGCTGGATGTCTTCAACGCCTTCGAGCCGATCCGTTTCACGGCTGAAACCACGATGGCGAGTACCGCGGGGATCAGGCCATCAAAAATCCCGGCCACCCAAACGATCTTGCCACCCGCCATGTAGAGCCAGCTGAGGCCTAGCAGAATGAAAATCGAAGGAATGACAAACAACGCCCCTGCTGCGATCCCGCCGCGCGTGCCGTGCAGCCGCCACCCCAGATAGGTCGCCAGCTGCTGGGCCTCGGGGCCGGGCAGCATCATGCAGAAATTCAAGGCGTGGATGAAGTGGTCCTCCGAAAGCCAGCGCCGCCGCTCCACGATCTCGCGGTGCATCACGGCAATTTGTCCCGCCGGCCCGCCGAAACTGATCCAGCCGAGTTTCCACCAAAACCGCAGCGCTTCCCGGAATGTCGGCGGTGGTGGGCTGGGCAGGAGGGTACTCATTTCGTTAGAACTCCATCTCAGTCGTTTTCTGCGGCGCTGCCAATCGCGGAATTCAGCCGAGCTTTTTTAAAATCCTCTTGCCCTCAGCTGCTGGAGCCGCCAGTGTCCGGCCGACCAAGGCGGCTTGGCGGAATTGGTAGACGCGCTCGACTCAAAATCGAGTTCTAACGAGTGTGGGTTCGAGTCCCACAGCCGCTACTTTTGATGTTCCTGCGGCAGCCGGTTTTTCCCGACACAGCACACGCAGAATGGCCACTTCCCGCACCATCGGAATTATCGCAGGCAACGGAGTTTATCCGGAAACGTTCATCCGGGCCGCGCGCCGGCAATCGCCGGGAATCAAGCTGGTGGTCGCCGCATTCGAAGGGGAAACGAGGCCGGATCTGGCGGGAATCGTGGACGCCATCGAGTGGTTCCGCGTGGGGCAGCTGAGCAAGATGCTCAAGTTTTTCCACCGCGAAGGAGCGACCGAATCGGTGATGATGGGGCAGATTTCGCCCAAGAATTTGTTCGATATGCGGCCGGATCTTCGGGTTCTGTTCATCCTCGCACGCCTGAAGGAGCGGAATGCCGAGACGATGTTCGGGGCGATCGGCGACGAGCTGGGCAAAGAAGGAATCACGCTGCTGCCCGCGACGACGTTTCTCGAAGACCACCTTCCCGGCCCCGGCCATGTCTGCGGGCCGAAATTCAAAAAACGCCAGCTTGCCGACGCGGATTTCGGCTTCCGGATCGCGAAGGAAACCAGCAAGCTCGACATCGGCCAAAGCGTGGTCGTCCGGCACGGCACGGTGCTTGCGGCGGAGGCGTTTGAAGGCACCAACGCCTGCATCAAGCGCGGCGGTGAACTTGGCCGCGGAAAAGACGTGCTGCTGGTGAAAGTTTCCAAGCCGAACCAGGATTTCCGCTTCGACGTGCCGGTCGTGGGGCCGC
>CAJXYV010000061.1 GCA_913063525.1 uncultured Verrucomicrobiota bacterium
GCCCAAAGGAAATCTGGCGCGGATGAATTGCTGTTTTTGACGAGGAACGGGTCGCGAGCTGCGGAGAGTTGACGTGTCGTCAACTTGAGTCGACGGAACGTTGACTCTCCTTACTGCCGGTCAATTTTACCTTAGTGGCTCTTCGTAAGCGATATGGAATCAATCCGCGCCCGTTTTATGTAATTACATTCGAAGAGCCCATTACCCCGAGATTACCCCGCCAAGATCATTGCTTTATGGTCAGGAAACTGCGCATAGTTCGCCGATTTTCACTTCGCGAGGTCTAGCTGGCCTCATTTCCATCACTTTCGCTCCAAGAAACTTTATCCTCACCATGCCCGCCACACCACCTCGCAAAGTCCTCTTGATCGGCTGGGATGCCGCTGATTGGAAGGTCATCCATCCGCTGCTCGACGCCGGGAAGATGCCCAACCTCGCGCGCTTTCTCGAACAGGGCGTGATGGGCAACATCGCCACGCTCCAGCCCGCGCTGAGTCCGATGCTGTGGACGTCCATCGCCACCGGCAAGCGCCCTTACAAACACGGCGTCCACGGCTTTTCCGAGCCAGATCCCGTCACCGGGTCCATCCGCCCCGTCACCAACCTTTCCCGCAAGACCAAGGCCGTCTGGAACATGCTCAACCAGGAGGGGAAAAACACCATCACCATCGGCTGGTGGCCGTCCAACCCCGCCGAGCCGCTGTCCAAGGGCGTGATGGTTTCCAACGATTACCAGCAAGCCCACGGCAATGCCTACGAGCCGGAAAAATGGCCGCTCAAGCCCGGCACCATCCACCCCGAGCGGCTCATCCCGCACCTCAAGGATCTCCGTTTCCACCCGGCCGAGCTGACGGAGGATGATCTCCGCCCCTTCCTGCCCGGCATCGACGGCATGAGCCGCGAGGATCTCGACAAGGTCGGCAAAGACCCGCGCGTCAGTTCGCTGAGCAAAATCATCGCCGACTGCACCAGCATCCACAGTGCCGCCACCGCGCTGATCCAAAACGAGCCGTGGGACCTGATGTGCGTCTATTACGATGCCATCGACCACTTCGGCCACGCGTTCATGAAATACCACCCGCCGCAGCGCCCGAAGGTGAGCGACTGGGATTACCAGGTTTTCAATTACTGCATCGAGGCCGGCTACCGCTACCACGACGTGATGCTTGGCACGCTGCTCGCGCTCGCGGGTGAGGACACCACCGTCATCCTCATGTCAGATCACGGCTTCCACCCGGACGACCTGCGCCTGAGCAACATCCCGCGCGAGCCCGCGGGGCCTGCCGCCGAGCACCGCCAGTTCGGCATCTTCGCGGCCAAAGGCCCCGGCATCCGCCAGGACGAGCGCGTCTTCGGCGCCAACCTGCTCGATATCTGCCCCACGCTGCTCCACCTCTTCGGCCTGCCCGTGGGCGAGGACATGGATGGAAAAGTCCTGCTCGACATTTACGAAGATCGCCCCGGCGAGGTCCAGCGCATCCCCAGCTGGGATCAGCGCGCCGGCGACCACGGCATGCACCCGCCCGACAAGCAAATTTCCGCCGATGATTCCAAGGCCGCGCTCGATCAACTCGTCGCCCTCGGCTACATCGACAAGCCCGACGCCGACCAATCCGTCGCCCTCGAACAAACGGTGCGCGAGCTGGATTACAACCTCGCCCAAGCCTACCTCGACGGCGGCATCTACACCGAAGCCCTCGCCATCCTCCAGCGGCTCTACGAAACCTGGCCGCTGGAGCACCGCTTCGGCTTCAAGCTCGCCACCTGCTACCAGAGCCTCGACCGCCCCGCCCAGCTGCGCGAGACCGTCACCACCGTCATCGCCCGCCGCATGCAGGAGGCGGAGGAAGCCGTCGCCGAGTTCAAATCCCTCAAGCTCGACGACGAGGCGCAGCAAAAAGCCGAGCAAGAGCGCATCGAGAAAATGACCGATGCCGAGAAGCAAAAATTCGGCCACGAGCGCCGCGAGCTCATCGCCAAGTCCCGCCCGAACCTCTTCTCCCTGCGCTACATGGAAGCCGTGGCTGACACCTCCGAGAAAAAATTTGAGGAAGCCCTCAGCAAACTCGAACAGCTCGACAGCGACTTCGGCGCCCGCCGCCAAGCCTTGCTCCTGCGCGGAGAAATCCTCAACAGCCTCCAGCGCTGGGACGAGGCCAAGGCCACCTTCCAAGAGGCCCTCGAAATCGACCGGGAAACCCCCGGCCCGCTGCTTGGCCTCGCCCGCGTCGCCCTCGCCAGCCGCGACTTCGAATCCGCCATCGACCACGCCCAAGCCTCACTGGGCCTGCTCTTTTTCCAACCCCGCGCCCACCACATCGTCGGCCTCGCCCACTACCGCCTCGGCCAGATGGAGGATGCCGAGCGCGCCCTGATGATCTGCATCCGCCAGGCGCCGCTCGCCACCGCCGCCTGGCGCTTGCTCGGGGAAATCAGCCGCAGCGTCAAAAACGACACCTTGCAAGCCGGCTTCTACTTCCAGCAAGCCAAGCTCGCCCGCCGCCGCATCGCGGAAATGCAGCAGCAACAAGGCCCCATCGCCGCCAGCCCCACGGCCGCGGCCGTCGGGGAGAACCGCGAAATGCCCGTGCTCCAGCCGCGCCCGGAAGCCCTCGCGGAAATCCCTGCTAGCCAGATCATCACCCTCGTCTCCGGCCTGCCGCGCTCTGGCACCTCGCTGATGATGCAGCTGCTGGAGGCCGCCGGCATCCCTTGTTTCACCGATGGCCACCGCGCCGCCGATGACTCCAACCAAAAAGGCTACTTCGAACACGACCAAGTCGCCAGCCTCCTCACCAGCCGCGACCGCGACTGGCTCCCCCAAGCCGAGGGCCAAGCCCTTAAAGTCGTCGCCCCGCTGCTCGCCGCCCTCCCGCTCAAAATTTCAAATCTCAAATCTGAAATTTCAAATCTCCACTACCGCATCCTCTTCATGGAGCGCGCCATGCCCGAGATCCTCGAAAGCCAGAGCACCATGCTCGAGCGCCTCGGCAAAGACCGGCCCAAGGGCGATGTCTCCCGCGGCTACATCCAGCAAGTCCACGCCGCCAAGACCTGGATCAATGCCCACGGCATCCCCGCCATGAGCGTGGACTACGCCGCGCTCGTCCACTCCCCGCAGTCACTGCTCCCGCAGCTCGCCGACTTCCTCGGGGTACCCGAGAAGCTCGATGCCATGCGCCGCGTGATCGATCCCGCCCTCCACCGCGCCCGCGCCACCGCCCCACAGGCCACCGCGCCCGCCTGAGGCAAAACCATTCTCCCCGCCACCGACACTCGCTGGCGGGAGCCAATAAAACAAAAAAAGCAAAAACATGAAAACAAAACAGACAACGATCCGTCGTTCCGGAGCCAAGTGGCTGCCGGGTGCCATGGCCCTCGCTGCTACCGCCGCCAGCTCGCACGCCGCCACCGTGCAGATTACCCTCACGGGGAATAAATTGTCCTCCACTTCTGCGGGGGGGAATACCCTCAACGCCGACCTGACGGGGGATGGAACTGCCGACGTGATTGTTAAATCAACGTTAAATAGGGCATCAATGGTTTCTGTGAATTTGAAAGGCCTTGGGTTTGCAATCGCAGGTAAATATGGTTTTACGAATAGGCCCAATTATTTTCAACGGCCACGCTTAGGGCCGAATGGAATAGGGGGTGGCTCTATTTATACTCCAGTCCCGAGCGCGTTGACCGCTCTGAATCCCATAACCTTCTCAGATAATCGGATCAATGGTGGTGCTGTGACTGGGGCTTGGCTGGAAGTGCGCGCTTTCAATGTGAGTGCGACGAGCCACACGGTGCAGCTCACGCGACTGATCTTTGACGATGCGAGCGCAACGCGCCCTGTGTTTGCCTCGATTCCCGGCGCGCAAACCGCATGGGTAGCCGTCCCCGAGCCAAGCAGCTTCGCGCTGCTCGGTCTCGGCGCTGCGGGCTTGCTTGTCCGCCGCCGCCGTCAGGCGGCGTGATCGCCTCACCCGGTGTCCCGTTTGGGTTTCCACCCAGCGGGACGCTTCCCTTTCCCAAACCACCGCCCCACGGGCCACCGCGACCGCCTGAGGCAAAACCATTCTCACCGCCACCGACACTCGCTGGCGGGAGCTAATAAAAATAAAAAAAGCAAAAAGATGAAAACAAAACAGACAACGATCCACCGTTCCGGAGCCAAGTGGCTGCCGGGTGCCATGGCCCTCGCCGCCACCGCCGCCAGTTCGCACGCCGCCACCGTGCAGATCACCCTCACGGGGAATAAGATCTCCACCAATTCTGCAGGAGGCAATAGCCTCAACGCGGATCTGACGGGGGATGGAAACAATGAATTGAATCTCTTTGGGGTGAGCGCTACCGCGAATAAAGCCGAGCTTCAATTATTCGTGAATTTATTCGGGGGGATGATTAGGGGGAGAGCATCCTTCGATGCGAGAGAGCAGAGATTTGGAGTAGGAGTGGCCTCCTCAGGTTTGGATTCTGCGATGCGTTTCAGTTCGAGTGCGCAAACAATGGTTGAGCTGCTTCCGTTGCGGTTCCTGGACCTGCGGATAAACGGCGGTTCCGGGACTGATGGTTGGTTGGAAGTCACGGCATTCAATAAGTCTGAAACCAGCCACACGGTGCAGCTCACGCGCCTGATTTTTGATAACGCTAGCACCAATGTCCCTAATCGAGGCAGCATCTCCAGCGTCCAAACCGAATGGGTCCCCGGCGCCGCGATTCCTGAGCCAAGCAGCTTCGCCTTGCTCGGTCTCGGCGCAGCGGGCTTGCTCGCCCGCCGTCGCCGTCAGGCGGCGTGATCCGCATCACCCGGCGTCCCGTTTGGGTTTCCACCCAGCGGGACGCTTCCCTTTCCCAAACCACCGCCCCACGGGCCACCGCGACCGCCTGAGGCAAAACCATTCTCACCGCCACCGACACTCGCTGGCGGGAGCTAATAAAAATAAAAAAAGCAAAAAGATGAAAACAAAACAGACAACGATCCACCGTTCCGGAGCCAAGTGGCTGCCGGGTGCCATGGCCCTCGCCGCCACCGCCGCCAACTCGCACGCTGCCACCGTGCAGATTACCCTCACGGGGAATAAGGTATCCTCCACTGGGGGATATAGTCTCCATGCTGACCTGACGGGGGATGGGGTCGGGGACTTTGTTGTCGGTGGGTCAGTCGGAGTAGTTGCGGTGTATGCGGATGTCTCCGGCTACAAGTTCCAGGCCGGTGATGTCGGGAAAACTTTTTTTATTACTTCTAACGTTAAGTCGACTGGAGGGAACATTACTCGGAATGTGTTCTCTGGTACCACGCCGTTCTCGGGGGTTGTCAGAAACACCATCTCGTTCGCAGATGCTCGAATAAACGGTGGGACCTCGACCTCGGCGTGGCTGGAAGTGCACACGTTCAATACGAGCGCGGGCGATAATACAATCGAGCTTACGCGCCTCATCTTTGACGATGCCAGCGCAACGGCCCCTGTGTTATCCTCGACTCCCGGCGTGCAAACCGAATGGGTCCCCGCCGCCGCGATTCCCGAGCCAAGTAGCTTCGCTTTGCTCGGTCTCGGCGCTGCGGGCTTGCTCGCCCGCCGCCGCCGTCAAGCGGCGTGATCCGCGATCGCGTCTCAAATCCAAGCCGTCCCTCGCTCCTCACCGCCCATCCGGCGGTGTGGAGTTCGGAGTTCCGACTTCAGTCGGCTTTGGGAGGTCGCAAGGCACGCAAAACGGCTAAGGAGTCGGGACACTCTTGTCCCGTCTTGATCCACAGGGCAGAGGAAAAAACGACAAGAGTGTAATTGCTCCTTACTTGAAGCGCCGCTGGTATTCGCGGTGGAGCTGCTGATGGCGCGCCCCAGTTGGGCAACCGTCATGGCGTAATTTCTTAGATCGGAATACGCCAAGCCTGAAGTCGGTACTCCATCCGCCCCTTCTAGACCCTCTCTTCTTGGCGGCCCTTCGCGACCGCTGCGGCTTGGATGTTCAAGCTTCTGAACCCTCATCAGGCCAAGCCGACTGAAGTCGGTACTCCATCCATCCCACTCTTCTTGGTGCCCCTTGATCGCCGCAACTTGAGCCCCTTGAATGTTACTACATTCGAAAAGCCCATTACTGCCAAAAAGACCCTCGCCCTCCGCCAGCATCCGGGGCTCGAAGGTCGTCTGCCCAGGTGCCACGGAGCAGGAATTCGAGCCAGCTTACTCCCCAAGCGAGTCAACTCACTTCTTCTTCAAGCCAACTGACTCATCACGGAAGCCGACTGACTCCTTACGGAAGCCGACCGACTCCTTACGGAAGCCGACCGACTCCTTACGGAAGCCGACCGACTCCTCACGGAAGCCAACTGACTCCTCACGGAAGCCAACTGACTCCTCACGAAAGCCAACTGACTCATCACGGAAGCCGACTGACTCCTTACGGAAGCCGACCAACTCCTCACGGAAGCCGACTGACTCCTCACGAAAGCCAACTTACTCCTCACGGAAGCCAACTGACTCCTCGCGGAAGCGGAATGACTCCGCGCACAACTGAATCCAGGCCTGCCGATGGTTTGAGTGAGAGCGAGCTACGGAGGGTGGATCTTGGGTCACCCCCTCTTACGGGTTGGCTCACTTCGTAGTCTGGTCGATGTAGGCGATGATCGACGGGATCGCGACGTCGAGGACTTGCGCGACTTCTTCATAGGCGCGGCGGCCCATGCCGATGGGATCGGGGACGTCGATGCCGATGCCTTCGTTAGGGATGTCGGCGAATTCGCAGACCAGGTAGAATTTGTCGGAGTGCTGGGGGAAACGGGTTTCGAGGGTGTGCAGATGACTGTGCGTCATGGCGAAGACGTGAGTCGCCGCCGAAAGAATGGCATCGGTGACGGGGCGACTGCCAAAGCCATCGATCTTGGCGTCGCGTTTTTTAAGCAATGCTGCGGTGTCGTGGCTGCAAGGCGTGCCCTGGCTGGCGGAGACACCGGCGGAGCTCACCGCGTATTCGCGCCGCCCGGCGACGGCCTTGCGGAAAAGGCCCTCGGCCATGGGGCTGCGGCAGGTATTTCCAGTGCAAACAAATAGCACATGCTTCAGGTCGGACATCGCGGCAGACTTTGACGGTTAGTGAGCGATCCGTCAAACCGCAATGGAGGTCTTGCGTGCCGCGCGGATTTCCGCCACAGCTTTTGGATGAATCGCGAGGATCTGCCGCTGGACCGCCAATTGCGCCAAGAAATCTTGTTCGCCCGCGAGCGCGTTTATCGCTTTGGCCAAGCCACCCCGTTGGAACGCCTCAACCTGCCCGGGCCAGGGCCGGAGATCTGGGTGAAGCGCGAGGATCTGACTGATATCAAGGCCTACAAGTGGCGGGGTGCCTGCAACCGGATGGCGGTTCTGACGCCCGCCGAAGCGGCGCGCGGCGTGGTGACGGCATCCGCTGGAAACCACGCGCAAGGTGTAGCGCTGGCGGCCAAGGCTCTCGGCATCCGCGCGCGGATCTACATGCCGCGCTCGACCCCGAAGGTGAAGCAGGCAGCGGTGCGGCAGCATGGCGGTGAGTTTGTCGAAATCTATCTGGCTGGTGACAGCTACGACGACGCGGTGGCAGCGGCCCGCGCGGATGAGGCAGCGAGTGCCGCGGCGTATGTCCACGCCTACGACGACCTCAAGGTGATGGCGGGCCAAGGCACCCTGGCCGATGAAGTGATTCTATCCGGCCGCGGTCCCTTCGATGCGGCGTTCCTGCAAATTGGCGGGGGCGGGATGGCGGCGGGCGTTTCGGCGTGGTTGAAAACGTATTGGCCCGAGATCGAGATCGTCGGGGTGGAAGGCGCTGACCAGGCATCGATGAAAGCCGCGCTCGCCGCGGGCAAACCCGTCGAACTGGAAAGGGTCGATCTTTTTTGCGATGGCACGGCCGTGAGAAAAGCCGGGGATCTGCCGTTTGAGATTTGCAAAAACACCCTGTCGCGCGTCGAGACCGTGACCAATGCCGAGGTCAGCGATGCGATGCGGACGCTGTGGGAAGGGCTGCGCTGCGTCTCCGAACCTTCCGGCGCGATGGGGCTGGCCGCGGTTCTGAAAAACCGCGCGGCGCTGGTCGGCAAGCGCGTGCTGGTGGTGCTCTGCGGCGCGAACATCGACTTCCTCCAGCTCGGGCGGATCGCCCAGTCGGTCGGCAGCGGTGCCACCAACAGCCGCACCCTGCGCGTGCGCATCCCCGAACAATCGGGGGCGATGTTAGAGCTGCTGGATTCGTGTTTCGAAGGACTGGACATCGCCGACTTCCAATACGGCAAAACCGACGATCAGGTCGCGTGGCCCGCCTTCACCATCCAAGCCAGCGATCCTGCGGTGCTGGACGCGCTGCCGCCGAAACTCGATGCGCACGGCTTCGCGTGGGACGATCTAACGGGTGCGGTCGACATCGCCTTCCGCGCCATTCCGCTGCGCGGCGACCTGCTGAAAAACGCGGCCTTCCTGCGGCTGGACTTCTACGAGCGCACGGGCGCGCTGCACGATTTTCTCGCCCAACGCATCCAGGGCAACGCCAGCCTCTGCTATTTCAACTATCGGCAATCCGGCGAACGGATCGGCCGCGCCCTGATCGGTTTGGATTTCCCCTCGCCGTACGAGCGCGATGCGCTGCTGATGACCATCCCGCGCCAAGGCGAAGGCTACCGCCTCTGCGAAGTGGTGGACGAAGCGACGCGCCTGCGGCTGGTCGGTTTCTAATCGCAATCGCCGTGGCGGGTTCGCCTTTGCCGGTCGTGGAGCGGGTTAATTCGGCAGATGCACGGGTCGGTGCCGAGTAAAGTTTTCCCGTTCATCGCTGGGGATGTATTCGACGTGGATGGCCGCGAGCTCTGGGGTGGTGGAGCGATCCTCCGCCTCGGTGAAGTCGATGTCGTCGAATGCTTCGCTTGGATCATCGCTGAGCCGGGCCCTGGCTTCGTAAGCGTCGGCGACGGCATCGCGCACTTCGTTTTCCGCCGCATCGAGCCCCTGCTGGACGAGTTGGATTTCTTCGTCTTCGTCGATGTAGGGGGGAGCCATGGGCGAGCGGGGATCGACGGCCGATGAGGGGACAGGGTTGACGGGGGGCATGGTTTTAGGGGGGCTGTGCGAAGCTTTTGTTGCAGATCATGGACCAAGTCGGGCCAGGAGCCGGAATGGGTCACGGATGCTGGGTTTCGGGTTGTATGGTGTTGCCACTCGATCATGCAATCTGCAAGGGGGCGAGCGGTGCATCGTGCAAAAATCCCACCTGAAGCTCGGCCGATCCTGGGCTGGGCAATTCGACGGCGCGGATGGAAAAATAAGAAAAACAAATTCACTGCTCGCATCTCATCTTTTGGCATGCCAGAGTGCGGGCATCATGGCCACACCCAACTATCAATTTGAGAAACGCCGCCGGGAATTGGATAAAAAGGCGAAGAAGGAGGAGAAACGCAAACAGAAGCTGGAAGCAGCTTCCCAGCGCGTCCAAGAGGGCGAGAGTTCTGCCCCGGAAATTGCCGCCGATGAACTGTCGTCTCTGGAAGTTCCTTCGGCATAACCGGATCGCTTACTGAGGGAGCGTGATTTGCAGCACGGTCGTGTCATTCGCTGCTTTTAATGGTGCCGCGTTGCGGGGGAGGAGGACAAAACTTCCCTTCGCAAATCGGCGACCCGCGTTGCTTTCCAGCTGTCCCTCGACCACGGAGATGATCGAAAATCGGTCGGCCTGCGGGTTGGCGATGGATAGCCCCTGTTTGACGACTTTGCGGTCGGTCTTGAAATACTTGCAGCTGGCGAGGGTGTCGCCGATGGGCGGATTCATGGTCGGCTCGAAGTCATTGAAGTCGATGCTGGCGAGTGACTCGGCAACGTGGAGTTCGCGCGGTTTGCCGTCGAGGCCAAGGCGGTTCCAGTCGAACACGCGGTAGGTAGTGTCGGAGTTTTGTTGGATTTCGTGAATGAGAAATCCGGCGCCGATGGCGTGCAGGCGGCCGGAGGCGATGAAGATCGAGTCGCCAGGTTTCGGGGAAATGGCATGCACACAGTCGGCAACGCTGCCGTCGGCGATGGATTGTTCAAAATCGGCGCGGGTGACGCCGGATTTGAGGCCGACGTAGAGTTTGGCACCGGGTTCGCAGTCGGCGATGAACCACATTTCGGTCTTCGGCTCGCCGCCGAGTCCTGCGGCGAGATGCAGGGGCGGGTGGACTTGGATCGAGAGGTCGTCGCGGGCGTCGAGAATCTTGATGAGGATCGGGAATCGCGGGTGGTTTTTGAAACCTTCGCCGAAGATTTCCTCGCGGCGCTGCATCCAGAGATCGTGCAGGGAACTGCCGGCCAGCGGGCCTTGGTCGACGATGGACTGTTCCTGTTCGCGATCGACAATTTCCCACGCTTCGCCGTAGGGTTTGTCCGGGGTGGGTAGGGATCGACCGTACACGTGTTCCAATTCGCGGCCGCCCCAGACGCGTTCCATGTAGAGTGGGGTGAAAGTGATGGGTTGCATGTCGCTAGAGTTAGGGTGACGAAGGCGTTTTGGCAATTCTGGAGAAAGCGCGAGATTGACCGCTCTGTGAATTCAGCCGATAGTGCTGCTGTTTTGCCGGAATCTAACACAGCACTGGGAAAATTCCCAACTGGCCGCCGCCGTGGTCGCAAGCGCCGAATCTGGATCGCTCTCGGCATGCTGTTGCTGGGGTTGTTCTGGCTGGATGGTCCGGGGTTCCGTTGGATCGCGCCGCGCGTCGCCACGCATTTCCCGGGTGCTGCGGGATTGCATGGGGGATTCGGGGTCGAGGGTCGGCTGAGCCGCGGCTTCGCGCTTTCCAAGCTGCGTTTTGCCCCCGATCTGGGGCGAGTCAGCTTGGACATTGATCGGCTGACTTTCGCCTATCCATTCAGCGGATGGGTCCGTGGCCAGGGGATGGCCTTGACCCTCGATGGGGTCCACGTGGAATACAGGCTGGGAGCCAAGCGGGAAAAATTAGGGCCTTTGGATCTGAAAAAATGGGTGGGAAACCTACAGCGGGTGCGGAGCGGCATCATTCCCGTGGATCTTGATTTTAGGAACGTCACGGTCTCCGCCAGCGACGAGGGAAGACCGGTGCTGTCTCTCGCGCCCAGTCGGCTGTTTCATCGGTCGGGCAGCGAGGATTTTTTGATGGAGCTGGGTGAAGTCACCGATTCCGAGAATCGCGAATGGCCAGCCCAGCGGTCGACGCTGTCATGGCGGATGGATCGGCTGGAACTGCCGCGCCTTGATCCACTCCCGGGCGTGGTTCTGCGCGAGGCGGTGCTGCATCTCCCGCTGGGTGGTGAGCCTTCGGTTGATGCTGACGCCTGTCTGGACGATGCGGTGTTTCGGATCACCAGTGCGCCCGGCCTGTCGACTTTCCGAGTGGATTTGCGCTCGGGGAAGCTGGCGATCGCGGAGGCGGCAAAACGCTTCGGTTATGAGATTGCCGCCGCGAATCTCCGCTCCTTTTCGCTGGAGTTGGCGGGTGTCATTCCCGACCCCACGGCAGCGACTGGCAGGCTCCACCTGGGGTTCGAGGATGCGCTGTGGGATGAATGGCGTATGCCCAGCCTGACTTTGGACACGGTTCTAACGGCTGATGAATGTTCCCTCACCGGGCGCGCCGAGCTGGTGGATGGCGCGGTTTCGCTGAACGCTGTGGCACCGATCAGCAGGGAATCCGCTGGTTTGTTGCTCGGCCGTGTGAAGGGGGATTTTGGCATCGATGGGTTGCCGCAAGTGCTCCGCGAACTGGCGAAGCATACCTCGCGGATCGACGCGGCGGCGAAGATCCCGCCGTCGACAGTCGCCGGTCGCTTCGACATTTCGTTCGATAAAAATGAGCCGACGGCAGCGTCAGTGGAGCTCGTCCTAAAGCCGCAGGATGGTGCTCTCGCCACGGATATTGCCCTGAAAAGCCGTTGGCAAAAAGATCAGCCGCTCTCTGCGGATCTTGTGCTCGATGGATTGAGCGCCACTGCGACCTATCAGCCCAAGTCCGCGAGCTATCAGGCGGAGGTCGAGTTCAATGAATGCAAGAGCCGCCGGCTCGAGCTCTGGCTGGCAGTCGCGAAGCTGAGGCCGGTGGGCACGGTTAATCTAAGTGGCAAGTGGAGTGGTAGCGGTGAGCCAAGCGCGGGCAAGCACCGCGGCAATTTATCGCTGGCGCAAGCGACATGGTCGCGCCCTGCCGCTGCTCCGCTCAAGGCCAGCGGCAGCGTGAAGTACGACTGGCCCGCGCATGTCGAAACCCAGGGGCTACGGCTTGAAATGAACGGCCAGACGGTGTTGCTGGATGCCACAGTCGCGGACCATTCGTTAGAAATTGGCGATTTCCTCTGGAGCGATGGCGTGCAGGAAATCGCGTCCGGTCGCGCCCGTCTGCCACTGCCGGATGATTTTCTGAATTGGCGCACGGCGCAGGTCGCAGATGCGAGTCCCGTCAGGGTTGAGGTCCATTCGCGGGCGCTTTCGTTAGGGCTGTTGAAGCCGTGGTTTCCAGCACTCGATCCGATCGATCCGCGGGCCAAGGGTCGGATCGATCTCCGTGTTTCCGGGACCTGTTCCGCGCCCATCGTCGATGCCAAACTTGAGGTGAAGGATCTCCGCACGACCACCCAGCCCAGCCTGCCCCCCGCTGATTTGAAGGTGACGCTGGTGGGTCGCGATGGCCGGTTGGTCATCGATGCTGTGGCGACTGCGCCTGATTTCCCCGCCGCCGCAGCGACGTTTGCCATGCCATTTCATCCGTACGATTGGGCGATGAATCCTCAGCATTTGAAAAACGAATTCATCGGCGGCCGAATGGACCTTCCCCGGCTCGATCTCTCTCGTTTCGCGGCGCTGCTGCCTGCTGCTGAGAAAATTTCCGGCACGATCACTGGCAATCTCCAGCTCGCCGGCACGGTTGCCAAACCCACGGCCAATGGCTCGATCGAACTGAGCAACGCCGGACTTCGCCTCAAGAATCATTCGCTCCTTGCCGTCGAAAATGTCGCGGCGGCGGTGGATCTCTCGCTCGATCGCCTGGTGCTCAAAAGCCTATCAGGAAGCGTTGCCGGTGGTAGCCTGAAAGGTGGGGGATCGATCTCCGTCGCGGGCGGAAAGCTTGGTGAGCTGGATCTGCGTCTGCGTGGGGATCATCTGCTGCTCAGGCGCGACGATCTGCTCATCCTCCGCGCCAACGCGGATCTGCGGCTGCAGGGGCCGTGGGCGCAGGCAAAGCTCACCGGCACGGTCGCTGCCGTGGATAGCATTTTCTATCGGGACATCGAGCTCTTGCCGATCGGCATGCCTTTCACGACGCCCCAGGCAGCGGCGCTGCCGAAAGTGGATGTGCCGGAAATTCCCGCCCGAATATTGGGCGAGCCCTATCGGGATTGGGGCGTGGATCTTACGCTCCGCACCGAGATGCCCATTCTCATCCGGGGCAACTTCGCCGCAGGGCAAATCGATGGACGCGTCCGCATCGGCGGCACTTGGGGGAATCCGCAGCCAGACGGTGTTGTGACCCTGAAGGACTTTCGCGCGGCCCTGCCATTCAGCAGCTTGTCCGTGAGGAAGGGGACGGCGACCTTTACCCCGGCAACCGGATTCGACCCGATCATGGAACTCCGCGGCATCGCCGAGCCGCGTCCTTACCAAGTCACTGTCTATGCTTATGGTCGCGCCTCCGCGCCCCAGCTCGTCCTCACCTCCAACCCGCCGCTGCCAGATAACGAAATCATGACCTTGCTTGCCACCGGTACGACCACCGCCGGGTTGGAGAATTCACAGGCGGCATCGTCGCGCGCGCTTCAGTTGCTGGTCGAGGAAATGCGGCGCGGGCGCTTCCGCTTTGGCAAACAACTCAGGCCACTCTTTGCACTGCTGGATCGCGTCGACTTCACGGTTGCCGAGGCTGACCCATACTCGAACGAATCGTTTTCAACCGCCACGCTTTCGCTCACCGACCGCTGGTTTCTATCCGCCGGGATGGGTGCCACGGGAGACTCCCGCATGCTCGCCATCTGGCGCCTCACGTTTCGCTGATGAATCCTTTCCGCACCTTGTTTGTTTTTCTCCTGGCCGCGCTGCTCGCCAGTGCGGAGACGCGTGTGCGGATCGCCGGGATGCGCGACAAGAGCGAGGCGCAGGTGATCGAACTGATGGGCGACCGGCTCGATCCAATCCGGACTCACGATGCCTCGGCCCCGTGCGCTGATGACGCGGCATTTTTGCTGGGCCAACTGTTGCGCAAGGACGGCTATGCCGATGTTCACGTCGACTGGAAAATCCTCAACCGCTCGGAAATTCTACTCACCGTGCGCGAAGGCGGGCGACTCTCGCTGGGCCGAGTCAGCATTCACGGCGTGCCAGCGGCCGAGGCGAGGAAGCTCGCCAAACTCTATGCGAGGCCAGCGATGAAGGGGCGTTCCCTGCTATCGCCGTCGGCGCCTTTTCGTGAAGCCGACATCGAAACCGGCCTTTCGTACCTCCGCCAAGAGCTCAACGCCAACGGCTATTGGGCTGCAGATGTCGCCGTCGTCTCGCGCTCCATCGACCCGACATCCGGGGGGGTCGATCTCGATCTGGATGTTCGGCCCGGCCCGCTCCACCGGATCGCGGCGGCAAAGATCGCCAGCCCGGACGGCCGCGGAGTTTCCGAAACTCTGGCCGCGGTGGCACCGTTCATCGGTCGAGATGCCACCACCGCCCATCTCAACGCCATGCGTCTTGCGGTCGAGGAATCCTTCACCGGCCGTGGCTACCCCGACGCAAAAATCACCATGTCGCGCGCTCTCGTGGCTGGCGAATTTGTCCCCGACTTTTCCATCGATCTCGGAAAGCGGGTTCGTCTCGACCACCTTCACCTCGCCGGACTGGTGCGCACCCACCCCGCACGCATCGCCGCGCGCATGCAACGCTTTGAGGGCGATTGGTACGACGAGGCAGCCATGAGCAAGCGCGTCCGCAGCTTTCTGGCCACCGGCGCGTTCTCTGCCGCCCGCATCGAAAACGCCCCCATCACCGGCGACCGCATCGACGCCACCCTGCACCTTGAGGAGGCGCGCGCCCGCGAGGTCCGCATCGCTGCCGGAGTGGATTCCTATCAGGGCCCGATCCTGCGCACCAGCTACGCCGACCGGAATCTGCTGGGCCAGATATTAGGTCTGAGTACCGGCTTCGAGTTCAGCGCGCGCGGAATTTTGGGTGAAGCCCGTCTCACCGATCCTTGGCTCTTTGGCAGTGATGTCGCAGCCACTGCCCGCTTCTTCGCCTTGGTTTATAAACGCGAGGGCTACCGCTCCTTTGAGACCGGCTTGGAAGGCAAGGCTACCTGGAAATTCGGCGACCACTACACGCTCGACCTGCTCGCTGCCGAATCCGTCGTCAACCTCAGCGAAGACGGTCTGCCTGCCACCGAACTCGGCGAAACCGTTTACAATCAGCCCCACCTGCGCCTCACCCAGACACTCGATCATCGGGATAGCGCCGTGCTGCCCACCCGCGGTTGGCATCTCGAATCCCCCTTAGAATTCGGTGCTGCTGTCGGCAATCTCACCAGCACCTATGCCAAGGCCGGTCTCGCCGGAGCTTGGTATCACTCCCTCAACGCCGACAATCAGTTGGCCATCGGCGGAGACTGGGGGACACTGCTTCCCACGGGCGAGGGCCAAGATTTCCCGATCGATCTTCGCCTCTTCAACGGCGGCTCGCGCAGCGTCCGCAGTTTCCCCGAGCGTGAACTTGGCCCCAGCGTCGATGGCTATCCGACCGGCGGCGAAGCCGCATGGCACGCCAATGCTGAACTCATCCGCAGCCTTGGCGGACCACTCAAAGGCGTCATCTTTTTCGATGCGGGTTCGCTTTCACGCGATTTTAATCAACTCGGCTCCAGCGATGTCGAACTCGCCATCGGCTTGGGCCTGCGCCTTGATCTGCCCATCGGCCCAATACGCATCGAGTACGGCTACAACCTCACTCAAGATCCGGGAGAACCGACCGGCACTCTCCATTTTGCCATCGGGGTCACCTTTTAGGTGCCGGCCCAAAACCCCGCCACTTTGGAAACAAAAGGAAGTGGAGCGTAGCGGATTCGAACCGCTGA
>CAJXYV010000062.1 GCA_913063525.1 uncultured Verrucomicrobiota bacterium
AAGCGCTGGCACCAACCACCGAATTGAGGGCGAGCGCCACCGTGCCCGACTGGGCCCCGACGCTGGCGGTGTTGAGACCGACGTTAAAACTGGAGTTGGCCCCTTGATTGATGTAGGTGCTGGTGAGGCCCGAAATATTTGCTTGGCCAGTGAGGCTGCTGCTGGCGGTCAAGCCTTCGGTCGTGTTGTTCGAAGTCGCGAAGGCCGTATTGCTCAGCGTAATGCTCTGATTGAGCGTGCTGCCCACCCGATAGTTGCCGAAATTGACACTGCTGGCGTTGACTCCTTTATCCGCGAGGACGTAGCCAGCAGATGGAACGATCGTGGTGGAGGCCGTTCCCGTGGTATTGTTGTCTCCAACCCACAGATTATTGGTCAAAGCAACACCTGAAGTATCAGTAAGGAGAAGTTGCCCCCCTTTGAAGTTATAGTTGCCCACGTGAGTGGTCGACATCACTACCGAATACGCGCCCGATGCGAGGTTCAGCGGTGTGCCAAGACTCACTGCATAAGAAGTGTATTGCCCCGTGAGCGAAGCGGCGGCTATGGTCCCAGTCGAAAGAAGGGTGCCGGTTCCGCCGAAACCACTGTAAACTTTGATCGTGACATCGTTATTGTTGTTATTGTCAGCAGCAAGATAGACGTTAAGCGAACTGAGACTGAGCCCCGCAGATGCACCCGACGTCGTCACCCCAAAGTTGTAGGAACGAGAAAGAGAGCTGCTGAAGAAAATGTTCGAACCAGCCTGCTGACCGATGGTAATAGCGGAATTCTGCGCATTGACAGCAGCTGTGGATGCCAACATGACCACCAGTCCTGGCAGACTGGCGAATTTGCCAAAACTTGAAAGATGGCGGGAAGATAGCGAGCGAATTTTCATGAGCGGATTGAGTTGAGCAGATTTTTGACCAGCGAGTAAAAAAGCCAGCCACGAGGGCCGAAACGATTAAGTTTCGTTTTAATGCCACAAACCCCGATTTTCGTCAATGGGGCAGAAATACGTAACGGGAAAAATCAATCCGCCTTGAAGCAGCTGCTGAGTTCGGCGCGGGAATTGACGCCGAGCGCGCGGTAGAGGCGCTCGATGTGCTTGCGCACGGTGCCTTCGTGAAGGGCGAGCTGCTCGGCAATTTCCTTGTTGCTCCAGGGGGTGCCAAGGAGAAGACGGGCGATTTCCAGCAGGCGGGGCGTGAGATCGGCGGGCAGCGGGGATAACCCATCGCCCACGGCGACAGGCGCGCGGCTGATGCGGCGGCCGAGGGCATTGACGGCGGAAACGAGTTCGCCGAGCTGCACGGGCTTGGGCAGATAGATGTCAGCCCCCGTTTCGTAACCAACGATGCGGTCGTGGAGGGCGGTGCGGGCGGTGACCATGATGATCCCCGCACGGGGCGAGGCGGCGCGGAAGCGCTGGGCCAGCATCAGGCCGTCTTCGCCCGGGAGATTGAGGTCAACGATCGCGACATCGGCCGTCGCATAGTCAGGGAGTAAGAAAAATTCTTCGGCAGAGCCCACGCCGCGCAGGTGGTGGCCGGTCTGCTCCAAGGCACCGAGGGTGACAGCGAGCAGGGCGGCATTGTCCTCAACAATGATGATTTCCAGCGGCTGGGCGGGGGCGGTCGTTTTCATAAAGGGTCAGTAGGGCAGCCAAAGGCGGAAGGTGATGCGTTCTGCGGCGGCAAGACAGTCGACCCCGCCGCCCAGCAGTTTCGAGCAGCCGCGGACCAGAAACAGCCCTAGACCCGCACCCGCGAGGCGGTGGGCACCGGGCGAGCGGTAGTACTTGTCGAAGATTTTCTTTGGATCGGGCAGCCCTGCCGCGCCGGGGACGTTGGCGATGGTTAGGGCGAGCCCGCGCTGGCCGCCGCGCTCTTCCTGCACCAAATCCAGCGTGATCGGCTGGGTGGGATCGGCATACTTCAGGGCGTTGTCGACGAGATTGCTGACGATGACACGGAACAAGCCGCTATCGGTCTGGAAGTCGGGGAAATCCGCCGCCGTGATGACGAGGCGCTGCGGATCGGCGAAGCGGCTGCGAAGCTGGTCGAGTTCGGCACGGAGGTCGCAGGGCGCGATCTGGACCACGGATTGTCCGCTTTCGATTTCGACAGCCCTGGCGCAGCGGTCGATGATGCCGGCCATATCGAGAATCGCTTGGTCAGCGAATTCGCGCATGCGGGGCGATGGCGCATCGGAGTCGAGGGAAAGCCGGAGCACGGAGAGCGGGGTCTTGAGCTCGTGGGCGAGCATGGAGACGAACTGCTGCTGCTCTTCGTTTTTGATGCGCTGGGAATGCAGCTGGCGGCGCAACAAGCCGGCCTGGTAGGTTTTCCGCGAGTGGAAACGCTCGGCATTGAGGGCGCGCCAATGGAGCAAGCCCCACATGACCAGTCCGGAGGTGAAACCGTGCATGCCCAAGCCGTAGAGCGCGGAGTTCCCCGACCAGGAAGGAATCAAAAACGACTGCAGCAGGGCGATCAACAGGCCGAACATCAAGGCAAAAACCGCGACAATCAGCCGCCGCGGAAAACACTCAAGCGGGCGCTGCAGGTGAATGCGGGCCGGAATGCCGAGGGATGCATTGAATGTCAGCAAGCCCACCAACAGGACGCAGGTCATGTTGACATGAAGGGCGGGGCGCGCGTGACCGGTGAAAATCCACACCAACTCCAGCGGATACAAGGCCAGCACCCCCAACAGCAGCCGCAGCGCCCACGGCCGCGCTTGGTGCGCACGCATAAATAGGTAGTAGAAAATGATCCCCGAGCTCGTCATCGAGACCACACAAAGGTTGGTGACCCGATCCAGCGCGCCCGAGGCGGCCCACCCCGGCAGCCAGAAGCGACCATAACCAAACAGCAGCATGAACTGAGACAACTGGCAGATTTGCATCGCCATGAACGCGCCAGTGATAGGATCCCTGCGGCTCAGGGTGATGACAGCGGCCCACAGAATGCTGCACCCCAAAAAGCCAATATAGAGGTCATAGAAAAACTCGGCTTTGCGATCGACCGACTCCAGATCGTGGAGAGTGTAGGCCTTTACCTCCAGCAGGATCGAGCTGGTGCTGCGGATGCGCAGCCAGTACTGGCGACCATCGACGTCGGTCTGCGGAACCGTAAAGGTGTGTGTCAACGAGCTAAACTCGCCGGCCTGCGGCTCGTGGCGGTCGCCCTCAAAAATCGGTGGGGCCGTGGGGTGAAGCGGATCGAACAGTGCGACTTCGTCCAGAAACTGCGGCCGGATGCGCAGGACTAGCTCGGGCGTGGAAGCTGCGGAATCAAGGGTGACCCGCACCCACCATGTGGATGGACTGTAGCCGCGAGTGAGGAAACCCGAGTAGGGCTGAGGCGCGATTTGGAGCACCTCGGCAAAGCTCATCTTGCCCGTGGCGTCTTCAATACACGCCGTTTCCCGCACATGATTTTCCTGCGCCGTGGCAAACAGGGAGCAGCCCAGCCACAACCAGCCCAAAACGAACCCGCGCCACAACCAAGTCCGCGAAGGGACGCCCGGAGTTTGTTTGATCGACATGGCCATTGGCAAAAGGAATCCCGCGATCTCCGCCGCGCAACTGGGATGACTACCCTTCCCCGCCAACCCTGCCAAGCGCAATGATTCCCGCCACCCGGAACGACGAGTCTGCGGCGCGATGATGCCAGTTTCGGACAAATGCGATCAACGGGCGGGATCCATTTCATGCAGCAGCTTCACCGCCGACCACGCCGCCTCCACCTGGTGGACGCGGAAAATCTGGGCGCCGCGCTTCATGGCGGCGCTGATGCAGGCGATGGTCCCCGCGTCGCGGCTGGCCGGATCTGGCAGCCCTAACACCTCGCCGATCACGGTCTTGCGGGAGACGGGGACCAAGACCGGCCGCCCGAATCGCTGCAAGCGCGCCATCTCGCGAAACACGGTGAGATTGTCGTCCCGTTGTTTGGCGAAGTCGATGCCGGGGTCCAAGATCACCGCCCCGGCAGACAGACCCGCGGCCGCTGCGAGTTGGAGTTTCTCGATGAAAAACCGCTCCATGGCATCCATCACGTCGCGCCATTGTTGCTGGAAATGGGGGACCTTCGGCTCGCCCACGCTGTGCATGATCAACAGCGCCGCGCCGTATTCGGCACAAAGCCGGGCATTGCGATCATCGGGCAGCGCACCCATGTCATTGACCAGCTCGACCTTTCCCGATTTCAAGACCGCAGCGACCACCTCGGGCCGCCACGTATTCACCGACAAAAGCGGCGGCCAGACCTGCGCCGCATCGCGCGGATCCAGCCCCTGCCAAACATCTTCCCAGCGCTCCAGAAACCCTTGGAAGCGCCGCAACTCCTCGGCCACCGGCACCGCCGCCCGGTTGGTGCGAGCGCTTTCCGCCCCGACGTCGATCGCATCAGCCCCTGCCGCGACTTGTGCGCGCGCCAAGGTGATCGCCTTGGCAAAATCCAGCGTGCCATCGCCCGAAAACGAATCGTCGTTCACATTGACGATCCCCATCACCCACGGCCGCCGCGGAAACTCGATCGCCCGCTCTGGAAGTTCCAAACGCATGCCTCTAACTCTATCGTTGGCCCTGCCCGGCGGAAAATAAAAAATGGCGGAGGGGGTGGGATCCGAACCCAGCCGGACAACATCTTGACGAATCATCAAGATCCATTAATAGCTCTTTTTGAGAAGGTTGCTGATTTTTAGAGTCTTCATAGAACGTGAATATCTGAAAAAACTGCATAAGCTTTGCATAAGCTAACGGGTGACAGCGAACCATTCTGCGGCCTCTTTTTCGGTCTTGGCATCGTCGTAATATCTCGCGCACTGAGCCTCCGAATTTCCTGCTTCCCGAGCCGTCAGTGCCAGTCCGATTTGTGCCCCACGGTTTGAGATGAACGAGTGTCTGAGCGCGTTAGATTTCCATCCGCCGATCAGACTGCCGAGACGTTTTGTTTCGGGATTTTCTCCGCTGGATGGCATCGTCAGATCACCGACTCGGCCAGAATCCTTCTTGATCGGCTCCAGCCACGACTTGAGAGCTGCGTTTATTGGGACGGTGCGACCTTTTCTAACCTTCGATGTTCTGGGTTTTATTTTAATTACGCCCTGCTCCCACTTGAAATCTGACCAGTCCAGCGGGATTTTATCGCTATTTGGCAGCGGGTAAACCTCAGCGGTGCGAATCCCTGCGAACGCGGCCAGTGCCGCCCAAGCGAGAAAATCATCAGCGGCGTTGGATAGAATGATCTTCAGCTCTTTCGGCGTGTAGGTCGTGGGAACCTCGACAGGTACGATCGACTTTTCGATGCGCTCAGCGGCTGTTTTCTCGCCGTGAGGCAGGTATTCTGCATTCTCGCACCAGTTGAAAAACGTCCGCCAACTGCCAGCGATGTTATTCCTCGTTCTCGGCTGATGATTCGGACGAAACTGCCCCTTCAAGTCCTTTACGCTGATAGCGTTCAGCATTTTCTTTCTCAGGGGATCAAGCAGCTTCAAATGGCTGGTCAGCGTCTTGACGTTCTCCCGGCTATCGCCTTGCGTAACCTTCTTGGCATCAAGAAACTCATCCATGGCGACGCCCATGAGGATCTTTGAGAACTTCTTGTCGTGCCAGGCGATGATGTCATTCACCAGCGAGCGCGTCAGCCCAAGCTTGAGCAACCTTTGAACCGACTCGACCTCTTCTTCTTTGAGTTTGCTGAGGTCAGCACCGCCGCGAAAAGTCGCTTGAGCCCTATTCAGGGCCTCCTTCTTTGCTGCTGCCAGCGTTGAGCGCGTGAGGTACTTTCTCTTTCCATTCTCGATCACATCGAACCGCCAGCACTCCCTGCCTTTAATCGTCACGGGATAGACGTTGATCGACACCGTGCGGTATTTGACCGTTTCCATAGGGCCGACGGTTCTCTTGGATCGGCGAAGGGTCAAGAGTCGAATTTTCCGAAACGAATGGGTTGACGATACTTTTCCCATTACAGAACATAAAAACGTATGGAGAAACCCACCCTTTCTACCGTCTTTGCGTCACTCCGTGCGGAGAGCCACCTCACGCTGCTCGCCATCGCAAAAAAGTGCAATCTCGCGGAAACCACCGTGTTCAAGGTGGAGTCCGGTCGTTCCGTGCGATGGGAAACCCTGCACCTCATTCTTGTCGTGGGGTTGAATATCCAGGCCGGCACCACCGTTTACGAATCACTCCACCGCCTGTGGATGCAGCAACGTCAAGACATAGCCGAGGCTAGGCCCGAGGAGCATGCGACCAAAAAACTTTCAAAACATGCAGCTTCGGCTATCCGGAAATTCCGCATCCTGATCCGCGATCTGGACGAACCTGCCGTCCAGAAAATCCTCTCCGCAGCGACTCGCAAGGCAGCAACTTTGCCGTGAGCTCCTTCAGTGTTAACCCTTCAAAGTGAGCTGGTAGGCTAGCCTATCGATGCCCGTAGGGTATTCGCTACTACTTCAGCCGTCTTTCAGCCTCTTCGATTTATGGCTATCGCGCCCAACGACTAGCTGCGAGTGGTGGAAGTGCTGGCATAGGGTAGGTTTGATCTAGCCAAGGCTCAGAATAACCCCAATGAATTTTCCAGTTCATCATCTAGGTCGGGATCAGCTATATTTGTAGATGCTAGTGAGCATTGAGAGGTCCGAATGACTTGATATCGTAAGAGATTCGCTTGCGGTCCTTGTCTGAAAGAGGCGCGACCCGCGTGAATTTGTTCGAGAATGCAACTCGTGTGCCAGCTGCTTCGCTAACAACACCATCCGGCTCGGTCCTGAGAAGACCGTTTTCCAAGCTGAAGATGATCGTTCCTTTGTCTGCACTTGTTGAATCAACCCACACGGCCGTAAACGTGCCTTTGCCAGCGTTCCATTGGATGGTGCCTGCGGTGATGCCTTGGTGACAATTCCCTCCCTTAGCGGAATAGCTGAAGTGGATGTTGTCCTTGGTCTGTTCGATTCGAATCATGTCGGTAGTTTAACCGACTTGAGGGATTGGAAGAATGACTGTCTAGTTCAGGAAATCTGGAGCCGGAATTAGTTCAAAGCAATTCAGAAGGCTCCGCCCTCAGGACAGGTCCAATGACTGTTTCAGGAGCCTCCAGCCAAAAGCAATTTCCCAATAGGCACCTACAAGGCCGACTCCCATGTAGTTGCTAAACCCCTCATCTATCATCCATCCTTAGTTAAAGAATTCCATGCATCGCCGCCTCTTCGCCGCCGCCCTGACATGGTATGCCGGAAACACCGCTAACAGCACCACCATCGACGCGCTGAGCGCCGCATCGGCTGAAAAAACCAATGTGCTCTTCATCGTCTGCGATGATCTAAATACCCACTTCCAAACATGAACCCGATCACCTTCAAGCCTCTCTACATGGAACGCGTCTGGGGCGGACGCGAGCTCGAAAGCGTCTATCACCGCAGCCTGCCCGATCCCGCCAGCCCCTTTGGCGAATCGTGGGAAATCGTGGACCGCGAGGGCGAACAGTCCGTCGTCGATGAAGGGCCGCTTGCCGGAACAACCCTCCATGAACTCTGGACGAACCAACGCGAGGAAATATTCGGCTCCGGATACGTAAACCATCCGCGTTTCCCCATCCTCATCAAGGTGCTGGACGCCCGCGACGACCTCTCCATCCAAGTACATCCACCCGCCCACCTCGCCGCGGAACTCGGCGGCGAACCGAAAACTGAAATGTGGTACATCGCCGATTGCGAACCCGACGCGAAACTCTACGTCGGCCTTAGAAAAGGCATCACCAAGGCGGATTTCGAAAAAGCCATCGAGGACGGCAGCGTCGAGCAATGCGTGCATGCCATCACACCGCGACCCGGCGATTCCATCTTCATCGCTTCCGGCCGCCTTCACGCCATTGGGGCGGGTTTCCTCATTCATGAGATCCAACAGAACTCGGACACCACCTACCGAGTCTTCGACTGGAACCGCCTCGGGCTCGACGGCAAGCCGCGACAACTCCACGTCGAAAAGTCGTTGGCCAGCATTGACTTCGAAGACTTCGAACCCGAAATGGATGACCCGAACAGCGACAACCTTGCGACCTGCAATTACTTCAAGTCAGACAGGAAATCGCTCGTTTCAGGAGAAATCATCGGCAACCCCGATCCTGAGAGATTTTCTATCCTGTCGGTGGCCGAAGGTGCCTTGGTGAGCGCCGATGGACGGTGCCTTGGCAAGGGGCAGTTCATCCTTCTTCCGCGCAACGCAACCCCGCTCCATGCCGCCTGCGACTCGACGGTGCTACAAGTCACCCTGCCCGGGGATTGAGATCGCCTGATCTGTCATCGCATGGTTTCCCTTCAATTCCTAATGCGCTCCTCATGGGTGGAATGCGGTGGTGCATGGGAGGGGCGATCTCAACGGCTCTGACTCTGGCGGTGGTGGCATGCAAACATCCGAGCCTCATCATTACAGGAATTGTCACGCCCCGCCACTGTCGGTAGTTTAACCGACTTGAGGGAATGGAAGGATGGCTGTCGAATTGCTCTGTGTCACAAGTAACTCAAAGCAATTCAGAAGACTCCGCCCTCAGGAAAGGTCCTATGGCTGTTTCAGAAGCCTGCGGCCAGAAGCAATTACCCAATAGGCACCTACAAGACCGACTTCCATGTAGGTGATCAACCCTCATCTAAACAGTCATGCCAACCACGCCCGAAGAGCCCGGATCACTTGAACCTCAACCTGCCCACAAAAGGCTCTTTATGGTAGGCCTGCTGCTTCCTATTCCGGCATCGGTCGTATTCCTTGTCTTCAGCGAAAAGAGTCACTGGTAAAATCCGATTTTGTCTTGGTGGCCCAACGTTCTGAAAAGTTGAGTTTCCAGGAGAACACCATCTGCCCCTCCGACTAACAATTCCATCTTTACCAATCCATGATTAAAACACTGAAACTCATCAGCATCTTAACTTGCGTTACTTCGCTTGCCGGAGCTGAAGACCTCGTCAACCTGGTAAATCCCCTGCAGGGAACCGACTCAGCGAATGGGTTTTCTCATGGTAACACCTATCCAACGGTCGCACTGCCTTTCGCGATGAACGCCTGGTCGCCGTTCACCGAACCGGTGAAGGATTCGTTTTTCTATCAGTATTGTCACGATAAGCTCCGCGGCCTGCGCCAGACGCACCAGCCGAGCCCGTGGATCGGCGACTACGCGGCGTTTGCCGTGATGCCTGTCAGTGGTGCGCTGGTCTGTGATGAAGAGCGACGTGCGTCGAAGTTCAGCCATGAACACGAAGTGGCACTGCCCCATTATTACAAGGTGGAAATGGAGACCTGGGGCGTCACAGCCGAACTCACGCCCACCGAGCGCTGCGCCTCGTTCCGATTCACCTATCCGGTGGATAAGGATGCATTCGTGATTGTTGACGGATTCCCAAAAGGCTCCTCGATCGAGATCCAGCCGGGGCGTAACCGGATCGTCGGCTGGGTGAAAAACAACAACGGCGGCGTGCCCGGGAATTTCGCCAATCACTTTATCGTACAATTCGACCAGCCATTCCTCGATCAAGGAACTTGGAAGCCCGGCTCGAAGCCGTCGAAAGAACTCAAAGCCGAGGACAAACATGTCGGCGCGTGGGTGAAAATCGATCCCAAGAAAGGCCCGGTCACTTTCCGCGCCGTGTCATCGTTCATCGATCTCGCCCAAGCGGAAACCACGCTCGCCAAGGAGATCGGCGACAAGGATTTCGACGCTGTCAAAGATGTGGGCCGCCGGCGTTGGAATGAAGTTCTCGGCAAGATCGAGATCGAAGGCGGCCTGCCCGACCAACACCGCACGTTCTATACGGCGATGTACCGCTCCACGTTGTTCCCCCACCGCCTCAACGAGCCGGGAGCCGACGGCAAGGACCACTATTACAGCCCCTACGATGGCAATGTCCATGAGGGCGTGGTCTTCACCGACAGCGGCTTCTGGGACACCTTCCGCTGCGTCCACCCGCTTTTCAACATTCTCTTCCCCGACCTCAACGAGCAGATCCTCCAAGGCATCCTCGCCGCCTATGAACAAAGTGGCTGGCTGCCCGCCTGGGCCAGTCCAGGCCACCGCAAATGCATGATCGGAAACCATGCCTTCTCGCTATTCGCCGACGCTTGGGCGAAGGGGAACCGCAATTTCGACGCAAAGAAGGCCGTCGAGGCCATGCTTCACGACTCCTCCCAGCAAGGACCGATCGACTCAATCGGTCGCGACGGCGCACCCTCCTATCTTGAGCGCGGTTATGCATCTCATGACGTGACTCACGAGTCTGCCGCCAAGACTCTTGAATACGCCTACAACGACTACTGCGCGATGCTCGTCGCCGAGGGAGTCGGCAACAAGGAGGCCGCCAAAACGTTCCGTGCGCGGACAGGCAATTTCAAAAACGTTTGGGATCCCAAGCTGAAGTTCATGCGCGGCAAGCTCTCAAACGGCGAATGGATGCCCGATTTCGACCCCGCCCGCTGGGGCAGCCCGTTCACCGAAGGCTGCTCATGGCATTATACCTGGAGTGTTTTCCACGACATCCAGGGACTCATCGATCTGGCGGGAGGCGACCAGGCGTTCACCGAAAAACTCGACTCCGTGTTCCAATCCGAGCCGCGGGTCAACAACGGAGCCTACGGCCGCCTGATCCACGAGATGGCGGAAATGATCGCCGCCAACATGGGGCAATATGCCCATGGCAACCAGCCCATCCAGCACATGATCTATCTTTATGGATATGCCGGCCAGCCATGGAAGACCCAGGCGCGGGTCCGTGAAGTGATGAACCGCCTCTATCACCCCACGCCCGATGGCCTCTGCGGCGATGAGGACAACGGGCAAACTTCCGCTTGGTATGTTTTCAGCGCGCTCGGCATGTATCCGGTCAATCCGGCGAGCGACGAATACGTCATCGGCAGCCCGCTGTTCGGCAAGGCGACCATTCACCTTGGCGACGGCAAGACCTTTGTCATCAAGGCGGACAACAATGGACCCATGCGTCCCTACATCCAGGAGTCGAGCCTCAACGGCCAACCGCTGGAACGTTGCTTCCTCCGCCACGGCGAGATTGCCAAAGGCGGCGAAGTGTGGTTCCGCATGGGCTCCTACAAGAAGGAAGACTGGGCCGCAGGAAATGACGCCCGTCCGTCCTCGCAATCCCGCTCCGCAAAATGATCGACCGACATGCTGCTATTGGCCTCTGCCTGACAACAATTGTCGCGGGTGTGCCACTGCTGATAAACCCAGACAATCTATCAAATCCCACAAACTAACCCAATGAATCAAAATCCCGCCCGCTCTGACAATCGCTTCGCGTTCATGACAGTCACCGCCCTGTTCTTCATGTGGGGCTTCATTTCCTGCATGAACGACCTCTTGATCCCCAAGTTCAAGGCGGACTTCAACTTGACCCAGTTCCAGGCGAACCTCGTTCAATTTGCATTCTTCGGCGCGTATTTCCTGGTCTCTCTCGCCTACTTCCTGATCTCCGCCGCGAAAGGGGACCCGATCAACAAGATCGGTTATAAAAACGGCCTCGTGCTCGGTCTTGTCATCGCGGGCATTGGCTGCCTGCTCTTCTATCCGGCAGCGGAAACCAAACAGTATGCCTTGTTCCTCGGCGCACTGATCGTGCTCGGCTCGGGCATCACCATCATTCAAATCGCGGCAAATCCTTATGTCACTATCCTCGGTCCTGAGGAAACCGCGCCATCCCGCCTCAACCTTTCGCAAGGCCTGAACTCGCTTGGCTACGTCATCACGCCCCTCATCGGCGGCGTCCTGCTCTTCGGTTCGAAAGATCTCTACACGAGCGCTGGAGGCGTGGATGCGGTGAAAGTCCCGTATGTCGGCCTCGGCATCGCCTTCATTCTGCTTGCTGCTATTTTCAAAATGATCTCGCTGCCCAACTTCCGCCAGGAAGGCAAAGTCGAAGCCGGGGTCAAAGTCTTCCGCCACAAGCATTTCATCTGGGGCTGGCTCGCCATCTTCTTCTATGTCGGCAGCGAGGTCACGGTTGGCAGTATTCTCATCAACTACCTGATGGACCCCAGCGTGATGGGCATGCCCGAAGACACGTCCGCCAAGTTCCTCTCGTTCTACTGGGGCGGCACGATGATCGGCCGCCTGATGGGTGCCATCTCCCTCAGCAACATCGAGCAATCACGGAAATATTTGTTCATGGCGCTTGCTGCCATCGGCGCGACGGGCGTGATTTTCGCTAACGCCACCTTCAAGGAAAATCTCACCCACGGCCACTTCATTGATCCGATGACGATTCTTCCTTACATCGGCATGGTGGTCATGAGCTTCGCGTTCTTTGTCCTCGGTCGCTCGAATCCCGGGAAGATGGTCGGACTGTTCGCCCTGGTAGCGATGGCCCTCACCGCGTTCTCGATGGGCACGAAAGGTGAGTTCGCCCTCTGGTCGATCATCGGCATCGGCTTGTTCAACTCGATCATGTGGTCGAACATCTTCAGTCTCTCGATTCGCGGCCTCGGCAAAGACACCAGCCAGGGCAGTTCGTTGCTGGTCATGATGATCGTCGGCGGAGCGATCATGCCGCTGATTCAGGGCGCCTTGATGGATGCCTTCGGCGTGCGGACCTCGCTCTCCATCGTCTTTGTCGGCTATGCCTACCTCTTTTACTTCGGCTTCTACGGAGCCCGGGCTGATGACCTGACGGGTGATTCGCCGAAGTCTGTCGGCGCGGGCCATTGATGGGTTGTGAGGTGAATCCGGATCAGTCCTTCATTTCAAATTCCATGGATCTCGCCTCCGAATCCCGAATCGTGATGACGCTCGATGCGGGCGGCACCAATCTCCGCTTCGCCGCTATGCGCGGCGGCAAGCCCGTCACCGAGACGGTCTCCCTGCCATCCAATGGGGATGACCTCACCCGCTGCCTCGCCAACATCATTGACGGCTTCACCCAGGTGAAAGCCCTCTGCCCGGAGCCCCCGTCCGCCATCAGCTTCGCGTTCCCCGGTCCGGCGGACTATCCGAAAGGCATCATCGGCGACCTTGGCAACCTCCCCGGGTTCCGCGGCGGAGTTGCCCTCGGCCCGATGCTTGAGGACCAATTCCACATTCCCGTTTTCATCAATAACGACGGCGACCTCTTCGTCTATGGAGAGGCGATCGGCGGACTTTTGCCCCACGTCAACGACCTGTTGGAAAAATCCGGCAGCCCGAAGCGCTACAAGAATCTTTTCGGCATCACGCTTGGCACCGGTCTCGGTGGTGGGATCGTCCGTAATGGCGAACTCTTCACTGGCGATAACTCGATGGCCGGCGAAGTCTGGCTCCTGCGCAACAAGTTGAATCCCTCAATGAATGCCGAGGAAGGCGCCTGCATCCGCGCCGTGCGACGGGTCTATGCAGGACTAACTGGAATCCCTTTTGACGAGGTTCCGGAGCCAAAGGATCTCTTTGAAATCGCCAACGGTAAACAAACGGCAAGCCAAGAGGCCGCGTTGGAAGCCTTCCGCCGCCTCGGTGAATCCGCTGGCGACGCCCTCGGCAGCGCGCTCACCCTCATCGATGGCCTCGCCGTGATCGGTGGCGGCGTTTCAGGAGCATGGCCCATCTTCCTGCCAGCACTCGTCGGTGAACTCAACAGCACCTACACTGGGCCCGATGGAAAGAAATTCCGCCGCCTCGCCTCCGCCGCCTTCAATCTGGAGGACCCCGCCCAACTCGACACCTTCCTGAAAGGCGAAACCCGTACCATCAAGGTCCCCGGCAGTGGCCGCAGCCTCGCCTATGATCCACTGCAACGCGTGGGCGTCGGCATGTCCCGCCTCGGCACCAGCGAGGCCGTCGCCATCGGTGCCTACGCCTTCGCCCTCAAGCATATCGCCTAACCTGCCAGTCATCAATCATGTGAAACCAAGACCAACCCTATGAAATACTTTCTTATCTGTCTTCTGTTGGCGCCGACCGCACTCTTCGCAGTCATGCCCGTGCCTATCGAAATCACCCCCGATCACTTACCCGGCACGAAGCCGCGCAACGTCGTCTTCATCCTTAGCGACGACCACCGCTACGACGCGATGAGTTTTCTCGGGCATCAATTCGCCAAGACGCCGGTGATGGATTCGCTAGCGGCCAATGGCGCCTACTTCAAGAATGCGCTAGTCACCACCGCACTGTGCTCTCCGAGTCGTGCATCTATTCTAACGGGGCTTTACACATTCCGTCACCGCGTCATCGATAACAACAGGCCGATCCCTCCCGGTACGGTCTATTTCCCGCAATACCTTCAAAAGGCCGGCTATGCCACCGCGTTCATCGGGAAATGGCATATGGGAGGGGAAAGCGACGCACCTCAACCGGGCTGGGATCGCTGGGTAAGTTTCCGTGGCCAGGGGGAATACCTACCGCCCAATCCTGACTACACACTCAATGTGGACGGCAAACGGGTGAAACAAAGAGGTTATATCACGACTGACCTCACCGACTATGCGATCGACTGGCTGAAGCAGCAGAAGCCCGCCGAAAAGCCGTTCTGCCTATACCTTTCCCATAAGGCGGTGCATGCCAACTTCACGCCCGAGCCGAAGTATGAGGACACCCTCAAGGATCTTACCTTCACCCGCCCCGCGACAGAGGCCAGCACTCCGGGCGACCTGCTGAAGCCCCGCTGGCTGCGCGACCAGCGCAACTCATGGCACGGCGTTGATTTTCCTTATCACTCCGAGCTCGACATCGGACGCTACTACAAACGCTATTGCGAAACGCTGCGCTCGGTGGATGATAGCATCGGCCGCGTGCTCCAGCAGTTGAAGGACATGGGCATCCATGACGAAACCTTGGTCATCTACATGAGCGACAACGGCTTCATGTTCGGCGAGCACGGTTTGATTGACAAACGCGTGGCTTACGAAACCTCGATGCGAGTGCCGCTGCTCGTTCAATGCCCCGCCCTCATCAAGCCCGGTACCGTGGTCAATGAAATGATCGCCAACATCGACGTTGCGCCGACGATCATGGAGGCCATGGGCCTCAAAAAGCCCGCCCATATGGACGGCAGGAGTTTTCTGCCGCTGGTAGAAGGCAAGAGCATCCCATGGCGCGATCAATTCCTCTACGTCTATTACTGGGAAAAGAATTTCCCGCAAACTCCGACAACTTTCGCGATCCGCAGCGACCGCTATAAATATATTACTTACTACGGACTGTGGGATTCCGACGAATTCTACGACATACGGAAAGATCCGGACGAAAGCCACAATCTCCTGAATGACCCTGCCCACAGGAAGCAGGCCAAGGAGATGGAAAACCAACTCTACAAGATGATGGGCGAATTCGGCGGGATGGAAATCCCCCTGAACCAGCCAGGAAGCGGCATGAACAAGATCCGTCTCCGTAGCCGTGGCGGCGTGCGTGCCGCTGATTTTCCGCCGACAATGGTCGTGGACGAGCCTGTCAACACCAACGCCGATTAGATAAGTTCAACCAAGTTCTGCCAAGAAACAAATTGCCTTCGCTCCAGAGGGATGTAGGAGGTACAATCGGCCAGTTTTAAGCGAATTCGACTCCTCCCCGGACTGGTTTTTATCAGTCTCTGCCAAATTGCCGTATCCGTGATCAACGATCTTCCCGCAAATCACATTAGTAAGGTGCAGTTTTGCGGCATTCCAACCTGCCGACCTACCGCAACTCTCTTTCATGGATAACATCGGACATTTTCATTTCAAGCCACCAAGACTTCACTCGCTGCTGCTTATTGCGATACTGCACTTTCCTCTCGCAGCACTCGCTGGCATCCCATCCATTGACTTGTCGATCACGTTAAAGACAGGTGCGGTCCGGCAGGTAACTGGTGAAGGCTTCCTGATTCAAGGCACCACTTCGGAGGCTGATGCGCGAAAGGTGCGCATCCGTGTGGGAACCTCCTCCGGCCTGTCTCATGAGAACAGCGTCGCAGTGACGGAAGGTCGCTTCTCATGCCGCTATCCGCATGATTTTCCCGCAGCTCCGCCATTGGCTCCAATGC
>CAJXYV010000063.1 GCA_913063525.1 uncultured Verrucomicrobiota bacterium
CAGATGATCTCGAAACTCGATTCGGAGCCTTGGCCGATCTTGAGCTGCCTATCCGTTCGATAGATTCAAAAGCGATCGGATTTTGAGCCGTGTATCTGCTCGACACTGATACATGTATCCACCTTGCAAGGGGGAATGTGTCAGTCCTCAAAAAGCTGAGGGATCAGCGTCGCCAGAATCTGCGGATTTCGATTTTAACCCTCTATGAGTTGGAGGTCGGTGTTCGAAAAGCGACCATGCGCCCGCTTGAAAAACGAAAGGCGTTGGATGAATTTTTTGCACTTTTTACGATTGCGCCGTTGGGACGAGCAGAAGCTTGTGAGTCCGCCGAAATTCGCGCTGAGCTTGAAAAAGTGGGTAGACCGATCGGATCGATCGACTACCTAATCGCAGGAATCGCCCGAACCCATGATTGGACTCTTGTCACGGGAAACTTGAACGAATTCCGCCGAGTCCAAAGGCTCAAGACCGAAACATGGAACGGTCTTGGGTAGAGCTGAAATTGGGAAAGCAGAAAGCTGAAATGAGGACCCGTGGAGCGTTGAGATCCTTGTGAGATAAAGGTTTTTCGACGGTCGCGCACGAAAAGCGCTTTCTTACCGCCAAAAAATCCTCACTGATCCTTTCCTTTCGATCAGTGATCTTTTCCATTGGAACAGTGATCTTTTCCGTTGGGACAGTGATCTTTTCCATTGGAACAGTGATCTTTTCCATTGGAACAGTGATCTTTTCCGTTGGAACAGTGATCTTTTCCGTTGGGACAGTGATCTTTTCCGTTGGGACAGTGATCTTTTCCATTGGGACAGTGATCTTTTGCGTTGGAACAGTGATCTTTTCCATTGGGACAGTGATCTTTTCCGTTGGGACAGGAGATTCTACAGCATCGAGAACCAGCTGAAACGGTACTTCCGCGTGAGGCGGAATTGATGGTGGGCTGATTGTCTGCGGTTTTTCAAACGGGAAGCCGCTGTTGGCCTGTGGATTCACCTGGCGATCCGCTCCAGAAGAAGAAAAACCACTGGTTGACTGATTAAACCGATTGAATGCGAAGAAAGGAGCTCTTCATCTGGCCGAATTAAAAATGAAGCGGGCCGCAACATTTTTCCCTGCTTCGGGTCGTTTGGTGTGGGCATGAGTGCAGGAATACTGGTAGGTTGTGGATCGTGGCTCTCGCGCCATAACTTCGGCGTTTTTCAAAATACTCCCCATGAAACAGACCAAAAGCACGACCATCGAAGTGATGGGCTCTTCCATCACGATTCTGCCCCAAGCGCAGGGCGACTACATTTCTCTCACCGACATGGTGCGGAACTTCGACGGAGGCAGCGCGCTGATCGAGCAGTGGCTGAAAAACAAAGACACCGTGCTGTTTCTCGGAGTATGGGAGCGGATCAACAACCCCGATTTTAATACCCTCGAATTCGAGGGAATTAAAAATGAAGCAGGCCGGAACAGTTTTTTTCTGTCGGCAAAAAAATGGATCGATGCAACTGGCGGGAAGGGATTGATGGCCAGTGCAGGCCGTTACGGCGGGACATACGCCCACCGGGACATCGCCTTCGAGTTTGGCTCTTGGCTCAGCCCCGAGTTTAAGCTCTATCTGATCAAGGAGTTTCAGCGATTGAAAGACGACGAGAGCCAACGCCTTTCGCTCACTTGGAATCTCAATCGCACGCTCTCCAAACTCAACTATCGCATTCACACGGCGGCGGTGAAGCAGTATCTGATTCCCGCCGAGATCACTCACGCTCAGGCGGCCATCACTTACGCGAATGAGGCCGACTTGCTCAATGTCGCGCTCTTTGGCGAGACCGCCCGGCAATGGCGCGAGGCCAATCCCGAACTTGAGGGCAACATGCGCGACCATGCCAGCATCTTGCAACTACTCGTCCTAGCAAACCTCGAAAGCATGAACGCCGAGCTTATCCACATGGCCCTTCCACAGGGCGATCGACTCAAGCGCCTGAATCAAATCGCCATTCGCCAGATTACCGCGCTTACTGCCATCCCTCGCAAGGCACTGCCTGAGGAAAGGGGCACTTAGATACGGCCAAGGCGGCGAAGTGACGCGGTTTTACAGCATCGAGAACCAGCCGAAACAAACATCCGCGTTAGGCAGAGTTGATGACGGGGATTGGAAGTCGGCAGTTTTTAAAAATGACGGTAGCCTTGCCGTGCGGACTTCCAAAAAATCCCAGCCTCCCTTGGATGTGCGGATGAACGCAAAGACTGCCGCCGCATTGGCACCTATTTCGCGGGATGACAAAGGATGGCCAGATGATCTCGAAATTCGATTCGAGGCCTTGGCAGATCTTGAGCTGCCCGCCCGCCCCAAATAGCGAAGAATTTGCCGCAAAAAGCTCAAGAATGGCGAAAATCCCCAAACCTGATTTCCGTCGCCGCCTCCGCGTCTTCCTCTGCGCCCTCCGCATCTTGCGTTTCGCTTCATCCCAAAAAACGAAGCCAACTGAAGTTGGTACTCCATCCGCCCCTAAAAAAAACCGCCGATCCCTTGCAGGACCGAAGGTTTCCATTTCCAGTTTACACCAACCAGCGGCGTCACCTCGTCCGATTTCAATCGATGAAAAGGAACGAGGTGACTATTTTTAAAAAAGCGACGGTAGCCATTGCCCGTCTTGATGCGCCCTCGTTGCAAGGGTTCGGAAGGTGAGCGTGGGAAAAAGGAATTTGGATTTTTGAACCGCAGATGAACAGGATTCACGCAGATGGGGTGAGACGATGAGGAATTCGGGCGATGCTCTGAAAAATCAGCATTCCGGTCTCCATTCCTCTTCCATCTGCGTTCATTAACGTTCATCTGCGGTTGGGATTTCTTGGAACATGCGTTTTTTGGGGGGAATGGTGATGCAAAACACGCCGCAGGTGTGGCGCGGCTCGCGGCGGATTTGCTAGATGCTGCGCCGCCCTTGCATGGCGCGCATGAGCGTGAGTTCGTCGGCGTATTCCAAGCCGCCGCCGGCGGGCAGGCCTTGGGCGATGCGGGTGAGTTTGCAATTTCGGCCGCGCAGGAGTTCGGCGAGGTAGTTGGCGGTGGCCTCGCCTTCGACGTCGGAGCCGAGGGCGAGGATGACTTCGAGCTCCGCGGGCGCGGACTCGATGCGGCGGATGAGCGAGGGGATGCGCAAGTCTTCGGGCGACACGCGGTCGAGGGGTGAAAGTTTGCCGCCGAGGCAGTGGTAGCGGCCGCGGAATGAGCCGGAGCGTTCGAGGGGTAAAACATCTGTCGCTTGTTCGACGACGCAGAGGATTTGGTCATCGCGCGTGGGGTCGTCGCAGACGTCGCAGATGGATTCCATGGCGAAAAATCCGCAGACTGGGCAGGGGCGGACGGTTTCTTTGGCGGTGCCGAGGGAATGGGCGAGAGCGGGGGCGTTGGCCTTGGGGCTTTGTAACAGCCAGACGGCGATGCGCTCTGCGCTGCGCGGGCCGACGCCGGGCAGGCGCTTGAGTTCGCCGATGAGCGCTTTGACGGGTTCTGGGAAATCAACGCGTTTCATGGGACGAATCTGGGGAGGATGTTGCGGGGGCTTCGTCGCACGGCATCAGGTGTCTCCCTGCGTAAACGATGGCACAGACGCCTGACCAGAGCGCGGCGACGAGCGGCGCACTAACATCCGGCGCATGGGCGGCGAGGCTGAGCACGGGGGCCCAGGCGGCGGTCAGCACGATGGCACTGATCCACAGCACCCAGCGGCGCCAGGCACCCGCCACACTGAGAATGGAAAACGAGAGGGCAAAAGCGATCAGCGCAGCCGCGAACCAGAGCGACCACTGGGGGAGGAATTTCGGGTAGGGGGCTGCTGGGTCTTGCGATACGATCCGGGCGATTGCGAAATTCGCGCGATCCAGGGTGCCGAGCAGACTTAACCCCACGCCGAGTAATATCGAAAGCGCCGCGATGGCGGATGCAGGCACTAACACATGGCCGACAGGGCGAAAGTTAGAGGTTAGAGTCGCGTTCATTGATGATTTATCGGGCAGGGCGGGAAATGAATCCTTACGCAGCAAACGCTGCCCGACCCTTCCTGTCAACTGGCACAGTTTCATCGGTCTGTGGGCGCTGGCATTTTGACGGGGGCGGCAGGAAAATCGGCAGTGGTGGGGGGCGGTTAGGGGCTGCAACTTGTCGGCAGCGGTGGGTTGGGGGTAGATTGGGGGTTGGAATTTTTTCACGCCTATGTCCTCCCAGCAGCCCATCCGCCGGCGAGCGACGATTGTCGCTTTGGTGCTTTTCGCGAGCGCCGCCGTTGTGCTGTGGCTGGCGCGCGGGGCAGCGCCTCCGAAGGCGGAGGTGCCTGCGGTGGTCACGGTTTCCAAGCCAAAACCGCCACCCGATGTTTGCGATGAAACCGCGACCATGCGCAGCGCGCCTCCCCGCGTAAGGGTCGATTCTGAAGAGACGTGGGACATCGATTCCTGTGGCCGTATCGCGCTCGCGCTGGATGAGGCGGTGCTGCGCAGCGCTGATGGCAAGGAAAGCGTCATCCACCTGGCGCCACCCGCCACGCGGGACAGCTTGCCCCGCCGCCTGGCGGAACTCCGTGCGCCGGGCGGCGTTTTCCCCGTGGCTTATTGCGTGGGGGCAGATCGGTCCGCTGCGAGCCGCCGGCTCATCACCGCAGACCTCCGCGTCCAGCTGGATGCGGCGGCGGCGGAACAAGTCGCGACGGCGAATCATCTGACGATCAAGGATCGCCCCGCCTACGCCGCCGACTGGGTTATCATGAGCGCGGAGGATCCCTTTGCCGCGCTGGATGTGCTGGGGAAACTGCGCATGGCCCGCGAAGTGACCACCGCGGATGTCCTGCTGGCCATCCAGCGCGACGCGCGGGCGCTGCCAGATGACCCGCTCATCGGCGATCAATGGCACCTCAAGCGCTCGGGCATGGCGGTGGCCGGGTGTGACGCGAATATTGAAACGATTTGGAATTACCCAGCGGCCTCAGGTGTTCGTGGCAGGGGGGTTCGCATCGGGGTGGTTGATGACGGTTTGCAAACCAACCACCCTGACTTATCGGCCAATGTCGATACCGCCAACGACAAGGATTGGAACGGCCTGGACGCGGATCCCAGCCCAAGCACGGGCGACAACCATGGCACGGCGTGCGCGGGAAATGCGGCGGCCCGAGGCGGCAATGGCATCGGAGTTTCTGGAACAGCGCCTGAAGCGACACTGGTAGGGATGCGCCTGATCGCCGCCGCCGTGACTGATGCACAAGAAGCCGAGGCCATGACCTACGAGCCCGACCTGATCCAAATCAAAACCAACAGCTGGGGCCCAGCGGACACGGCCAAGGTTCTCGAAGGGCCCGGCCCACTCACCCTAGCGGCGCTGCAGTCCGCCGCGACGACTGGCCGCAGCGGTAAGGGCAGCATTTTTCTGTGGGCTGCGGGTAATGGCGGCCATGTCGGCGACAATTCGAACTACGATGGCTTCGCCAATTCCATTTACACCATCGCGATCGGCGCGACTGATAGCCAGGGGCACCGTGCTTATTACAGTGAACCGGGCAGCGATCTGGTGGTTTGTGCTCCGTCCAGCGGTGCTGCGGGGACTCTCGGAATTACCACGGTGGATTGCAGCGGGGCTGATGGATATAATAGCGGATCGACCGTTGGGGAGCTGGCCGATGCGGACTACACCGCAACATTTGGCGGCACCTCGTCTGCAGCACCCACTGCGGCGGGTGTGGTCGCGCTGATGTTAGAAAAGAATCCCAATCTCGGCTGGCGGGATGTGCAGGAAATTCTGATCCGCAGCGCAGCACGGCCTCCTTTATCCAGCGGTTGGCTCACCAATGGCGGGGGCCTCGCATTCAACCACGACTTCGGGGCGGGTCTCATTGATGCCACCGCGGCAGTCAATCTAGCCGCCACGTGGGAAAATCTTTCCCCGCAAATCTCGGCCACCTCCACCCAATCCAGTCTGAGCGCCGCCATCCTCGATAACACCGCCGCGGGCCTCACCCGCAGCTTCGACCTCAGCGCGTCGCATTGCCGTGTCGAGCAGGTCACCCTGAAAATCAGCGCCACCCACACCGCCCGTGGCGAGCTCGCGATCACGCTCACCTCGCCCTCGGGAATGGTCAGCAACCTCGCGGAAGTCCATGCGGACAGCAGCAACAACTACTCAAGCTGGACCTTCAGTTCCGTCCGCCACTGGGGAGAAATTTCCACGGGCATCTGGACACTCAAAATCGCCGATCTCAGCTCAGCGAAAAATACTGCGGGCGGCACGCTGACCGCCGCCGAGTTGAAGGTTTTCGGTTCGCCAGCCAACCAAGCCCCGCTCATCACGGCTGCCGCCCTTTCCGCTGTTGGACAAAGTTACGCGGACATCCCCCTCCTTGTCACCTCCGTCACCGCGACTGATCCCGAAGGCAGCCCGCTCACGGCGTCATATCAATGGCAATCGAGTACCGATGCCATCATTTACACGGACATTCTGGGCGCCACCCTCGCGAGTGCTCCCGCCCTGCCGGGAAAACTGCTCCGCTGCCAGATCATCGCCTCGGACGGAAGCGCCGACAGCCCAGTTTTCACCACGGCTGCGGTGGACCTGCTGGCCCGCCCAGTCACCCTCGCTACAATCGGCAGCGACTATTCGTACAACAGCGGCTTGGTGCTGCGCAGTCGCGCGCCCCAAATCCACCGCGCCATCCTCAATGAATTCAGCCAGGGCCCCGCTGCGTCATCCTCCGAATGGATTGAAATTCTCACCCTCCAGGCCGGCAGTCTCGCCCGCTGGAATCTCCACAATGCCGCAGGTGATCGTCTCGTTTTCCTCGATTCACCCGTCTGGGAAAACATCCCTGCTGGCACGCTGATAGTCATTTACAATGGCATTTCCAGGGATCCGCTTCTCCCTGCCGACGACCTGGATCCCGCCGATGGTCGGATGATCGTCGGTAGCACCAATGCCGCCTACTTCGACAACACCCAGGATTATTGGCTGCCCCTAGCCGACAGCGGCAGCGCCATCACCCTCGCCGATGCCACGGGGTTATCCGTGCACGCCATTTACTACGGCACAAACAGCGCAGGCACCCCCAAGCTCGGGAACGTCGGCAGCAGCCAGTCCGCCTACTTTGCCGCCGATACCGATGCGTCTGCCGATGTTTCCTCCCAGTGGACCGTGAGCTCCGCGCTCGTTGTAAACGTGAACGCGCCGCCGTCTATCAGCACCCTTCCGATTATTTTCGGCGGGCCTTGGTCACCCTTGCCTGTGGGATTCACTAAAACACGTTTGGGCAGCCCCTATCCGACCAGCCTTGGCGAAGACGTCGCCGCCGGCTCTGCCAAATTCGACGCCACAGGTGACTCTTTAACCATCAACTTTCCGACCCGCGCGGCAGCGCTCAGCTATCGGCTCAAGGGAAATCCGGGGTTTGGCACAACAACCGTCGGGACCTTTCTGGTCCAAGAATCATCCGATGGCAGCACCTTCAGCCCGCTGCGCTCTTTGCCGAATCTGGACTCCGATACCCCCTACACAGATACCCCAGCGGCAGCCACCCGCTACGTCCGCTTTCTTTACCAGAGTAAAACCTCTGGCAATATTCAGCTCGATCAAATTGCCCTCACCGCAGGCGTTACCCCAGGCAGTGCCAATACCCCCGCCAACCAACTTTTCATCGCCAACCTACGCGACGGCAGCCTCGACCGGCCCGCGCTTTTCCGCATTGGTGGCGCAGCCCACATTCCAGTCGGGCTTAGCCTGGATCCAGTCACTGGCATTCTTTCCGGCAACCTCTCACCTGCCAATCTCCCTGGGGATTATTCCATCGTCATTGAGCGCTACAACCTCCTCGGTGAAACCGCATCCCAATCCTACACGCTCAGCCTGAGCACGACACCTGTAAACACCTACGCCGCCTGGATCGCGAACTACAACGTCGCTGCTCTGGGTGGATTAAAAGACGATGCGGATCACGACGGTTTGCCCAATGGCATCGAAAACTATCTCGGAACCCGCCCCGATATCCCCAGTCCCGGGTTATCCCACGTGTCGGCTACGGCCAGCACCCTTGTTTTCCGCCACAGTCGCTCGAACAGCGCGGCTGCGGATCTGACGACCAGCTACGAGTGGTCCACTGATCTCGTCCACTGGCACCCCTCAGCGGCCACTATCGGAAACACCACCGTCACGATCACTGTTTCCATCCTCATCGATGCCAGTGCGCCAACCAATGATCTTGTCGAAATCACAGCCATTGTTAGCGGGGCACCCGAACCTCAACTCTTCGTGCGCATCAAAACCAATCCGTGAGTCGCAGGCACCCTCCGTCCCGTGGATCCGATCGCCACCCACACGAAACCCGATATGATGAACATCCGCCAAGATTCCCAGCACTCCATGCACGATTTGCTTTGCAGTGGCTCAAGTCGACCTATTCTTGGCCACCGACACGGCCCCCAGCCGCTTCAATTCAAGGCGGACATCAACCTGGAAAAAACATGAAACCTCAAAAATCATCTGCTCCTCTGGCAGCATTGACCATCGCCCTCGCCATGACAGCGTCACCTTGCTGGGCTGCTGACATTCTAGCAACCAACTCCCAGAAGGCACCCGCTAGCACATTCGACGACCTCTGGAGTCATGCCATTCTCTACCAAAACCAGGACAATCCGATTCTGCAAGAGTTTGCTCTGCAAGGACGATTCCACGTCCAGTACGCCGTGGGCAGTGCCGACCAAGGCAACTTCACTTCGGGAGATTTACAAAAATTGGGAACCGAAACGTGGGGAAATGCCGACGTTCGCCGTTGGTACATGGGCTTTAGGTCCACGTTGTTTCATCATTTGAAACTGCAAGGCCATGCCGTCATCAACCCCGATTGGGAGCCGGTCTATAACAGTATTTTCGACCTTTACGCGACATGGGGTGTCAGCGACGAATTGCAGATCAACGCCGGTAAAGTTGAAGTCAAATTCACCAAAGAATACGAAGTTTCCTCCAAGGAAATCGTGACGTTGGAGCGCTCGCTGCTGATCAATCAGCTGTCACCCGGACAAATCACCGGCACCTGGGTCAACGGCAAAAACGTCGCCGGCTCTTGGAATTATGAACTGGGGATCTACGCCACAGACGTCCAGGAGGAGTTCACCGAATTTCAGGCAGGAGCCGTCACCCTAGCGAAAATCGGGTACGATCTCAAATCCGCCACCGGCTTGGAAAAGGCAGGAATCGGGCTCCACTGGATGCATAGCAGCCAACCCGGTGTGGCTGGTGCCAAAAAGTACGACGACAATTTTGCACTCGCAGGAGAAATCAAACAAGGCCGTTGGGCCGCCACCAGCGATCTCGTTTACGCCAGCGGCAAAAACGACCTCACCGGGGCCGAGGTGCCAGATGTCTGGGGAATCAGCATCATCCCGACTTGCGATATTACAAAAAAACTGCAACTGGTGACACGCTATCAGTTTGTGCGCTCCGATCAAAACAACGGCATCACACTGCAAAATCGCTACGATCGCCTCGCTTCAGACCTCATTAGCCAAACGGGCAAAGCGATCGCAGGCAACCAATACCAAGCTGGATATCTCGGGCTGAACTACTACATCTACGGCCAAAAATTGAAACTCATGACCGGCGTCGAGTACGCCAAAATGCAGGATAATGCGAACGACGGGGGCGAATACAACGGCTGGACCTGGACCTCTGGCCTGCGGTTGTTTTTCTAGGCCGTTTTCTCGTGCCCATTCCGGCCTGCAAAAATCAATGCCCAGAGCCTTGATGCTCCTGAATATATTCCTGCTTGAGACCCAAGGCCTCTGGAGCATGAAGAACGAGCATTTTCATGCGGGCGTCGCTAGGAATGCTGCTGCGGGTGGCTTTTGAAATCACGACCATGAGAATGATCGCCAGAGGGACGGTCCAAATCGCTGGCTGCTCGCAAAGAATTCGCAGAAGTGGATGGCCCGCCCAAAAGTGGTTCAGCGGTGTGAACCCGGCGAAAATTTTACCCATCGGGCCCTTGTCGAGGGCGAGGTTGCTGGCATTCGTGGCTGCGGCGGCAACGAGGGCACAAAGGCCGCCGACCAGCATGCCGGCTGCGGCACCTTTCATCGTCATCCCCCGCCACCAGACGCTCATGAAAAGAAGTGGAAAGTAGCTGGCGGCGGCAATGGCGAAGGCTTGGCCGACCATAAAATTAATTTCCAGCGGTTCTACGAAACAACCTAGGATGACAGAGATGCTACCAATAAGAACGGCACACCATTTGAACATTCTCATCCGCTGTGCCGGCGTGGAATTGGGGCTGATCATGCGGCCATACACGTCATGAGCAAGTGCGCCGGTCATCGAAACGAGAAGCCCGGAAAAGGTACTCATAAAGGCAGCAAATGCTCCAGCACAGGTGATTCCACTCAGAACGGAACCAAGGACACCATATTTTTGAGCAATCAAGGTTGGGAGACGTAAAACGACGGCATCCGTGCCTTTGACTCCGGCGAGTCCCGTGTAAAGTTCAGGCATGAGATTTCTTCCCAATACGCCGAAAATGGGCGGGAACACGTAGAAGATGCCGATGAGAATCATCACCCACATGGTCGTTTTTTTTGCCGCGATGCCATCGGGATTCGTGTAGAAACGGACGAGGATGTGCGGTAAGCCGGCAGTGCCGCAAACGAGGGCGACAATCAGGGAAAATGTGTAGAGAAGGGAATAGGGCTTCTTATTCTGCGCGAGGAAAGCTTCACGCTGCTCGACGGGTAGCGCGTCGGCGGCTGCCTTGACCGCTTTGGTCGTGAGTGGGCCGAAGGGAGCAATCCAAGCATCGTCCTTGGGTGCCTTTTCAGGAAGGGCCTTGCGCTGCGGCGCTGCGGAATCGATGTGCTGAACGATGGGTGGTTGCGCGATATCCTTGGAAGAATGATTCAGCGAAAGATTATGACCATAACCTCCAAAAACGGAAAGCAGGACGAAAATGGGCGCTGAAATAGCGAACATTTTAATCCAATACTGGACGGCCTGAACGAGCGTAATGCCTTTCATCCCGCCGAGCGCCACGTTCAGGGTGATAACTGCCCCAACTACGACAACGCCAACCCAATAAGGAAGGCCGGGCAGAATGTAGGACAGAGCCGTGCCCGCGCCCTTCATCTGGGGCATGGTGTAAAAGAAGCCAATGAAGAGGACAAAACAGACGGCGATACGGCGAAAAAGCGGGGAATCGAATCGGCCCTCTGCAAAGTCCGGAATGGTGTAAGCCCCAAATCTGCGCAGCGGACCGGCAATGAACAACAGGAGAAACAAATAGCCGCAGGCGTAGCAGACGGGATACCAGAGAGCGTCGTAACCCGAAGACATGACCATGCCCGCGATGCCCATGAAACTCGCGGCGCTGAGGTATTCACCCGAAATAGCAGATGCATTCCAGCCGACGGAAACGGAGCGGCCCGCAACGAAAAAATCGGAGGCGGACTTGGAACTTTTTGCCGAACGAAAACCCATCCACAGGGTGATGAAGACGGTAACGCTGGCTAAGGTGAGAATCCAAGGATCAATCTGTGAGAAGTTCATGGTGAGTCGGTAGAGTTAGGATTGGCGCTTATTGCCCGCAGCCGCATGATCAACCTCGGCGCACTCCAAGGCCACCGAGCGAGTGATGAATAAGCGGGCGATCACCCAGACGTAGGGGAAAAAAAGGACGCCCAACACTAGCCAGCTGAGGGTAAATCCAGCCACCCGCTGCGCCATTAGCTCCGGGGCTAGGTAATTGAGCAGGGGCATTCCGAACAGCACCAAAAGAAAGGCGGATGCGCATGAAACTGAGAGTTTGAGTTGCCGTTTCATCAAGCCATGGAGGAATTCTTCGCTATGGATGAAATCGGTTTCTTTGGGTGTTATCGGGGACATCAGAGGGTTTGGATGGTGGTGGCAAAGTCACGGTGACGGCATACAACACAGGAACCCGAGTCCCTGCGCCGAGCGCTGAAAAAATCATTTTCGCTAGGGCCCAGTTATTCGATCCACATGAAGTGGCAAGTTCTAAGTTACAAAATCACAGATTTACGTTATGAATAGCCCATGCCGTCGCTCGAACACTTTTTAAACTCGTCCACCGTCTCGCTGAAAATTTGTGGTGTGACCAGCGGCGGGGACGCCCATCAACTCGCAGCCTTGGGCGTGGATGCACTGGGGGTCAATTTCTGGCCGCAGTCGAAACGTTATCTCGCCCCGGAGGATGCGCACTGGCTGCGCGAACTGGCTGGGAAAATCTTGCGCGTAGGGGTATTTGTCAATGAGCCCACCGAGCTTCCTCTGCGACTCGTGCGCGAGGGATATCTGGATGTCGTGCAGCTGCACGGAGATGAGACTCCGGAAGATGCCGCGGCATTCCGCAACGCTGGCATCCCTTTCATCAAGGCGATCGGGGTGAAGACCCTGGCAAATTTGGATCGCGCGGCGGAATACGGTGCCACGGCGATCCTGCTAGATGCGCATGCTCCCGGCGTCTATGGCGGGACGGGGGAGGTTTTTGATTGGGAGATCGCATCCGACTTCCGCAGACAGCACCCGCACCTGCCCATCCTTCTTGCAGGCGGCATCGTTGCCGAAAACGCGGGACTCGCCGCGATGAGCGTCCAGCCAGCGGCGCTGGACATCGCATCGGGTGCGGAGACAGCACCCGGCATCAAGGACTTTAAAAAAGTGAGCGCTTTCCTAGCCGCCTTGCACCACTAATCGACATGCTAACTGATTCTCACTGTCATCTCGCCTCTCACCGTTTTCCGCCCGAGGAAATTCCCTCTCTTCTCACCCGTGCCCGTGATGCAGGCGTCTCTCGCATGATCACCCTCGCGACGCGACTTGAGAATCTCCAGGCAAACCTCGCCATCGCCGAAAACCCAACCGTTCACGCCTGCATCGGCATCCATCCCTGCGATGTCCACCTAGCACCCGACGATGCCTGCGGGCAGCTCGCGGCGTTTGTCGATGATCCGCGAGTTTGTGCCATCGGAGAAACTGGACTGGATTACTATCACCCGGCGCCAGAGGGCTGGGATGAGGAAGCTTTCCGCGACCGGCAGCAGCGGTTTCTCCGCCAGCATTTTGAACTGGCTGCAGCAGCAAAACTCAATGTCGTCATTCACACGCGGGATCGCGAGGGATTCGCATCGTTTGAGGATGCCCTTGCCATCTACCGAGATTACCACAGGTCGGTGCGTGCCGTGTTCCATTGTTTTCTGGGCCCGTGGGAAAATGCCGAGTCCATCATAAGCTTGGGTGGGCTGCTTTCGTTTGGCGGGGTCGCTACTTTCAAGGCCGCTCATCAGGTCCGCGAAACCGCAAAACAGTGTCCTGCAGGGCGATTTATGATTGAAACCGACGCTCCCTACCTTGCACCCGAGCCTTTCCGCGGCCAATGCAACGAGCCGTCATTCGTCCGGAAAACGGCCGAACGGCTCGCCGAGCTGCGCGGGGAGACGCTCGAATCGCTGGCTCTTCACACCGGAAAAACCGCTGACGATTTTTTCCGGCTGCGCTTGAATTTCGATTGAATAAAAAAATCGCTTCGCGATATTCGGCTCAATAGCCGACTGGGCAGACTTCTTAATCTTTCACAAATCAAATCACCAACATAACGTCATGACTCCTATCCGCATTCTCGCCGCACCGCTTACCGCCCTTATCCTTGGCTCCTGCGCTTCGCAAAAAATCGAGCAACCCCTTGCATCAACTCCCCCGAATGCTATTAATTCGCCATCCACGGATACCGCAAACCCGATCTATGACACTCCTGCAGCTTACGAGGCCAGCGGCACCACAGCCCCTGCTGCAGAGGCCTTAATTCCAAGTGTTGCATCCGAACCCGCCATGCCAGCCTCTGCGGCACCAAAAGGACCGAAGGCACCATCAAACGGTGCCGCCATCATCCACACCGTCGTCGCTGGAGACACGATATCGGGCATCAGCTCTAAATACAAAGTGCCGATCGCGGCCATTAAAAAAGCCAACGGCATGACCAAAGACATTGTCGTCCTTGGCAAAAAAATGGTGATCCCGCCAATCCAATGACCTAGCCGGATGGGTCGTTGGGCAGCGCACGTCGCCCAGCGACTTTCTCTTTCCCTGCCATGCGCATTTTGTTTTCCATCCTCCCCTTTTTATCGGCCATCGTCGCGGCAACAGCCCAAACCGCGGCCACACCGCAGGCGGCTAAAAACTCCAGTCTTAGCTCGCGGGAAACTGCCTTAGACCACCTGCTGTCTGAGCGAGAGTCGGACCAAGCGCTACAGTCCGTCATTGCGGCGGCGAAAGAAAATCACGTCAGCGATCAAGCCATTCTCGAAGCTCGCTTTCTTTATCACGTCGATCGCCGCGAGGATGATGCCATCGCCGCGATGCTTCCCGAGTTCCTCAAACAACGCGAACTTTTTAAAATCGAGGATTCCGCCGTCTTCAGTGTGTGCGAAGATTGGCTCGCCGTAATCGAATACGTCCAAGCGATCGCCTCGCTGAAAAAAGGCGATCATGACGCGTTCAAGTCGCACATCAAAGAGGCATTCTGGCTAAGCCCGCGCCAAGCATCTGCCTTTGCACCCCATATCGATCGCATGCGCCTCGAAGACTCAATGCGCCACACAAAGATCGATTTCCAAACGAGGCTTCACTCCCTCATGGAAAATGATGCCGTGACGATCAGCCAAGTCATGGCTGGCAACAAAGCCATAGCCCTTCACTTCTGGTCTCCTTCAAGTCGCGAGTGCGAGGCAAGCATGCCGGATTTCGCGATTACCGCGAGAGCTCTCCATCAAAAAGGGGTCGCAACAATTTCCATTCTTGCCGCAGGTTCTCCCGAAATTTTGTCAGCCGCGCGAAGGATGATTGTACCGCTCGGCTCGGATTTTCCGGGCGTATGGGTCTTGGATCAAAAAGAGAAATCATTCGCGAGAGATCTTCGCGTTCAGACGCTACCTACCTTCGTGCTCGTCACCGCCCAAGGCGAAATACTTTTCAACGGCGATCCCGCCGATGATCGCTTTTGGGATGCTTTGAAAAAAGTGGACCCGCAAATTGTCCGCCCCGATTCTCCTAAGGCGAGGGAGTAACTCGCGACTTCAAACTACGGCTTTTGTAGTACTTGTTCGAACGCCGCGAAAAAAATATTTTGGATTTGTTAAAAATCAGCATCTTTCAACTTGACGGATGTCCGAACGATTGGTTTTGTCCTCTCTAGCAACGAAGATAAATTTCATGGCACGGCCCATTCATCCATCTGATCTCGAACTTCAAGCCCTCTCCGTATTGTGGCATGAAGGTCCATCTACGGTGGCCGCCGTACATGAGGCGCTGCCAGATAAGAAACATCGAGCCTACACCACGGTGCTTTCCGTGATGCAGAGTCTCGACCGCAAAGGCCTTGTGAAGCGTGCTCGGGTCGGTCGAGCGCACCTTTACACGGCGGCTTACGCCCAGAAAGTGATTGTGCGAGACGCCGCAGAATCCTTTCTAACCAACGCTTTTGGAGGACGCCTCGGTGAGGCGATCCTCGCTATCCTCTCCGCCGGCACATTAACGCTGGAAGAGAAAACAAACATCGAACGCGAACTCCAAAGACATAAAACTATGGCTGCAAAAAAAACTGCAAAGAAGGCAGCGGTGAAAACCGCTAAGAAAGTCGTGAAGGCTGCACCAAAGGCACCTGCTAAAAAGGCACCTGCTAAAAAGGCACCTGCTAAGAAGGCACCTGCTAAGAAGGCACCTGCTAAGAAGGCACCTGCTAAGAAGGCACCTGCTAAGA
>CAJXYV010000064.1 GCA_913063525.1 uncultured Verrucomicrobiota bacterium
GCGGATGTGGTGCGGGCAGTTCATCGGCTTCAGCAGATAGCCCTCGAAGGTGCCATCCGATAGTCCGTTGATGAGCGTGGCGCACGTCGCGTCCTCGTCCGCGAGTTTTTCCAACACGTCGCGCTCGGCGATCGCCGGATACTGGCTCTCCTGATAGTAGGGGAAATGCCCGGACGTCCGATAGAGATCGAGCTTGCCGATGTGCGGCGTGAAAACCTGCGAGTAGCCCTGCTTGTCCAGCTCCTCGGTGATGAATTCCTGCAACGAACGACGCACCAGCGCGCCCTTCGGCTTCCACAAAATCAGCCCTTGGCCGACCATCTCGTCGATGTGGAAAAGCCCGAGCTCCTTGCCCAACCGGCGGTGGTCGCGCTTCTTCGCCTCTTCCAGGCGGTTCAGGTGCGATTCCAGCTCCTCCTTGTTTTCAAAAGCCGTGCCGTAAAGCCGCTGGAGCTGGCCCTTCGACTCGTCGCCCAGATAGAATGACGAGGAGACCGACATCAGTTTCACGTTCTTGCACTTCGACGTGTAGCCGACGTGAGGCCCGGCGCAGAGGTCGATGAAATCCCCGTTCTGGAAACACGAGATCTGTTCGCCTTCCGGAATCTTGTCGATCAGATCCAGCTTGAAACGCGAGGGATTGCCCGGGCGCTCCGTGAGTCCGCCGAGGCGGCCGCTTTCCGCCATCGCCTTCGCTTCCTCGCGGGAAATCGCCTTGTATTCGAACTTCTGGTTCTCCTTCGCGATCTTTTTCATCTCCGTCTCGATTTTTTCGAAATCATCCGGCGTGATCCGGTGCTTCATCTCGAAGTCATAGTAGAAGCCGTTTTCAATCGGCGGGCCGTAAGCGAACTGCGCATCCGGCCAGATCCGCAGGATGGCGGTGGCCATCACGTGGGCTGAGGAGTGGCGGACCCGTTCCAGGTCGGTCATTTGGGCGCGTTCGTCGAGTGTCTTGCGTTCGGACATGATAGGAAAAGTGGGTCGGATGAAGTTGTTGAGAAGCAGGGAAGGTAATCTTTTTTCCCTTCAGATTTCGGTGTTGGGCGTTCGGTGTTCGATGTTCATCACCGGTCCATCAGCGCGAACTTGAGTTCCGCTTCGGAAACCACCTCGCCGTTCACGAGGCAGCGGCAGCGCGTCTGGCCGATGGCGCCGCGCATCTTGATGATCTCGGTTTCGATGAAAAGCGTGTCGCCAGGCAAAACCGGGCGACGCCATTTCACGCTGTCCGCGCTCATGAAATAACCGATTTTCCCGGCGTTCTCCGGCTTGCGGAGCATCAGCACGGATGAGACCTGCGCCATCGCCTCAAGCTGCAAGACACCCGGCATGATCGGGTGCCCCGGGAAATGCCCGGCGAAATAAGGCTCGTTGATCGTGATGTTTTTCATCCCCGTGCACTTGCTGTCGCCCAGGCAATCCACGATGCGGTCCACCATCAGGAACGGATAGCGGTGAGGCAGGATTTTCATCACCTCGTTGATGTCGAGCACGCTCTCGCCGTCCGGGATGGAGACCGGGGCGGGGACCATCGAACGCATGCGGGCGTATTCGGTTTTCAGCTTGGCGGCCATCATGGTGTTCGGGCCGTGGCCGGGCTTCACCGCGATGACGTGGCCGAGAATCTTCACCCCCGCCAACATCAGGTCGCCGATCAGATCGAGCGCCTTGTGACGTGCAAACTCGTTGTTGAAGCGCAGCGCCTCCTTCGACATGATCTCCTCGCCGCGAATGACGATCGCGCTTTCGAGCGATCCTCCTTTGATCAAGCCCTTGTCGAGCAATGGCTTGACGTCTTCATAATAGACAAAAGTCCGCGCCGCGCAGATTTCCTTCTCGTACGTCGTCGGGTTGACCTCGGTGGAGAAATATTGGGTGAAGCGGCCATCGGGGCCGACATTGGTCACCGAAACTTTGAAAGTTTTGCAGGGAACGATGGTGATGATCGTGCCGTCGCCCATTTCCTGGTGGATCGGCTCGCGGATCTCCCACACCCGGCGCGGCAAACTCTGCGCCAGCGTGCCGACCTTTTTGATTAGTTCCACAAACGGCCGCGAAGATCCGTCGCCGATCGGCGGCTCGTTGGCGTCCATCTCGATCAAGGCATTGTCCACGCCCATGCCCGCCAGCGCGGAAATGATGTGCTCGACGGTGTGAACCTTGACCGATCCTTCTGCCAAAGTCGTCGCCCGCTCGACGGTCTGGACCTTGTCCACATCGGCGTTGATAAACGGTTGGTCCGGCAAATCGATGCGACGAAACTTGAATCCGTGGCCTTCCGGAGCAGGTTTGATCGTGAGCGTGACCTTCTGCCCCGTGTGCAGAGAAGTGCCTTCCAGGGTGGCAGAGCCAGCGAGAGTGTGTTGAACAGCGGCGGACATGAAACCGCAGCATCCCTATTTAAATGCCAACGATCAAGCCAGAATGGTGGATCTCTTCAGCGGGGCCTTGTCGCGATCGCTCGTCAGAATCACGAAATCGCCACCACTTCCCGAAAGTCCTTCACCATCGCGCACCAGCCAAACCAAAAATTCTGTAGCGTTGAGCACCCGCTCACGATTGCTGGACCCTGCAATTTATGGATTTTCGGTCTCTAACAGCTTGTTCAGTGTTGGTCCGTCGCCGACAAGCTGCGCTATTGACCTTGACTGACTGGGTGCGGGTCACTTTTGATAGAAAAGTAATTAGATCAGCATGAAATTCCTAACACCACCTCCACTTCTCATGCCACGTGGCTTGGGTCAATTCGCCGCCTTGACTTCCTTAGCCGTAGTCGCGCTTGCCGGGACCCTGCATGCTCAGGATTTCGAGGGTAAAACCATCACCGAGGTGGTGATCCGCTTCCAGGGTGCGAAGACGGTGGATGAAGCGCGCCTGCGCAATCTCATGTCGTGCAAATCGGGCTCTCCCTACCGTGCGGAGAGTTTGGACAACGACATCAAGTCGCTTTATGGCTCGGGCCTTGTCGAGGATGTGCGATTCCTTGCCGAGCCGGTGGATGGCAGTGTAAAGTTAATCGCTGAGGTGACGACGCGCGCAGCTCTCGGCGGCGTGGGATTTGTCGGCAATACGATTTACTCCGACCAGAAGCTGGCCAAGGAATCGAAAATCAAAGCTGATGGCATGATGAGCGACGAACAGATTCTCGAAGCCCGCCGCAATATCGAGAAGTATTACCAAGGATCCGGCTATCCCGACGTAACGGTGACGCACCGCACGCAGGCTACAGGTCAAAGCGGTTTGTCCGATTTGATTTTTGTGATCAACGAAGGTTCGAAAAACGAGGTTCATAAAATTCGCTTCGAAGGGAACCACGTGTTCACTGACCCAGAGCTTCGCAAGGAGATGAAGGTGAAGGAAAAGGGCTGGTTCTCGTGGCTGACCAAGTCGGGCCAGTTCGAGTCGAGCCAACTGGATGCCGATTTGGATGCTGTTTTGGATTACTGCCGCAGCAAGGGCTACCTCCGCGCCAGTAGCCCGGGCATCCGTCGGGACGTCGTCAGCGGTGGCCGGGTCGATCTGATCATTCCTATCAACGAGGGAGAAAAATACACGGTTGCCGGTGTCGGCTTTGGCACGATGACGGTGTTTAAGCCCGAGGAACTCTATCCCGCCCTCACCCTAACGGGTGATTCTGCCTATTCTTCCAAGAAAATGCGTGATGATATCACGATGATTCGCAGCTACTATGGATCGCGCGGTTACGCGGATGCACAGGTATCTCCGGACATTCGCGATGCTGGCCCTAACCGAGTAAATATCACTTACCGGGTGACCGAAGGTTCGCGCTTCCGCGTGGGGCGCGTCAACATCGCCGGCAACACCAAGACCAAGGACAAAGTCATCCGCCGCGAAATCCCGCTCAAGCCCGGCGATATGTTCAACTCCGTCGAGTTGGAGACTACCAAGGCCCGCCTTGAGAACCTGCAATACTTCAGTGAAGTGCAAACCACCGGTTCGCCCGGCGGTTCCGGCTATCGCGACGTGAACGTACTCGTCGAAGAAAAGGCGACCGGTTCGGTCGGCGTGGGTGCTGGCTTCAGCTCCATCGACAGCATCGTCGGTTTCGTTACCTTGGAGCAATCGAACTTCAATTTGTTCAATCCCTGGAACTTCACCGGTGGTGGTCAGCGCTTTGCGATGAGCCTACGCGGAGGTTCCCAACGTTCCGAAGCCAGTGTGTCGCTGGTCGAGCCTTGGTTTATGGATCAGCAGTTGGCCCTCGGCGGCGAGCTGTTTTACAAGCAGTCGACCTACTTCAGTGACTATTACGAACAGACCAACCTCGGAGCTGCCCTTTCATTGAAAAAGCCTCTGGGGAAAAAGGATTCAGTGAAGTTAGAATACCGCGTCGAGAACGTGAATATCGATTCGGAGGTTAGTGCTAATTCCTATTCCTTTACGGGCCCTAACGACGGAGATAAGTCACAACTTTCTCAAGATCGTATCGGAGGTGATTACCTGCGCAGCGCGCTGTCGACCACCTATGTTTACGATAGCCGCGATAGCAGCATGCTGGCTCGTCGTGGTCACAAGGTGGATCTTGGCCTGACCTATGCAGGCCTCGGCGGCGACGTGGAAACGGTCTCTTTTTCTGGCCAAGGCGCGCAGTACTGGAATCTGAAGTGGGATTCAATCCTATCAGTGAATGGCGAACTGGCCTTCGTGGACAGCACCAACGGCGGAGAGATTCCGATATTTGAGCGGATGTTCCTCGGTGGTGGCCGCACCCTGCGCGGCTTCGAATTCCGCGACGTGGGACCACGCGACACAGGCTACACGAATGAAACCTACGGTGGCAATTCACTGGGCTATGTTTCCGTCGAGTACACCGTGCCGATCATCGAAACCGTGCGCGCAGCAGTGTTCTACGACACGGGCTTTGTAAATACGGGAAGTTGGGATATGAATGTCAACGACGTTTACAGTGATGTGGGGGTCGGCATTCGCCTCAAGCTGCCAATCAGTCCTCTGCCACTCGCACTCGACTATGCGGTGCCGGTTTCCTCACCCGACAAGGAAGCTGACAAGGGAGGTCAGTTCAACTTCTCGTTGAGCTCGCAGTTCTAATCCACTTAGATCGATTTTACTCAAACCGGCCTGCCGTTTACGGTGGGCCGGTTTTTATTTGATGGCACAGGCGGCATCCGCGATGCGCAGGCCATCCATCGCGGCGCTGACAATGCCGCCGGCGTATCCTGCACCCTCGCCACAGGGGAAGAGTCCGCGGATCTGCGGGTGTTCTAAGGTATCGTCGCGCCGGGGAATCCGGACCGGTGAGCTGGTCCGGGTCTCGAAGCCTAATAGCAGTGCCTCCTCGGAAATGTAGCCGTGGACCTGGCGGCCGAACAGGCGCAGCCCTTCGCGCATCCGGCTGGTGATCCACTGCGGCAGCAGGTCGTGCAGCGGGGCGGATTCGATGCCGGGAAAATAACTGGTATCAGGCAGCGTGGTCGAGATTTTACCGGCGAGGTAATCGGTGACCCGCTGGCCCGGTGCCACCTGGCCGACCCCGCCGCCGGCCTGTTTTGCGGTGCGTTCCAGTTCCTTCTGGAAAACCAATCCGGCGAGTACTCCGTGCTCTTTGATTAGCGGCTTCAAGTCTTCCGGCTCGACGGTGGAGACCATCCCGGAGTTGGCGAAAGGGGAGTCGCGGCGCGAAAGGCTCATGCCATTGACCACCACTTCGTCGTTTTCGGTAGAGGCTGGAACAATCCAGCCGCCCGGGCACATGCAGAAGGAATGCACTCCGCGGTCGCGGATCTTGGTGGCGAGCCGGTAGCGCGCGGCGGGCAATAGCCGTGGCCGCTCTTGGCCATAACTGAGATGATACTGGGTGCGGTCGATGAACGGCTGCGGGTGTTCGATTCGGAATCCAACGGCAAAAGGCTTGGCCTCTAACAAGATTTTTTTCTCTGCGAGCAGCCGGTAGATATCCCGCGCGGAGTGGCCAGTAGCGAGGATGACCGAGTCTGCTCGAATTTCCTCACCCGCCGCGGTGACGACGCCGCGGATCCGATCACCCGTGGTAAGGAAATCGACGACTTTGGTTTGGAATCGGACTTCGCCGCCTGCCTGAATGATCGAGTTGCGGATCGCCTTGACGACGTTGGGCAGGAGATTGGAGCCGATGTGCGGGTGGGCATCGGTGAGAATGACCTCGGGTGCGCCGTGAGCGACTAAGACCTCATAAACCTTGGCAACGGGACCGCGTTTGGTGGCGCGGGTGTAGAGCTTGCCGTCGGAAAACGTTCCCGCACCGCCTTCGCCAAAACAATAGTTCGACTCTTCGATCACGCGGCCTTCGCGCAGCAGGGGGGCGAGGTCGAAACGCCGCGCACTGGCGTCTTTACCGCGTTCGAGCAGAATGGGCTTCAGCCCTTTTTCCAGACAGCGCAGCGCGGCAAACAGTCCGGCTGGACCGCAACCGACGATGATGACGTGACTGGCCTCTGCGGAAAGCGCCGGTGCCGACCAATGGGGTGTTTCATCCGGGGGCAGGGGAGCATCGAGCGCGACATCGAGCCGCAACTGCACTTTGACTTCCCTCTGGCGGGCATCGATCGAATGCTTGCGCAGTTTGATCCCGCCGATCCGACTAACGGAGATGCCGAGCTTCACGGCTGCGGCTTCGCGGCGAGCGGCATTGTCCTCGGATTTTCCTAAAGGCAGGACGACGTCAACGGTTTCAATCAAAGGTTCCAAGGCGATGTTGAGGTGTAAAATCGTTTGAGGATTCTAGCTGCGGATGCTGCGTTTTTGTCCGGCATCATCGACGCTGACAAAGGTCACGCGGGTCGAAAAGATCGGCGCGGCACCGGCCCGTTCGTCAATGACGCAGACGGCATACGTGGCGCTGGTGTTTCCCTCGCGTTCGCGGCTGCAGGAAATTCTCAGGATCGTGCCGTCGCGCACGCTGTGGTGGAATTCCACGGTATCCATCGCCACGGTGACGAATTGGCAGTGAGGGTAGTCGAGGCTGGCTGCGATCCATGATGCCTCATCGATCCAGGCAATCAGGCGCCCGCCAAATAGAAATCCATAGTGATTGAGATCGCCGGGGAGGACAAGACGGTGTGTTTCCATGATTTTACCAGCGGCGGCGTCGGCTGTCTTTGTAGATCGCAGCATCCAGGGAGTAAGCGCCGGCACCTGCTAGAATTATGGCCAGAATCGGGATCAGATACATCAGCGCCAGCTCCTTGGTCGCCATGGGCGTTGCGCCAGCTTGGAACCATGGAGCCGAACCGTGGGCGCCAAAGGCAGCAACCACCATGCTGAATCCAAGTAGAAAGGCGGCAGGACGGGTGGCGAAGCCAAGGATAATCAGAATGGAGGCGGCGGCCTCTGCGGCGATGCATGCGATGAGACTTGTCGAGTGGGACATCAAACTGAGAGGGAAGATGTCTGGCACATAAAACGCCTTTTGATAGACCGCGTAGTTCTCAATTTTAGGAATGCCGTGACCTATGAGCATCATCAGTCCAACCAACATGCGCAGCACCAGAAATCCGAGGGACGCCGTGGCGTCTCGAGTTCCGCAGTCAAAGAAGAATTTTTTCATGGGTTGGATCAAGAGTCAGGTTTTACGGAAATCGTGATCCGCTTGAGGCGGTCATCTCCTTGCGGTGAATGGGAAGCGATTTTTGGATCGCCGACGAGTATATTGTGAACCAGTCGCCGGTAGTAGGCATTGAGTGGGCGCATTTGGAACGGTTTGCCAGTGGCCTTGACCCGCTCGGCGATTCCCTTGATCTCGTCGGTCATGCGGTCTTCTTGGATCGAGCGGAAGTGTTCGCAGTCCACTTTGATGCGCTCGGCATCGGGCTGGTGTCTGCGGATGATACGGTTGACCAGGTACTGCAAATCGTCGAGTCGGTCTCCCTCGTGGCCGATGATCGATTCACTCTCGCCAGAGTGGATCTGCAGACAGGGGCCGTCGTGTGTGTGTTGGACCTCGATTTTTGCCGTAAACCCGAGGTGTCCGAGCATCGTATCGAGAATCTTGGTAGCGGATTCCACTGTTGTCATGGCCGGATCTTAATGAGTTCCTCGGCTGGGTCAATCACCTCAGACTGCTTTGTGATCGAAGTGGCAGCCGATTTCAGCAGCGAGTTCTTTCAGGCGTTCTTTTTCTGCGACCGTGAACTCGTATGGGGCAAACTTCCCAATCCCCAGCGTGCCAATGACCTGTCCTGAAGTCTCCGAGAAAATCGGCACCGCGATAGATCCGGAGACCCCTGTTTGGCGCGCATCCGCTTTGGCGATGCCACCTAGGTCCACTTGCAGATTGCAGAGTTCCACCGGTTCTTTGCGCTCAGCTGCCACTCCCGCGATTCCCTTGCCGTAGGGGATGGTGGAAATTTTATCCAGTAGGCTATCAGGCACCCCGATTTGGCTAACGAGCGTTAGAATAGCTCCGTCGCCAGCGGTTTGATGGATTGTTCCTGTCTGGCAGCCGAAATCGTCTAGAATGCTTGCCAGTTTTGCTTTCCAGTCTTCGAGATAAGTCATGGCCATGGATCTATCACGTCTTGGCTGGCGCGTCATCCCCCAATTTGGGGGGAATTCTTTCTTGGCATCCTAGCCGAAATCCTTCAAATCTACCCGCGCATGAACAAAACCCACTTACTCATTTCTGCGCTCGCCATGAGCCTAATCGCCTGTGAAAACACCTTCGCAATGACGAAGAAAGCTGAAGTTAAAGAAGAAATTTTTGGTTCGATGCCCGACGGGCATCAGGTCAAAGTTTTCACACTCACCAATAAAAACGGCCTCAAAGCGCGGGTCACCGAGTACGGTGCTATCCTCGTTTCGATGGAAACTCCGGACAAAGCGGGCAAATTGGCCGACCTCACCCACGGCTACGACACCTTGGCAGGCTGGCTGACCAATACTTCTTACTTCGGCTCGACCGTCGGTCGCTTTGGCAACCGCATCAAAGATGGCAAGTTCAGTCTCGATGGCAAAAACTACACCCTTGCCACGAACAACGAGCCCGGCGGCATTCCTTGCGCCCTCCACGGCGGCTTGAAAGGTTTCGATAAAGTCCTCTGGTCGGGCAAGCCCGTCGATGGCAATGGCGTCGAGTTCACCTACACCGCTAAGGATGGTGAAGAAGGTTACCCCGGCAATCTCACCGTTAAAGTGACCTACTCGCTCAATAATGACAACGAACTCAAGTGGGAAGCCAAGGCTACCACCGATGCTCCAACCATTCTCAATGTCGTTCACCACTCGTATTGGAATCTCTCCGGCGACCCAACCACGTCCATCAATGACCACGTTCTCACCCTCAATGCGGATGGCTTTTTGCCAACCAACGTGGGCCTGATCCCAACGGGTAAAATCGCTCCTGTTGCAGGTACCCCGATGGATTTCACCAAGCCCACCGTCATCGGTGAACGCATCGCTGCGGATTTCGAAGCCCTCAAATTCGGCGGCGGTTACGACCACGCTTGGGTCATCAATAAAGGCAAGGGCAAGGGATTGCGCCTCGCGGCACGCCTCAAGGATCCTAAGTCGGGTCGCGTCATGGAAGTCACTACCAACCAACCGGGTGTGCAATTCTACGGCGGCAATTTCCTCGATGGTACCGTGGCCGGCAAAGGCGGCGTTAAATACGCTCACCGCACCGCGCTTTGCTTGGAGACCGAAGGTTTCCCCGATGCTCCTAACCAGCCATCGTTCCCATCATCCGTGCTTCGCCCTGGCGAAACTTACAAGCACACGATGATTCATAAATTCTCCGCTGAGTAATTCAGAATCGAAATTCGATGCCCCTTGTTAATCCAGCGAGGGGCGTTTTTTTAGCAATCCAACAGAAATAATCATGACAGGCATTCCGTCCATTTCCCTCCTTGCTGCCGCCGCAGCACCCAAGATCGATCTCCACACCGTGGATTATTTGATCCTTCTGGTTTATATCCTCGTCGTCGTTGGCATCGGCTTTGTGCTGAAAAAGCACGTCAAGTCGGCCTCCGACTTCCTCACTTCCGGTCGCTCGATTCCCGTCTGGGTCACCGGTTTGGCCTTCCTCTCCGCCAACCTCGGCGCGCAGGAAGTCATTGGCATGGCCGCGTCGGGTGCCAAATATGGCATCATGACCTCTCACTTCTACTGGGTGGGAGCGATTCCGGCGATGATCTTCCTCGCGGTGTTCATGATGCCGTTCTACTACGGTTCGCGCGCCCGCTCGGTGCCTGAATATTTGAAGCTTCGATTCGACGAGAAGACTCGTGGTTTGAATGCGATCTCCTTTGCGCTGATGACCGTGGCATCTTCTGGTGCCTCGTTGCATGCGCTGGCTGCGCTGCTTCATCTACTTCTGAAGTGGGATTACAATTTCTCACTTATCGTGTCATCGGTCGTGGTTCTCGCCTATGTGCTCAAAGGTGGGCTTTCTTCGGCCATTTACACCGAGGTGCTGCAGTTTTTCCTCATTGTGCTCGGCTTTGCGCCTCTGGTCATCATCGGTCTCAACGACCTCGGTGGCTGGAGTGGCATGATGTCGGCGATGAAGCCTGAATATGCCCACTCGTGGAAATACATGGGAACAGCCACTGCTAACCCGATGGGTGTCGAGTGGTTCGGCATGGTCTTCGGTCTCGGCTTTGTCTTGTCCTTCGGCTACTGGTGTACCGACTTCCTCGTCGTCCAACGGGCGATGGCGGCCAAGACCATGGGCGATGCCCGCCGCACTCCCATCATCGGTGCCATTCCTAAAATGCTGTTCCCCATCATTGTGATCGTTCCCGGCATGATCGCCCTCGCCCTGGCTGCCAAGGCGGGATCCAACTATGGCATCCCTGTCGGCGTCACCGGTGAAACGGACTACAACCTCGTCATCCCTTCGCTCATCGCCCACTACCTGCCCACCGGCATGCTGGGGCTGGCACTCACCGCCCTCATGGCGTCCTTCATGTCTGGCATGGCCGGTAACGTGACTGCGTTCAACACCGTTTGGACCTATGACATCTATCAGTCTTACATCGGCAAGGGCAAATCCGACGCCCACTACATGTGGATGGCCAAGTTCGCCACAGTCGCGGGGATCGTGATTTCCATCGCCTTCGCCTATGTCGCAAAGAATGTCGATAATATCATGGACTTCCTGCAGCTGGTCTTCGGCTTTGTCAACGCGCCGGTTTTTGCGACATTCCTGCTCGGAATGTTCTGGAAACGGGCAACCGGTCACGGAGCGTTCTACGGGCTTTTGGTGGGAACTGTTGCCGCAATGATTTTCCATGGCATGAGTTCGCCGAAAATTCTTGAGGTGGGTGAGACCATCTATTGGATCAAAGGTGCATGGATCAATAGTCATTTCCAATTCACCTCCAGCATGGCGCAGAACTTCTGGCTCGCCATCGTGGCATGGTCGGTCTGCTTCGTGGTGACCATTGTGATTTCACTCTTTACCACCCGCACCAAGACGGATGCAGAGCTCAAGGGGCTGGTTTATTCCCTGACTGATAAGCTCAAGGAAGAAGGCGAGCCACTCTGGATGCGTCCTGCCGTTGTGGGTTCGGTTGTGCTGCTCATCGCAGTCGCCCTCAACATCATCTTCTGGTAACACCTCACCCACTCATCATCCTATGAACTTCGACCTCCGCCTGCCTATCGGCATTCTCTTCTCCCTGTTTGGGCTGATCCTCACCGTCTTCGGTTGGTTCACCCGCAATGACACGGAGATGTATGTCAAATCCCTCGGCAAAAACGTCAACATCGAGTGGGGCATCGTCCTACTCGTCTTCGGCGTGTTCATGCTCTTCCTCGCCAAGCGAGGCAAGAAAGCCTGAGCCTACTAGCAGATCAAAAAGATCAAACCAAGCGCCTTGTTCGACTCACGGACAAGGCGCTTTTGTTTCGTGCCGCCGACCGTCGCAACTGAGGATTTCGGAGGGGGCTTCTCTTTGGGGGGGGCTCTGTCTGGCCCGGTCGCTGGCAGGACGAAATTCCCACAAATGTCCGTTGCCAGCCGCCTTTTCCGAGGTTATGGACCTTTCATGTCCATTGCTGCCGAAGACACTGCTGTGATTGTAAAAACCAAGGAACTCTGCGCTCTGATCGCCAGCGATCCTTCCTACCTTAAGCTCAAAGCCGATGTCGAGCGTTTCATCGCCGATGACGAGGCACGCCTCCAATACCAAAGCGTGCACGAGCGCGGCGAACAGCTCCATCACAAACAACACGCCGGCATCGAGCTGGGTGCCGTTGAAATCCGCGAATTTGAGAGCGCCCGTAACGCCCTTTTTGAAAATGAAGTCGCCTGCGATTTCCTCGCCGCCCAGCGCGAACTGGAGACTCTCCAAAAGCAAATCGGCAAATATATTGGTGCTGCCATCGAGCTTGGTCGCGTGCCTACCGCTGATGACGTCGCCGACAAAGGCGGTTGCTGTGGTGGCGGAGGCGACGCGGGTGGTTGCTGCGGAGGAGGGGGGCACAATCATGAAGACTCCGGCCACGAACACAAAGAGGGTGGTTGTGGCGATGGCTGCGGTTGCTGACCTGCTCTGAATTTTAAAAAAGGCCCGCCATCCTCGCGATTGCGGGCCTTTTTGCGTCATTGGGCCATCGCCTACGTAGCCTTATTCGGGAAGCGGTTCGCTGTGGCGCTGGTGTTTTTTTATGAGAACGGTCTCGCGGTAACCGGCGGCCTTGGCAATCTGGATCGCACTTGGAAAATCGCGAGCCACCTCGCTGGGCGCGTGTGAGTCGGACGAAATCACCAGTCCGATCCCCGCAGAGCAGGCGAGTTCTAGAAATCTCGGCGCCGGATACGCCTCGGCACAGGGCTTGTGCCAGCCTGCGGTGTTGAGCTCGATGATGCTGCCCGCTGCTGCGATGGCATCGATGACTGGCTCGTAAAAGCGATCGAGATCACCACCCGGCACATGCGAGAATTTTTTCACCAGGTCCGGGTGGGCTAGAATATCGAATAGTCCGCTATCGGCCATTTGGGCGTAGGTACGCCAATAATGCGTCCAGACCGCATCCACATCGCTCTCCGCCCAGCGGCCGAGCCACTTCGGGTTATCAAAATCCCAGTCGCCCAGGTAGTGGACGGAGCCGATGAGGTAATCCCAATCATGGCGTGAGCCGAGTTCGGAGATCCAGGGTTCGCAGCCGTTTAGCCAGTCGCATTCCAGACCTGATCTCACGGGGATGCGGCCTGCGGCGTGGCGGCGGGCGCGTTCGATCCATTCGAAATACTCGGGCAAATCAGCTTTCGCCATTCGCCAGTCGTCGAAGGGTTCGGGGGGCTGTGGAGCGTGGTCGGAGACCCCGTATTCGGTCAGTCCCGCGCGTAAAGCAGCATCTATGAATGCTTCCGGCTCGCCTTCCGCATGGCGGCACAGCGGCGTATGGGTGTGGTAATCGGCTGGCACGGGTGATTTCGGAGTGAATCGGGTTGAACGGTCGGCTAAAGCCATACTAAAGTCCCAGCACACTGCAAGCAACTGCCTTTCTATGTCCGACATTTCCACCGAGCCCACACCAAACAATCCCATCGTTCGCGGACTCCTTGATCAACTCCGGCGCCATCCCAAGCGGGTGGTCTTCACCGAGGGCGAGGACATCCGGGTGATTCTAGCGGCTGCCCAACTGGTCGCGGAGGAAGCCGTCGCGCCGATCTTGTTAGGCAACCGCGAGCGCATCAAGGCCCTCGCCGCCACTCACGGAGTTTCGCTTCTCTTCATTCACATCATCGACCCTCCGCACGCCACGGACTTCAAATTGTTCTGCCAGCGCGTCGAAAACATGGCCCGCTATCGCAGCCTGCCGATCGGGGATCCTGCAGAGCTCGTCTCCCGGCCGCATTACTTCGGCGCGCTGATGGTCCAGTACGGTCAGGCCGATGCCATCGTCGGCGGCAATCAGGCGCTGCCAGCCGCCTATTTCCGCGCCCTGCTCCACACCATCAAACCCCTGCCGAACGTCCCCAAAATTTTCAGCGTGATGATGCTGACCGGTTCGCACCTCAAGCATCTGGGCGGTGACGGTGTTCTGTTTTTTGCCGATGCCGGGCTGATTCCTAGTCCCGACGTGAGCCAGCTCGCAGCCATCGCTGTTGAGACGGGCAAGCTAGCGCGTCACTTCCTCGGCCGCAAAGCCTTCGTCGCCATGCTCAGTCACTCCACCAAGGGCTCCGCAGCCACCCCGGATGCCCGCCGCATGGCCGCGGCCACTGCATTGGCGCACGACGAAGCGATCAAACAATTCATCGACATCAGCATCGAAGGCGAACTGCAAGCCGACGTTGCGCTCGATCCTGCCGCGGCCGAGATCAAGTTACCCGCCGCAGAAGTACGTCACACGGCCGATGTCCTCGTGTTTCCCAACCTGGATGCCGCGCACATCTCGCTCAAGTTGCTCCAGCACGTCGCCGGTGCCCAGGCATACGGCCAGCTCATCCTCGGCCTGTCGCGTCCCGCAGCCCAAGTGTCGCGGGCTGCCAGCGTCGAGACTATCTTTGGAACTGCCGCGGCCATCGCCGTGGAAGCGATCAAGTTCCACCAGCTCTATCCTGAAGGCGATATTTGATCCAACGATCGAACGGCTCCGCAGGTCGTTTGGCTTGAGGGGGCTGGCTAGCGGCTGGGCGTGAAGCATGAGCTGGATTTGCTTGTGCGCTTGAACGCTGGAAGCGCCTAAAGCAGAGGCGTCTGGTTAGTTGGTGTGCGGCTTTTTTGAATTGAGCCCTAGTCGAGCCGCATCTTCGAGACGGACGCGTGCATCTTCGAGACGGGACCCCGCGACTTGCCGTCGAGCGCACAAATCCTTTGATCAACATAGATTTACAGCCGAATGCCCTCTTCCTTTGTGCCTTCACCCCTTTGCGCTAGACATCTTCTGATTGGATCCACGGTCGAATGAAGTCTCGCACGAAGGCACGAAACCGCGAAGTTTGATGAGATAGGGTAGGAAATCAAACCACGGATGGACGCCGATGAATGAGGTGCTGCGCCGCCCGAGGATCAGCGCGTTGCATCCAAGGATCAGCGAGTGGTATCCGAGGAATTACTGTTTTACGCGTCGAGTCGGAGGGCGGCTTTTTGGGCGGCGATGTTGGCGATTCGCTGCAGTTGGTATTTCGGCAAGGAGATACTCAAAGACCAGCTTTTGGAGCTTTTCAAAAAATCACAAAGGAAAGCGCCAAGTGGAAGGAGCTGCACCGGTGGCGGGGTTCGAGATCACGGAGAAAAGAATGCTGCCCGACTGGTGCAGGAGGGGTTGAAGGCGCTCGGCGCGCCGTTAGGAAAAGCGGTACTTGCCGGTTTGCTCAATAGCGACGTGCGCAAGATCGTCCTGGCAGGTATTCTGCGCGAGACGACCTGCGTCAGCAACGAC
>CAJXYV010000065.1 GCA_913063525.1 uncultured Verrucomicrobiota bacterium
GAAGTTCTCAAAAAGAACGACGAAGTGGAAGCCATCGTGCTCGCCATCGACAAGGCCAACCAGCGTGTTTCCCTCGGCATCAAACAAACCGAAGGCGATCCATGGAGCCTGATCGACAGCCGTTTCAAGGTTGGAGACCTCGTCAAGGGCACGGTCGCGAAGATTGCCTCTTTCGGAGCCTTCATCAGCCTCGACGGCGACATCGACGGTCTGATCCACATCTCGCAACTCAGCGAAGAGCACGTGGAGAAGGTCAAGGATATCATCAAGGTCGGCGAAGAAATCGAGGCCCGCGTGATCAAGGTTGACAAGGTCGAGCGCCGCATCGGCCTTTCGATCAAGGCCGTTGGATACTCCGAGGATCAGCTCAAGAAGGAGAGCGCCAGCTTCGAAAGCCTCCGTCCGTCTTCCGAGATGGTCGGTCTCGAACAAGCGTTCAACCTCGCTTCAGCTGCGACCGAAGACTGGAGTCCGGGCCAAGAAGGCTAATCGTAGCGGCGGTCATTGGTCGCCCCTATTTCAGAAAGCCGGGCGGGTTCTCTCGTCCGGCTTTTTTATCGTTCGATTTTCGACATCGAATTTCCAAAATCAAGGCCCAGTCAGGATACAACCTGGCTGGGCCGATTTTTTGGGTTCGGGGTGATCGTTTAGTCTTTGACGTCGAGTGCTGCGTATTCACCGTCCTTGCGGCGATAGACAATCGTCAGGCACCCGCGGCGGGCGCTCTTGTAGAGAACGAACGGGCGGTCCGAAAGTTCGAGTTGCATGATCGCGTCTTCTTTGAACATCGTCCGGATAGCGTAGTTTTCGGGGTGGATGATAAATGGCTCTGGCTCGATGTCAGAACCCTCCGGATGGTCCAGCACTTCTTCACGGAAAAATCTTTCTTCCACGTGGCGGATCGATTCGTTGCGGTGCGGACGGTGCTGCTTCATGAGCCGCGTCTTGTGCTTGCGCATCCGACGGGCGATTTTCTCGATGGTTTCATCGAGCGCGGCGTACATGTCCTTGCCCTCGGTGTGCGCTTCAATGGTGATGTGATTGGCACAGAAAAGAATGATTTCGGCGATATGACGGTTTTTTTGTACGTCGAGAATGACTTTAGCCTCAATGATTCGCGGGTAGTCGAGATGCAGGCCTTCGATCTTCTTGTGCGCGTGGTCGCGGAGGGCATCGGTCACGTGCTCGTGCCGCACCGTGACGGTGATCGGCAGATTGACATTGGCAGTTTGCATGATTCTTATCTGTTGGTTATAGGGTGAATGGAGAGGCAATACGAATTGCCCTATCCGTCTATTACTATGAACTAAAAATAGTCAGAGCGCCATGCTGAACTTTAGAAATATTCAGGATTCCAAGTTCTGCGCAGCGGGCGATTGAAAGCCGGCACACGCGGTCTGGATTTAGCGTGGGCGCGTCAGCTCCTCAAACGTCGAACCTTCTGATTCAGAAGGCTTGGGATGCTCTTGGGGGGCGACCTCGGTCGAATAGAAAAGATCTCTAAAATTATCTGTGGGGGTCGATGCCTGGCCGCCGATTTTCAACGTGACCCAATGGAAGCCCGCCTCGGAAGGCCCGAACATGGATTTCAACCGCTGGTTTTGGGAGGGGGCGATCATCGCATCGGCAATCCCTACTTGCAGGTTGCCTGAAAGAACTTGATTTGAGGTGATGGAGATGTCCCCGCGCAGAGCCATGTAGTTGCGGTTTTCGAGGCTGAGATTTTTGAGTGTCAGCGTGTTGTCCTTGCGTTGAATAATTCCGAAACTGTTGGTGGAGAATATGGGCTGTTCAAACCATTCGTTATTTAAGGCTTGGGAAAGTGCGAAGAGAAAAGGGAACCCTCTGACCTGTATCGCAGAATTCAAATTCGCGCGGAAAGCGATATTGAGGTCAGGAGACGGACTTTCGGTGGGGAGGAAAGAGAGGAAGTTGGATTCTGCTGTGGGTTGCGAATCGATTTTTCCTGTAACAAGTCGCGCCAGCGATGGCCCTGTGATGCTGGAAAGCTCGAATGAATCCAAGGACACGGCGAGGGTCGAAGGTTTGTCCGTAATGAAAGGAGTGATCGTGCCACTGAGTTCCATTAGCCCCTGATTATTCGTTTCATGGCGCAGTCGAAGGCTGATCACGTCGGTCTCATTTTCTCTGAATTCAAAGAGTGCGCGATCGAGCCGCAGCTTTGGCCAACCCTTGATGGAAAGATAGCCCTGATTGAGGCGTACTTGAGGTCGACCGCTTGCTTGGTCGGGATACAGTGAAGCTTCTGAATCCGAAAGCCTAATGGCTGGAGCCGTTGAACTCCCCATTGTCAGATTGAACTTTGGCACGCGGTAGCGCTTGAAATGAAAGGGAAGGTTTCCTGTCGGTAGAGCTTCGTTTGTGATCGCTTGGTCCGGCTTTGGAATCTGAAGGGCCAGCATTCCGTCATCCGCAATGACTTCCTCTCCATCCATGGATTGACCTAGAAAACTCGAGACGAAAATCTCCGCATTTAATCTGCGGAGCGTCAGGCTTTTAAGAACGTTTCCATCGGGCCATTCGAGCGCGAGCAGTCCCGCATTCGCCGTGCTCGGGTTCATGCGGAACTGTTCCAATTTCACGCTCGCCCCGGTTGCCTGGCGGATATTGAGGATTAGTTTGTTCCGGAATGGGCTGCTATTGGCGTAGATGATGGCACCGCCTAGGGTGAGGGATATTACAAATAGGAGCAGTACGACGATTGAAACTTGGATAACCCTCGACTGATGCAGGCGTCTTTCCAATTCTTTTTGTGGCTGGATGGTGCGTCGCTTGCGCTTGCGAATGCGGATCGCCTGGCTGCCATCAGGGCGGATGACGAGCTCGCCGTCTTCGGGGTTCTCTGAGGGGGCGCCCTTCAATCGAACCATGATCTCTTCGATCGAGTACTTTTCTGGTTCGCTAGGCGTGGATGACATATTAGAATATCAGCAAATGTTGGGGAGATATCCGCTCAGGGATTACGGACGCTGTGTCCTGTTGGATCCATGAGTTCCACATTTACCAGAAAGATAATGGCCGTAGAAACGGATTTTTTGACCTTGGATTGGAAAAGCCGCCCTACGATGGGCAATTTGCTTAGACCTGGGGTTTGGTCTTCGACGTTTTGGATTCCGTCTTTCAATAATCCGCCCAAGACCACAGTCGCGCCATCGGCGATATCGACAACGGTCGAAAGCTTTTGGCTGCTGAAGACCGGCATGAGAATCGCATTTGGAGTGATTTGGACCTGTTGTGGTCCAAGGAGGCCCGCCTCAATCGAAGTAATAGGAGTGCCGTAGTTTAAAAAACCGTCAAAGTCGCTGAAGCTCGGGTTTAGATTTACAGTGACAAATTTTTTATTCGCATCCACCACGGGAAGAACTTCGAGCGTCACACCGACATCGCGCGTTTTGAAAGCAGTGGGGGTAGCAGGCGTGACGGCCTTTGAGTTAGGACTCGATGCGCTAACGAGGACCCCATTTAAAAAGGTTGCTGAGGATACGCTCGCTGTATTGCTGGGCAGTTGTGGCGGATCGTACTCGGTGGGGTAGATGAATTCGCGCGAGATCACGGTGGAAGACGCTTGACCGCTGCGGGTCACGGTGGCGGGCCTTGCCAGCATGTCGACGCCTTTCTTCTGGTCGAGGCCCCGCAACATGGCTTGTACATTGGCCTGATCCAGAGTGCCTCGAACCGCGAGAATGCCGGGAGCGCGATTATTGCTAGTTTGCGCAGCTCCCGATTGACTGAGGACGCTGTCGATCGAATTTGCCGAGATCGCACTATCTCCGCTGCGGTTGCCAGCAGTGATCGGGTTGCTGCCACCAGGGGGCGTGAGGGGCACATCGCTCAAATCCCCGCCATTGCCCTGAGTGCCTCCCGTGAGGTTCATTTGGGTGTCATTGAAACTAAAGCTATCCAAGAGCCAGTCGTAGCCGAGTTCTTCGAGGCGATTTTTTTCCACTTTGATCATGGTCACTCGGACGGCAACCATCACCGGCTCTGTTTTCGAAATCGTGTCAATGATCTGTGCGATGTAGTCTTGATTTGTGGGGGTGTTGACGACGCGAAGCGTGTTGGTGGCGGGCGTGTAGCTGGCAGAGGCTCCTTGGGGGAAGCTAGCCCCTTGAAGCTCGAGTGCTTCCTGGGCACCTATTCTTTTTGCCAAGATCCCATCTTTCGCGGTTGTGGCACCGAATGGATCCTGTGGTTCTGCGGTTTTCGCACTGCCACTGCTCATGCTGCTAATAAAATCCGGAGGCACACGGTACGTTTGGGTGGTCAGCTCGTTTGAGGATGAGCCAATCGGGCCGATCTTGACCGAGAAGTCGTCGGTCGTGAAGGTGGTGTGAGTGATGTCCGTCACGTACTTGAGCACCTGGGAAAGTGGCATCTGGGAAAGACGAAGGTCGATCCGCGCGTCGCGAGCCTGAATGGCAGCCGGCGAGTCTTGTGATCCAAGGTTAACTGTGAAATTCACTCCCTTGCGAGCGGGGTCGGTCTCCAGCGTGTCGTTTTCACTGGCGCGGATGCGGAGTAAATCCATGGCTTCGCTCAACGTGGCCTGTTCCAATGCAAACTTTGGAATGATGATGCGGTCGAGTTTGTTTTTGACCGAAACGAAGTTGCCATCAGTCGCGATCGCTCCCGGGGTGGTTAGCGTAGGTTCGATGCCGCTGGCTGGAACCTGCGTTTCCCATTGGCCGTCAACTTGGCCCAGCATTTCTGCGCGCGCGTGGTCGCGGGCGGACTTTTGATAGTCGCCTTTCGCCGCTAGGATCTGCTCCATTCCGCGGCGTGCCGCAGAATTGGTCGGATCGATACGCAGCACGTTCTCGTAAGAGCCCTTCGCTTCGTCGTACTTGCCGAGATTGTAGGCACCCTCGGCCGTGTAAAGCAAGCGGCGCACGGAGTCTACGTCCTTCGCTACTTTAGCCGTGAGGGCCGGATTGCTGCGGATGGGGTCATTGAGCTGCGCCAGAAATGCGAGCGCACCCGGATGGTTGGGGGCGACTGAGTCGGCCAGCACTTTGTTGACGACGTCCTTTGCTGCTGCGGCGTCGCCCTTATTTGAGAGGATGCGGGCGGATTCGATCGACGCTTGGGCGTAGCGCTCGGTCGCGGCGTCCCTCAATTCCGCGGAAATGGGCGCATTCGGGATCATCTCGCGGGCACCTGCGTACGCCTCGACAGCTTCCGGGTAGTGCCCTGCGGTGTAGGCTTCGTCGCCTTTCCTGAGAAGTTCCTGTGCTTCATCGACTGCCGTGCTGCGCCGTAAAAGCTCGCTTCCTGCTAGGTTTGAACCCACCCGGGGTTCACCCGCGATCAAAGGTACGATGAGACAGGCAGTGGCGAACAGTGTAGCACGGCCACGAAAAATGTGAATGGGTTTGGGCATCTCCATGTGAAGGTCCCACGAGGTATAGGGGCATCAGGCCCCCAGGGTAAGCGTAAAATCCGCAAAATTCATCTTTTTGAATGCCAATGAAACTCCAGTTGGATTTCGAACCTCCGCCGCTTGACCGGTTGTGGCCGCAAGTAGGGCGAAAGTCGGCTTTCGATGATTCTGCGGACTTTCGTGAGTATTGGTGAAAAAGTGTTCACAAGAAGAGTGTTCGTGCGAACTTTTCAATGTCAAGTTGATGGTCGAATATTTTTTGGATGAGCCGCGAGGACGACCTTTGCCTCGTCGGTATCTCTTTGGATTTGAGTGCGAAGAGCTTCGATTGACGGGAATTTAATCTCGGCCCTGAGCTGTTTCAAAAACTGGATTTCCAGCCCCTGTCCGTAGAGATCCTCCGAAAAGTCGAACAAGTGAACCTCGAGGATCCGGGCATTTCCGCCGACGGTTGGCCGTATGCCGAGATTCGCGACGCCGGGTTGGATGCGTCCGTCTTGAAGTCTCGCCCAAACTGCCCACACGCCGTCCGGTGGCAGCTGCGCATCCGCCGTTGCCAGATTGGCAGTCGGAAATCCGAGTGATCTTCCCAGCTTTTCGCCTTGGACGACGGTGCCGCAGACCGAATAGGGGCGGCCTAGCATTTCCTCCGCTGCGGCCAGATTGCCGTCGCGGATCGCCTGGCGGATCCGCGTGCTGCTGATACGCTCGCCATCGTGCATCACCGGGGCCACGGCCTGCAATGCGAAGCCGCGGGCGGCCGCTTCCTTTTCCAGGAAGGCAACGTCGCCGCCTCGCTGCCGCCCAAAGCGCCAATCTTCGCCGACCGCAAGCGTTCTGATGGGAGCTGCGGTGAGCTTTTGGATGAATTCCGCAGGCTCCATTTTCGCGAAATCCATGTCGAAGTGCAGCGGAATAAATAGTTCAATACCAAGTTCGCCCATTACCCGTGCCTTGTGTTCGAGCGTTTCCAGCAATGCGGTTGGTGCCTTGTTTGGCGCGATCACGCGGATCGGGTGCGGGTCAAAAGTCAGCACTCCCGCCAGGCCGCCTTCGCGCGCGGCAGCTTCGACCACGCGGGCGATCACCGCCTGGTGACCGATGTGGACTCCGTCGAAAACCCCGAGCGCAAGGTGCAGCGGGACCCCCAGCGCGGGCAGATCTTCCAGATGTTTGCGAATCAGCACATCGCCTCGATAGCAACGCAGCTGGTCTTCTTCAAGCTCAACGAAGTAGCGGGGCGGCTCTTTTGCACAGCTGCAGCGCCAGCCCCCAAGGATCTCGCAGCATGACCAGATGGGTTCCATCGGGGAGCTTGATTTCCTCCACCCAAGTGGCGCCCACGGCCATCAGCCGCGCACTGTCGTCCGCCGGGCATTCTGAAACAAATGCCAGATGAAACTGCAGGGGATTCATCGCCGCGTAATCGGGAACCTCGCTCGGCGGGTTGCAGTAAATTTCGAGAACCGTCGTGCCCGCGTCGTCCACCAGGAAATGCGCTTGTGCCGGAATCGGAATGTGCCGGGCGATCTGAAGGCCGAGGTGCTGGCCGTACCATGCGGCGACCGCCACCGGATCGGCAACGTTGAAGGCGATGTGTTCGATTTTCATCGATGCGTTGAATCAGTGGGTTTTCCACAGCCGCAGCCTTTGCCGCAGCCGGATTTTTTTGTGGGCCGGACGAGGCGGACGATGAAAATCAGCAAGGTGCCAATCACGATGCCCGCCGCGGTGAGAGATTGCCAATGGAATTGCATGTCAGTAGCCGATGAGTTTGCCCACTTGAAAGATCATCAACGAGGCCGTGTAGGCGAAGCTGGTCATGAATAGAAACTGTCCGATGGCCCATTTCCAAGATCCCGACTCGCGGGCTACCACCGCCGTTGTCGGCAAACATTGCATCGCATAGATGAAAAAAACCAGCAACGAGACCAGCGAGAGCGGCGTGAATATGCGCCGACCATCGGGCCACTTGGAGATGGCCAGTTGATCTCGCAACACCGTACGGACTTCTTCACTGCCGCCCGCGCTTTCCACGCGGTAGAGAACGGCCATCGATGACACAAAGACCTCGCGCGCGGCAAACGATGTTAGGATCGCGGTGCCCATCCGGCCATCAAAGCCGAGCGGCCTGACCACGGGCTCGATGATTGCTCCGATCCTGCCCATCGCGCTGTGGGCCAGTGCATCGGCCGGGTCGCCGCTCTGGGATTTGGGGTAAGTGCTCAGTGCCCACAGCAGGATCGACAAGCCGAGGATTAGAGTTCCGGCCTTTCTAATAAAGGACAGCGCGCGCTCGAACACGTGACGAAAAATATAGCTCCACTGCGGCTTGCGGTAGGGTGGCAGTTCCAATAGAAAGTGGCCGGGAGTGATGTCTTCGCCCAGTCGGCCGCGCAGCACGCGGGCGACGATGAATGCGGTGGCGGTGCCCAGCGCGTAAACCGCGAAAAGCACCAGCGCCTGTTTCCACGTGCCCTCGTTTTCATGCAACAACAGCGGCACGATCAGGAAATAAACCGGCAGCCGCGCCGAACAACTCATCCATGGCGCGATGAATATCGTCACCAGCCGTTCCTTCGCCGAATTGATGGTCCGCGTCGCCATCACGCCGGGAATCGCGCAGGCGTATGAGCTGAACAGCGGCAGGAACGATTTGCCGCTCAGGCCCGCCTTGGCCATCACGCCATCCATCAAATAGGCAGCGCGGGCCATGTAGCCGGAGCTTTCCAGCAAGCCGATGAAGAAAAAAAGCAGCGCAATCTGCGGCAAAAACGTCACCACCCCGCCGACTCCGCCGATCATCCCGTCGATGATGAGGGAGCGCAAGTCGCCCGCCGCCATCAACGATTCGACCCAGCTGCCCAGTGCGCTTTGTCCCGCTTCGATCCAGCCCATCGGGATCTGTGCAAACGAAAAGATCGCCCAAAACAACGAGAAAAAGACGCTGATCAGCGACAACCAACCGTAAATGGGATGGAGTAAAATCGAATCGATCTTGTCCGAAAGCGTTTGCTGGTGGGCGTTTGGACGGCGTGCGGCCAGTTCACACAGCTGCGTCACGAAGTCGCGTCTCGCGGTCTCCGGATCTTCGGCAGGGTTTGCCCATGTTGCCTCAGATGCCACGGGGAGGGGAAATCGCAGCGCTTGTTTCAGCTCGACGATGCCGCGCTTCGCGTTCGCCTGCATCGGCACCACCGGGATGCCGAGTTCTTCCGCCAGTTTGGTGGGATCGAGCCGCAGCCCCATGCCTTCCGCCACATCGACCATGTTCAGGGCCAGCACACAGGGCAGGCCCAGTTCGATGACTTGGAGAGTCAGCTGAAGGTGGCGCTCTAGGTTCGACGCATCCACCACACAGACCACCAGGTCCGGCTTTGGCTCACCCGGCAGCAGCCCGCTGAGCGCGTCGAGCGCGACTTTTTCATCGGGAGAATTCGCCCGCAGCGAATAGCAGCCGGGCAGGTCCAGCACCCGCAGCTTGCGGCCGTGGGGGGTGAATGTCTCACCGGATTTCACCGCCACGGTCACCCCCGCGTAGTTGCCCACGCGCTGGTTTGCGCCGGTCAGTGCATTGAAAAGGGTCGTTTTGCCCGCATTCGGGTTGCCGATCAGGGCGATCGTCGAGGTGGTGTCTGACGCGTGGGTCATGGGTGGAATTTATGCCAGTGGGGAGACTAGCACCTGCTCCGCCAGTTCGCGGCTGATGGCCATCCGCGTACCGCAGATTGAACAGATCAAGTTTCTTCCGCCGGCGATCTTGCGGACTTGTAACTGCTCGCAAAACCCGAGGTCGCGCAGCCGATCGCAGCCCGGCCCACTCAATAGGCGAATCTGCGCGTCACACCCGACCTTCACTTGGTTCAGGGTCATGGCGCTGTCGATTTCCAGTTCGGCTGCGTGGGCGGGTGACATCTGCACTTAAGATCGGCAGTTGAGAATGGTTTGCAACAAGAAAAACAATCCGCGGCTCATTCCTATCAAGATGGCCGCTGCCCGCCGATTGAATCGCAATCGGATTTCTTTCCCGACGCGTCGAATAAAAGGGTGGCGCGGCGTGCTTGTTTTTGAGCCGCTCGTCTAGCGGCCCTCGGAGATGCGTTCTGCCAGCATGGGGGGTAGGCCGGCGGCGATGATCTTGGCCTGGGTCTTTGCGATGTCGTACTCAACGCGGCGATAGGTCACGACCTTGGCATCAAAATCATAGATCGCGTAACACGCGCGCCAATCGCCGTCGCGCGGCTGGCCTACGGAGCCGACGTTGATGAAGTATTTGGCCCCCGGCTCGATGGCGATCGAATCCGCTACGACTTCTTGAACCTTGTCGGTTTTGACAAACACCCGCGGCACGTGGGTGTGGCCGTGGAAGCAGATGTGGGTGAATTGATAGGAGAAATTCGCCATCGCATCGAAGCGGTTGGTCACGTAGTTCCAGTTCGCCGGCTGGTCGAGGGTGCTGTGGACGATCGTGAAATCCATGACTTGGCGGACCATACGCAGCCGCATCAGCCATTGGCGCTGCTCTTCGGAAAGCTGTTGGCGGGTCCATTCCAGGGCCGCAGCGGCCACGGGGTTCATGGTGTCGAGGGAGTGGGTACCCGACGCTTCTTCGTCGTGATTGCCTTTTACCGTCGGACAATTCATCGCCCGGACGATTTCCAAGCAGGCGGCCGGATCGGCGTTGTAGCCGACGACGTCGCCCAGACACACGTATTCGGTCACGCCCAGTTCTGTGGCGTCCGCGAGAACGGCCTCAAGGGCTTCAAGATTGGCGTGGATGTCACCGAAAAGAGCAATTCGCATGTCTGTCGTGAAATTAAAGAACCGTTGCGTTGAAACCCGCAAGCCTATTTCCCGAACCAATCGTCCGGACCGGCGGGTGCCTGCAGTGGCTGATTGAAAATGCTTTTCTCTGGGGAAATCACCAGCGTGGTTTCCAGCGATTTTAAGGCGGCTGCCACACCAAAAACCGGAAAGCGCTCGCGGGTCCGATGCCAATGGACGGACAGCGCATCGTAGGCCTTTTGCGGGGTTTCGAAAATTTCGATGGCCCGCTGGGTGACGTCTTCCGCCGGATTTTCATTCGCCTCCAAGACGAATAGCAGAATCAGCAGGGTGGGGGTGCGGTTCTTGCGGACGGCATAGAGCGACCGCGCGAGGGCGAGGGCCTCCTGCTCTTTGCCTTCCACCCGGGCGAGCGAATAAAGCTGGGAACGGCGCACGTAGGGCAGCGCCTTGCCCGTATCGGCAGAGCGGCGGTAGGCATCTGCAGCCGCCATGAAGGTCTCGTTGGCGTCGCGGAAAGCGGGAAACTTGTTCGTGTCCGATAGCAGAAACCCGAGATTGGCCAGCAGGCTCCAATCGTCGGGATTGTTGCGGATCCCGCGCTCCAAAAACGCCCGCCCGCGGCAGATCGCCGCACGCCACGCCTCGCGTCGCCGCAGCGCCGGCAGCTTGGAGTTTTCGAGGTAATACGACGCGGCATTGTAGGACGAATGCCACGAACCCGTTTCCCAGTAGTAGCGCGTCCGCGGTGCCAGATCGACGATCGTGTCGAAGGTCTCCGCCACATCGTCCCAGCGTTGGTCTTGAAAAAATGTGAAGGCACGCAGATTTAAAAACGTCGCCACCAGCGTGCGCAGCCCGCCCAGTGCCACCGCCGAGCTGGTCTGGCCGATGCGGTCCCGCGTGCCGATTTCCAGTGGTGGCGGGGTCAGTCGCTCGGCGCGCAGCTGCTTGCCCAGCGCCGCCTCATACGGCATCCGCGCCGCGCCAAAGGCGAGCAGCGCCGCTAGCAGAATCCCATTGCGTTGCCAGTTTTTCACGGGTTCAGAATTCCTTTTCCGCGAACACATACCACGACGCGAGCGTGAAAAACGCCGCATAATAAAGGCCAACCAAAGTCAGCTTGGCCAGCGCCACCAAGGGCATGGTCTGGCCTTCGATCACCGCATCGATCACGTTGAAGTTTTGAAAATCCGGCAACACCAGCGACACCAGTAGCGAGCCCATCCGACCGATCATTCCTTGGCCTGCCTGGCCCGCTTGCAGATAGGCATCGCGCGCGTCGGCCTGAAAGTGGCCGATGAAATAGACCATGAAACTGATGATCGTGGTGAACAAGGTGCTGGTCGAAAAGGTTGAAATCAATAGCGACAGCGCAGCCATCACCGAGGCCCGCAAAAACACCGCAAACACCGCCCCCTGCAGCGACCAGCTCGGCCCGTGCAGTGCCGTTTCCAGCCGCATCGATTCAATCGCATCCTGCGGCCAGTGCTGCGCCTGCGCCATCGCCAGTTGTTCCCCCAGCACCATCGTCGAGCGGATTTGCAAAACCACCGTCATCAGCCCGTCCATCAACGCCAGCGAAACAAAAACCAACAGCAAGACACCCAGCAATTTCCCCGCCAGATAATCGAGCCGCGGCACCGGCTTGGCTAAAATCGTGTAAAGCGTCCGGTCCTCCACGTCCTTCGGCAGCAGCAACGCGGTGGCGACGATGGACAACACCACCGAGAACAAAGTCATCGTCCCCAGTGACCAGCTTTTGATCGAGCGCAGCACATTGATGCCCATGGTCTCCGGGCCCTCGTGTTGCGGCAGGTCGAAGAAATTGCTGACGATCGCGATCACCGCAAACACCGCCAGGAAATAAAACACCTTCATTCGCACCAGTTGCGTGAACGCATGGCGGGCGATCACCCAGATGCGGCCCAAGTGAGAGCCTTTGGCTGAAATTGCAGTCGTCGTGCTCATGGTTGTTCCCTCTGTGAAGTTTCGCGCAGGAACAAACGTTCCAGCGTGGTGCGCGGTTTGCCGCTGCGCAGCAGCGAGGCGCCTGCGGAGCTGGTGACCAGCGCGGTGATCTGCGCGATCAGCTCGGGACTGGCGTCTTTCAACACGATTTCCGTCTGATCCTCGATAGCGATCAAGTCGTCGAGTCGTCCGGCTTTGACGATTTTGCCTTTAAAGATGATGCCGACGTGGTCGCAGACCTCCTGCACCTGTTCGAGCAGATGGGAGCAGAGGAAAACCGTGATCCCGCGTTCCTTCAGTTTGAATATCAAATCGCGAATCTGACGCGAACCCACCGGATCGACGCCCGCCGTCGGCTCGTCCAAGATCACCAATCGCGGTTCCTGCACCAGTGCCTGCGCCAGCCCGATGCGCTGCAACATGCCCTTTGAATAGCCGCCCAGCCTGCGGTCGCGCGCGTCTTCCAGATCCACCAGCGCCAGCAATTCGCCGACGCGGTCTTCGAGGAAGCGGCCCTTCAACCCGCAGAGTTTGCCGTAAAATCGCAGCGTTTCCGCACCGCTGAGGTGTTTGTAAAAATACGGATTCTCCGGCAGGAATCCCACGTCGTTGCGCGAGTCGACCTTCAGCGAATCCTTGCCAAAGATCGCACAGTGCCCGGCGGTCGGCACGACCAATCCCAGCAGCGCCTTCATCGTCGTCGACTTCCCCGAACCGTTCGGGCCGATCAGGCCGTAAACCTCGCCGGGCATGATGCGGATCGAAACCCCGTCGACGGCCCGCAGCATCTGCTTGCGGAACGACGTCTTGAAGTCCTTCACCAAATCTTTGATTTCAACTGCGGGAGTTATTTCAACCATCAACAGGGGAATTCTTGAACAGCTATGCCCGACTGGCAACGGACATTTTCGCTCAATTCGGCGTTGCCGCGTGAGCTTCCAGCGCAAAGCAGCGTGACAGTGCGCCGGCATTCTGTTCTATTGATGCATGGCATTTGAACTTCACCCACGCCTCGCGGCAGGCGGCTTTGAACTCGGTCGGCTCGGCGGTTGCCGCTTGCTGCTCAAAAACAATGCGCTGTTCCCGTGGCTTCTGCTCGTCCCCGAGGTCGATGGCATCGAGGATCTGCATCAGCTCGAACCCGACCAGTACCTGGAGGTGATGGCCGCAGTGCGCCAAGTCAGCGAGTTCGTCGCCAGCTATTTCCAGCCCGAAAAGCTCAACGTCGCCTGCATCGGCAACCAAGTCCGCCAGATGCACCTCCACATCGTCGGCCGCTCGTCGGACGATCCCGCATGGCCCGGCACCGTCTGGGCTTACGATGGCAAGCGCGATTACACCGATGAGGAAAACAACAGCATCCGCGCCGCCGCCCGCCTTTTTCTCGGCCTGCCCTAAGACCCCGGGGGGGGCGAATTTTTTCATTCCGATTCATTTTCCCGCTTGGAACTGGGCGGTTCTAGCAGTGTGATGGCGCCGCAATGGCCTATCTCGACGAAAACTTCCTGCTTTATTCCCCCACGGCGCGCCGACTTTTCCACGAAGTCGCGAAGGACCAGCCGATCATTGATTACCACTGCCACCTTTCGCCGCAGCAAATTGCGAACAACCACCGCTGGGATAACATCTCCGACATCTGGCTGGGCGGCGACCACTACAAGTGGCGGCTGATGCGTGCCAACGGCATTTCCGAAGACCTCATCACCGGCACCAATACCTCGCCGCGCGAAAAATTCCAGGCCTGGGCCGAAACGGTTCCCTTCACCCTGCGCAACCCGATCCACCACTGGACCCACATCGAGCTGCAGCGCTACTTCGGCATCGATCTCTTGCTCACTCCCGACACCGCCGATGAGATTTGGGAACGCACCAATGCCGTGCTGGCCGAGCCGGATTTCTCCACCCACGGCCTCTTGAAAAAGTTCGACGTCCGTGTCGTCGGCACCACCGATGATCCAGCGGATCCACTCGACGACCACCACGCCATCGCCGCATCGGACTTGAAGACGCTGGTCGTTCCCACCTTTCGCCCTGACAAGGCCTTTGCCGTGGATCGTCCTGACCTGCTCAATCCTTGGTTGAAAAAGCTCGAAGCCGTTTCCGACGTTTCCATCACGCGGTTTTTAGACCTGCTGGCCGCCCTCCAAAAACGCCACGACGACTTCCACGCTGCGGGCGCCCGCTTGTCCGACCACGGTCTGGATTGCCTGCCAGCCCTCCGCTGCACCGACGAGGAAGCCTCCCTCATTTTCGAGCGCGCCCAGGAAGGCAAAGCCGCGACGCCCGAGGAAAAGGAAAAGTTCTCATTCTACCTGATGGTCTTCTTCGGCCAGTTAGACGCCGCCAAGGGCTGGACCAAACAGCTCCACCTCGGCGCCTTCCGCAATGTGAACTCGGAGATGGCCGGCAAACTCGGCCCCGACACCGGCTACGACACCATCGGCGACACGCCGCAAGGCGCGGCCCTCGTCATGTATCTCGACGCCCTCGCCTGCGCCGGAGCCATGCCGAAAATCGTGCTCTACAACCTGAATCCGCGCGACAACTACCTGTTCGCCTGCCTCACCGGCGCTTTCCAAGACGGCACCTTCGCCGGCAAGATCCAGTTCGGTTCCGGCTGGTGGTTCCTCGACCAGAAAAACGGCATGGAGCTCCAGCTCGATGCCCTTTCCGCCACCGGGCTGCTCTCGCGCTTCGTCGGCATGCTCACCGATTCGCGCTCGTTCCTGTCGTTCCCGCGCCACGAATACTTCCGCCGCATCCTTTGCAACATGATCGGTGGCGAAGCCGATCGCGGCGAACTGCCCGACGACTTTGCCGCACTCTCCGGCCTGGTCAGCTCGGTCTGCTTCGGCAACGCCAAGCGGCATTTCGGCTTTGATGTCTAGTCACCGCAGCAAAACGGTCTTTCCAACAGACGAAACAGTTTCTTCAACTGACGAAACGGTCTCTCCAACTGACGAAACGGTCTCTCCAACTGACGAAACGGTCTCTCCAACTGACGAAAC
>CAJXYV010000066.1 GCA_913063525.1 uncultured Verrucomicrobiota bacterium
GGTTGCAGTGCCGGAACGAGTGGTTGCAGTGCCGGAACGAGTGGTTGCAGTGCCGAGACGAGTGAATGAAGTGCCGAGGCGGGTCATCGCCATGCGGCTGATAAAGCATTCGATCTTTAAGGATGAGTGCTTTCCGAATAACGCAGGCCGTGCATGAGTCCGCGCAATTCGGCCAGTCCGCGCATTCTGCCGATGCAGGAGTAGCCGGGGGTGATGCCTGCGGGCTTGAGGAGGTCGTCCATCATGGTGTGGCCGTGGTCGGGGCGCAGGGGAATCTGCGAATCGTTGCGGCCAGAGGCGCGGCGGCGGTCTTGTTCATCGAGCAGGCGGCGGACGACGGCGGGCATGTTGACGGAGCCGCCGAGGTGGTCGGCTTCGTAAAACGATCCATCGGGCAGCCGCTGGGTGCTGCGGAGGTGGGCGGCGTGGATGCGTGCTGCGAATTTTTCAACCATCGCCGGCAGGTCGTTGTCGGGCCTCGCGCTGAAGGAGCCGGTGCAGAAACACAAGCCATTCGCCGGGCTGTCGACCATCTGGAAAATCGCCTCGACGTCGCTTGCCTGCGAAACGATGCGCGGCAGACCTAGCACGGAGAACGGTGGATCGTCGGGATGGATGGCCATGCGGACGCCGACTTCCTCGGCCACGGGGATCACGGCTTGCAGGAATCTGGCGAGATTTTCGCGGAGGCCGGCGGGGCCCATCGCCTCGTAGCGGGCTAACATCGCGCGGATGTCGTCGAGCGTGAGCGCCCATTTGACGCCGGGAAAGACGTCGATGATCGTCCGGATGAAGGTGTCGCGCGCCGCCGTGTCGAGGCTCTGCCACCAAAGTGCGGCCTGCGCCACTTGCTCCGGCGAGTAGTCGGCCTCGGCATCGGGGCGTTGCAGCGCGTGGATTTCGAACGCCGCAAAACGCACGGGATCGTAGTGCATGCTTTCCGAGCCGTCGGGCAGGACCCAGCGCATGTCGGTGCGGACCCAGTCGAGCACCGGCATGAAGTTATAGATGACGGTCGATATGCCTTCGGCCGCTAGATTCCGCAGCGTGTCGGTGTAGTTTTTGAAGAGCGTCGGCAGATCGCCGCGACCGGTTTTGATGTCCTCGTGCACCGGCACGGACTCGACGGCGGTCCAGTGGAGCCCGGCGGCCTCGATCATTTGTTTGCGCTCGCGGATCGCCTCGCGCGACCAGACTTCGCCATAGGGAATCTGATGGAGTGAGGTGAAAACCGCCGTCGCCCCCGTCTGAAGGATATCGGCGAGCGACACGGGATCGTTGGGCCCGAACCAGCGGAACCCTTCCTCGAGCAGGAACAAATCGGGATTAGATGCAGTCATGGATATCGTGGGCTCTTAGGAGTTGGGGGTGGCAAGGATTCAATTGGTGATGATTCGCTAAAGGCCGTTTGAATCCGCCGCCTAAATCCGATGCGTTAAGGAGAAAGCGTAACATTGAGGCGAAGGAATAGCTTGGGTAGATTCTCATGCGGGACGAGTAAGTGCATCCGGTAGTGACTGCCCAAGTCTTCCGCAGTCGGGATTATTCCGGTGTCATCCCAAGAACTCAGCGTGGTGGATTTTTGGACCTTGTAACTGACACCGCTAAGGTTTTTTGCCATGCGAAAGATGAATTCAGGATCGCCTGCGGCGTTCAAGCTCGTGTAGATTGCATCTGCTCCGTCTCCAAGGTTGGGATTGAGTCCGAGAAAATACTCGATCGAGTTAGACCAGCTGTCGCCATCTGGATTTGAAAGAGCTCCGGTGATGCTGGGACTGCTGACGCCGGGGAACTGATTCTGAAGGAAGGTGTTGAAATCCGTGATCGTGGCGAATGTGGGTTTGGTGAGGACGGTGCCATGGTTCACGAGATTTGTGGGTACGGCGGATGATGAATCTCTCAAGTCTAGCACTCCTTCGTTGGTGAAAATACCAGTGACGGATAAGGTCGCGCCATGGGTAACGACGAGATTGCCGTAGTTGGAAACGGGGCCGTTAATCGTTAGATTTCCAGCCGTCACTTCGACAAGACCGTTGTTTTGGAGTTGGCCGGATGTCGAGGTGCTGGAGACTTCGAGGCTTGCTCCAGATTCCACCACGATGGGTGCGTTGTTTGATAGTGCACCGACTAAGATAAGCCTGCCTGATGAGATCGTTGTGCTGCCGCTATAGGTCAAAATGCCGGCAAGAGTGAATGTGCCGGAGCCCGCCATGGTGAGATTCATGGCTCCGCCGAGGGTGCCAGTTCCAGCGAAGGTGTAATTCTTGCTGCCAGTAATTTTTACCGATCCCGGCCACAAGTTGCCGCTGAGGGTCAGGCTTGGGCTGGACGAGCCGCTGTCGTCAAAGATCAAATGGTCGGTCGGCCCGAATTTGGCGATTTCGGAGCCAAAGAGCCAATTGCTGGTTAGGTTGAGATCCCAGACATTGGACGTGTTATCACCTTTCCACGTAAGGGTGCGGGAATTGCTCGTAGCGCCCGATTCGAACGTCCCGAGATCCGGTGCGGCACCCATGAACGGTGATCCAGTATTGGAACCAGAATCGATGAGATCGCTGCCGGTGGCGAGGTGAAGAAGCTTAATGTCGGGAAGCTCGCCATTGGCCTTTCGTGGCTGCGTTACGAATTGCTCTAGCTCGGATGTGCTGGTTGTGGTTGCCTCAAAATCACTGCTTGAAACGGTAACGGGTAGCGTGAAAAAATTATAACTTACATCGCTGGCGGGTTGATCCAGATTGCTGAGCGAAGTGCCACGCGGTGAGTAGCTCAGGTTGTTGCGCATGAAATGGCTGTAACCTGCGACGTCCGTATCGTTGTCCGCCAGCGTGCTCAGCATGTTGTAGTCGGTCGCGTTTTGGAACGCGGTGTTGCCGATCCAATCGCTTCCTCCGACATGGTGGTTGGAATAGATGCCGTTCGCCTTATTTCTAACGGCTAGACACTTTCTTGTCAGATGGCGGGGGATCGGGCTGGGTACTGGCCCGCCAGCTGCGCCATAGCCGCCGGATTTAAAGCCATTGCCGTCGCCTCTACTGACGAAATTGGAGGTGTAACCATTGAAGAATGACCAGCAGTTTTCGAAAGTGATGGTCTGATAAGCGTTGATCGAATCGTAACCATCGTCGCTGTTAAACCACGCTCGGCACCCCCGGAAAATATTGTCCGTATAGGAGGTTTTATTGGGGTGTCCGCCGAATCCGTCCACATTCCCACCGACTCCTCCTTCAGAGACGCTGTCCCAATTGCGATAAGCATCGCAGTTCAGAACTAGATTGTTTGAGCCTCTCGTTTGGTAGTATCCAATCGCCATGCCGTCGTGCATCAGCAATTGCTCGTAGATGTTGTTGCTGCCTGTGTTTTCGAAGCACTCAGACTGCGTATGGGTGGTGATTGTTACCTGGACGCCGACCACTTCAAGGCCGCGAAGATGGATGTAAGAACCGGAGACATTAAACGCGATGACCCTGTATCCGCTCGGCTTGACGTTGGAGAGGTCGAATACGGGTCGCTCATTTGGGTATGCCCAATAATTGATCCTTCCATTAGAAGCTGATCCGCTTTTAGTGAGGTTGGTGACATAGGCGAAGATGCTGGATTTTGTAGCGATCTGCGCCTCGGTCATGTTGTAAGTGCCGCCGCGAATATAGACCGTATCGCCCGCTGAGGCAGCGGTTTGGGCGCGCTGTACAGATGCAAAAGGGCTCTCGATCGTGCCGCTATTTGTGTCAACACCGTCTGGGGCCACGTAGAAGGTCGAAGCGCGTACCGAGGATGCTAGAATCAATGAGGCCGTGATGATGGAGACGTGCAGCAAACGATGAATCCGATCAGTAAATGTATCTCGGAAGTTCATCGTTATGAGAGCTGAAGTTGATCAAGAGTTAGAAAATATTCTAGTTCTAACGATTTTATCGCTCTGCTGCGAAAGCCCCACGGCAGAAGTTTTTAGATGCTGCAAAAGTTCATCAGACGCCGGAAAACGCGACAAATCCACCGTCGACGGCAAGCACCGTGCCGGTCACGAATTGCGAAGCATCGGCGAGCAAGTAGTGGAGGGCGCCGTGCAGTTCGTCCGCCACGCCGAAGCGGCCAAAGGGCGTGTTAGAAATGATGGTGTTGCCGCGATCGGTGAGTGAGCCGTCTTCGTTGGTGAGCAGGCGGCGGTTTTGTTCGCCGAGGAAAAATCCGGGCATCACCGCGTTGACGCGGAGTTTGCCGCCGGTGCGTTTGGCCATGTCGACGGCCAGCCAGCGGGTGAAATTATCCACGCCGGCCTTCGCCGCCGAGTAGCCGACGACGCGGGTCACGCCTTGCGGCGAGGAGACCGACGAGTAGTTGACGATCGAGCCGCGGCCGCCGTCGATCATCGCCGGGGTGAACACCAGCGATGGTAGCACGGTGCCGTGGAGGTTGAGGTCGACGACTTGCTGGAACGATTCAAAATCGAGATCCGAAAAACTCTTGTCCGGGGGGATCGTGGCGCCGGGCATGTTGCCGCCCGCGCCGTTGATGAGGCCGTCGATGCGGCCCCATTTTTCTAACACGGCGTCGCGCGCGCGCTCCAATGCCGGGCGGTCGAGCACGTCGGCGACGAGTCCGATGCATTCGGCGTCGGGGGTGATGGCGCGGCATTTGGCGAGGGCGGCGTCGAGTTTATCCTGACTGCGGCCGAGGTAGGCGATGCGTGCGCCTTGGGCTGCTAGATAGTCAGCGGCGGATCCGGCAAGTGCGCCGGTGGCTCCCGTGATGACAAAGACGCGTTGATTGAGGTCGAAGAGTGAGTTCATGGATTCAGAAGTTTTTTGGTTTAACGGCGGGCGGCAGGTTTTCTAGCGGACCCAGCTGGGAGGGTGGCAAACCACCAAGGTCGACGACGACCTTGTCGAAAATGACGCCGGGGTCAAGCGGTCTGAGTTTGAGGGTGTGCTTTCCTGCCGTTAGCTGGAAGTCGGTACTGCCGATGGCGGCGGCCCGCAGCACGTTGTCTGTCCAAGCACGGCTGAATTCCGCAGTGTCGATATTCACGATCGAGGGCGGTCCGTTGTCGATGGCCACGGAGTAGCGCAGTTTGAGATCGGGGTTGATGGCGTGGGTCGGGATGCAATCGATCCGCACCTTGGCCTCGACGTCTTGCTCCACGGAGAAATCATATTCCATGACGGCTGATGCGGGGACGGCAAGGGTGGTGGGCTGCAGCGTGACCGAATCTCCCGTGCGGCCGAGACCGGGAATCACTTTCCAGGTGACACCATTGCCGGCGGTGGCGCGGGTCGGGTGCTCTGCTTCGATGGCGATGTAGTTGCTGCTGGGTTCGCTCGGGGGCAAGGCTGGCGGGGCAGGGGCTGGCTTTTGGAAAACCGGGCGCTTGCGCGGATTGGCCGACATGATGCCCTTCCATTTGCCGCCGGCGATTTGTTCGTTGTAGTACTTCGTCTCGGTTTGGATTTGTTCGTGCGCCGCGATGGCGTCGGGGCCGAGGTATTTTTGATTCATCAGCGCTGAGCAGCGGACTGGATAGACGACGAGCTGGTAAAAGGCGTCTTTCTTTTCGGCGGGTATTTGTTGGTAGATCGCATTGGTTTTTTCGACGAGTGCGGCGAAGCGTTTCAGGCGCTGTTCTTTTTCCCCACCGTGATCGGTGAACTGGGCTTTGAGCAGATGCTCGGGCTTGGTGGGGCCGTTCAGGCGGTAGTATTCGTCTTGGATCGCCGCGATTTTTTCGGAGTTGTCCTTGCCGAAGGTTTTGGCCGCCCATTGGGTGAGGTAGGCCGACTGCGCGGATTCTTGCCACTCGTCGACGTTCCAGGCCATTCGCAGGAAAAAATCCATGCCAATCTCATTCGGTTTGATGTCGCCCACGTTGACGACCCACAGGTCGCGCGCGCAGTGATCGTAGGCCTTGCGCATCTCTTCCCAGGTCAGGGCCAGAGGGGTGGTGCATAACCAAAGATAGTCTTCCGGGGCGCCCCAGTAGGAAAGATGATAGTAGACCCCCGAGCCGCCGGTGCGCTTTTGTTCGGCAGGCGTGGACAGTTGGCGGATGTAGCCGTGGTTATCGTCCGGCCAGACGAGGGTGATGTCATCGGGGACTTTGAGGCCGTTTTGATAGAGGGTGAGCACTTCCTTGTAGGGCACAAAAACCTGGGGGATTTTTTCGACCTCCGGGTTGACGTTTTGAGCGAGCATCTGCCGTTGGTCGGCGATGACCCGCTGCAAACGGGCGACTTTGTCCTTGGTGGTTCCGCCGCCGGTGATCTCGCTGTCGTGGATACCGCGCATGCCGATGGTGTAAGAGTTTTCAAAGCTGCGGTTCTCCTTCACGCGCTCTTCCCAGTATTTGTAAACACCGTCGCGGTTCTTTTCATAGTCCCACTCGCCGCGTGTTGCCTTGTCCCATTCATCGACATTGTTCCGTAGCATGGGTTCGGCGTGTGACGAGCCCATCACGATGGCATAGTCATCGGCGACGATCTTGTTTTGCGGATAGAAATTGAAGGCCTTGGTGCTCGGGTGCATCGCGGGCCAGAGGTAATTGGCTTTGAGCCGCAGCAGGAGTTCAAAGACTTTCGCATAGGTCTTGGGGCCGATATCCTTGGTCTCGGGTTCAAAGGTTTTGGCTGCCCATGGCTGCAAGCCCCAGTCTTCGTCATTGATGAAAATGCCGCGGTATTTCACCGAGGGCGATGTCTGGACGCGTGCGCCCGTGCTGAGGAACAAGGTGTCGCGATGCATCGGCGCGACGTCTGCCCACCAAACCCACGGCGAGACACCGATCGTTTCGGATAGATCGAAAGCGCCGAAGGCAGTGCCGCGCCGGTCGCTGCCGGCGATCACCAGTGCTGTACTCACACCCGGCAGCGGATCGCTCACGGTGGTAACGATGAAGGACTCCCATTTGCCGCGGATCGCGCTGACGTTTAATTTTTTGGCGGCGACGAGTCCGTCGATGAGTTTGCTTTTGCCGACGGTGCCGATGATGACAGCGGTTTTCCCGTTGTCATCGGGCTTGCGGCCGGTGACCCGCGCGATGTCGTCGGCCAGGCATTGGGCGGCGATTGATACCACTTTAGCGTCGGCCGGGTCGGTGAGGATGCGGGCGGCGGATTTTTCCGAGACCAGCGCGAAGGCATTGGGTTGCGCGGTGTCGAGCAGGGTGACCGGCTTTACCTCCGCGTAGAGTGGCAGCGCGGCGCATGCCAGCCAGCATCGAACGGCGAGTGGGATCCTTGGGAAATTCATCATTACTCTGTGATGATTGGGGGTGGGAAGGCGCACGGCAATAACCCGGTTGCGTTAGGGAAGCGTGAAGTGAGGTCAGTTTTTACTGGTTGTGAATTCCCCGTCTGGGTTCAGTGAGCCAACTCCCAATGGTTTCGATCCCGTCATCCCTGCTGTGTGTCGCTGCAATTTTCGTTTTCACGATGCGATCCGTGCAGGCGGACCCCGTGGGTTTTGCCTCGATCGATCATCCCACGACGGGCGGCGGGGAGTCGCAGCCGGTAATCGTTAGGACCGCGCGCGAACTTCAGTCCCAGCTCGAACGGCTCGACGTCGCCGATAAAAAACAACGCGATCGGATGCCGCGGACGATCTGTCTTGCTGGTGATATCGATCTCGCGGAGCTGGCCAATAACAAGCCGGGAAAAGTGTTGAAGCAGGCAGGCATCGTCTATCCGCGGTCGAATACCACCCTCGTAGGGCCGCCCGGTGGGGCGACGCTTCGGCGTGGCACGATCGAGCTCAAGGGGGCGGACAATGTGATCATCCGGAATCTGCGCTTCCGCGACCTCTGGGAATACGATCCCAGTGGGCAATATGACGGGCTCGGCTGGGACTATGTGCGGATCTCTTCGGCGGGGAAAAAGCCGTCGCAGCAGGTGTGGGTCGATCATTGTGATTTTGGCAGGGTTTATGATGGGCAGGTGGATGTGGTGCATGGTTCCGACAAGGTTACGATTTCGGACTGCATCTTTCAGGGGGAAGGCGAGCGCCACAAAAAATCGATATTGATCGGCCACTCCTCGTCGGCGACGGCCCGCGAAATGGACCGCGGAAAGCTGAATGTGACGATTTATGGCTGCTGGTTTCGTAATCTGGAATCGCGCTGTCCGCGCCTGCGCACTGGCAATGTTCACTTTTTCAATAACCTCATCGAAGATGTTCATCATGGCACGGTCTCAGTGATGGGTGGGGCGACGCTGGTGGAAAACTGTGTCTATCGGGATTGCCTTCTCACCAGTGCTTTTTCCTACGCGGGGGACTCCTGTGAAAAAGGTCGCGGCGGCTCGCTGCGCATTGTGGGCAGTCTGGATCTGCGGGCGGTCGCCGATCCTGCGAACTCGTTTCACGACTCACCTGGGGAGTTTCGGTTCAATCAGCCGGCGGGTTTTGGGTGGGCGGACTTTTCGCGCCCGCCGTATGAATATCGGTTGCTGCCCGTGATCGATGTCGAGGCGCGGGTGAAGCGGGACAGCGGCCCGCATTGATAAGATAACCCGTTTGGATGATACCCGTTGGCTTGCGAGTCGATCGTAAGGCGGATAATCTGCGGCGTGTTCTTTCAAAAAATCCATCCTATCGTTCAGCGTTTCTCGGTCGTTTCACTGATGAGTTTAACGGCATCACTGGTGCATGCCGGAGAGATGAAACATTATTGGATCTCTGATTTTGGTGCCGTCGCTGATGGCAAAACCATCAACACGGTATCGATCCAAAAAGCGATCGACGAGGCCAACGCGGCGGGTGGGGGAGTGGTCGAGATTCCTGCGGGCTGTTACCGCAGCGGTTCGATTTTTCTGAAAAAGGGCGTCGACCTTTACCTCGCCAAAGATGCCGTGCTGCAGGGCTCGGATCAAATCGAGGATTATCCAAAAATGCAGACGCGCATCGAGGGTCACTTCGAGCCGTGGCGGATGGCACTGGTGAATGCGCAGGAGCTCTCGAAGGTGCGGATCGGCGGCCAAGGGGTCATCGATGGCAATGGCATCACCTTCTGGGCCAAGTTCTGGCAGCGGCGGCGGGAAAATCCCAAGTGCACGAATCTGGAAGTCGAGCGCCCGCGATTGATGTTTGTGGATCGCTGTCAGGATGTGCGCATCGAAGGAGTTTCGCTGCGCTACTCGGGGTTTTGGAATCTGCATCTTTACCGCTGCAGCGATGTCTTGATCGAGGGGCTCACCATCACCTCGCCGACGCGTCACACCCAGCACCGGAATTACATGACCGAGGCTTTGCTCAAGGCGGCGAAGGACGACGAACAGACGAAAAACGCGCCCTTGAAGGATAATATCCTCGGACCCAGCACGGATGGAATCGACATCGATAGCTCGCAGAAAGTCACCGTGCGGAAGTGTTATATCTCGGTGAACGACGATAACATCGCGCTCAAAGGCAGCAAGGGCCCACTGGCCGATCAGGATAAGGACAGCCCGCCGGTGGAGGATATCCTCGTCGAAGACTGCGAATTCGGCGATGGCAACGGCATGATCACCTGCGGCAGCGAGGCGACCCAAGTCCGCAACGTGACGGTCAAAAACTGCCGCATCACCGGAGATGCCACGATGCTAACGCTGAAACTGCGCCCCGACACGCCGCAGCATTACGAGAACATCCTGATCGACGGCATCGTGCTTGGTAGCCAAGGGCGGATGCTCAACGTCGCGCCGTGGAAGCAGTTTTTCGATCTGAAAGGCTACCCATCGCCACAGCGGACGGTGAATAATGTGACCATCCGCAATGTGACCGGCGAGTGTTCTACCCTGGGCACGCTGTCTGGCAATAAAGGCGATATTCTGCGCGACATCACCCTGGAAAACGTGGACCTCAAGCTGGCCAATGCGAGCTTTGACGCCGCTGGGGTGACAAACTTCGTCACCAAAAACGTCGTGATCAACGGCAAGCCGTACTCCGGGCTGACTTCAAAACGATAGCCGCAGGGTGGTCTCGTCTGCTAACCCTATCGGGTTAGCAGTGAGGTGAAGCGGAGTCGCGTCGGGTCTGATAAGTTACCCGCAGACAGATGATTCGCTTTCTTTATTTCACGCTTTTTGGGCTCGGCCTATTGATCCCAACGGTTCGCGCGGCGGAGGTGACACTGCGCGAGGATCGCGACAGTTTCGAGATTTCTAACGGAGAACTATCCGCCACCATTGCTAAGCGCACGGCGCGGGTGACGGCGGTGAGTCTCGGGAAGCAAAGCTTGTTAGGCGATGGCACGGGCTATTGGTCGATGGCGGCCTCCTCGGGCAGATCGAGGGTCGGGGGCTTTGGCAATTCCGGGGAGCAGTTTGTTTCGATCGACCCGAAGTCCAACGGCGGCGAGCGTGCCGAGGTGGCTTGCCGGTTTCGCGGGACCGGGGCGAATGGCGCCTACCCGGGGCATGCGGAAGTGCGCTACGCCATCGACCGCAATTCCACCACTCTCTACGCCACGGCGATCATGGATCACGGGGCGGGGGACGCTCCATTCAGCATTGGCGAAGGCCGCTTTGTGATCAAGTTAGATGCCAAGACGTTTGATCAGCTGACTATCGACCAGGATCGGAACTGGATCATGCCGACGCCTCTGGATTGGGAAAAAGGCACGGAGCTCAACACCAAAGAAGCGCGGCGTTTGACCACGGGCATCCACGCGGGCTGGGCCGAACACAAGTACAGTTACTCCGCGATTTTGGAAAGAGTTCCCGCCTACGGTTGGCTGGGAACCCAACGGCACTTCGGCGCGTGGATGATCAATCCCAGCGTCGAATACATCGCCGGAGGGCCGACGAAGATGGAGTTGACCGGCCACTTGGATCTGGGCGGCGACTCCCTGCCCACGCTCTTGAATATGTGGCACGGCAGTCACTATGGCGGCACGGTTTTGACCCTGGCGCAGGACGAGAAGTGGACCAAGGTGATCGGCCCCTTCGGCATTCACTTCAACCAAGGTGGCGGCCCCGATGAATTGTGGAAGGCTGCGCTGAAGCAGGCCGCCGTGGAACGTGCGGCCTGGCCCTACGCATGGGTTCAGCATGACGCGTACCCAGGGAAGGCCGGCCGCGGCGGGCTCACCGGATCGATCCGGATCGCGGAAACACCCGCCGTGCCTGCTAACAGCGCCTGCCTGTGGGTGGGTCTGACCGCCCCGGATTACCTTTCGCGCAACCGCTGGAGCGAGAATGTGGTCGGTTGGCAGCGGGACAGCAAATTCTATCAATACTGGGTCAAGGCGACGGCGGACGGGAGTTTTGCTCTGTCAGGAGTGCGGCCCGGCACCTATGTGATGCATGCCTTTGTCGATGGGGTGCACGGCGAGTATGTGCAGAAGGATGTGACGATCGTGGCCGGCGAGACGAAGGCTGCCGGCGAGCTCCGCTGGGTGCCCGAGCGGGCGGGACCGACCCTGTGGGAGATCGGCATCCCCGACCGCAGCGCTGCGGAATTCCGCAACGGCGACCGCTATTGGTACTGGGGGAACTATCTGAAGTTTAAAACCGACTTCCCTGACGGCGTGAACTATGTGGTCGGCAAGAGCGACCGGAAAAAGGATTGGCACATCTGCCAGCCGCTCGATCTATCGCCAGATTGGAAGGTCTTGGGCCGCTCGACCTGGACGGTGCGCTTTCCGTTAGACAAGGTGCCCGCTGGCGGCACGCGGCTGAGGGTGGCTTTCTGCGGTTCTCGTAATGGCTCTAGCGTCGATCTGCTGCTCAACGGCGCGGGCATCGGCGGCACCGGTCCCCTGCCGGAAAATGGCACCATGCATCGCGACTCGCACCGCGGCATCTGGTACGAACGCTCTTACTCCGTCCCCGCCGCACGCCTCAAGGAGGGCGAGAATGTTCTGCAGTTCCGCCTCAGTGGCGAGACATGGGATCAGGGGGTGCTCTACGATTACGTGCGGATGGAAGCGGTGGCCGCGCCTGCCGTCGCCGCTCTTGAAAACGCGCCCGCGACTTCAGAAACTACGAACCAAGCCCATGAAAAAAACTAAGCGTCGGCTTCGCTCGCTCGCGGGCATCATCGCATCGCTAATTCTAACCGGGACTGCCGATGCAGGCAAAGGTCCCGCGGCCTATCTGGATCGGCCCGATTCATGGTTTTCCGGGGCCGAGGCGAAGACCATCGCCTCTCACATTCTTTCGTATCAATCTCCCCTCGGCGGCTGGCCCAAAAACGTCGATACCGCGAAGGAGCGCGCCAAGTCGGGCGCGCCGCTGCCGCCTACCTTTGACAATCGCGCGACGATGAATGAGCTGCGTTTTTTGGCGCGGAGTTATGGCGCGACTCACGATGAAACCTACCGCTCCGCCTTCGAACGCGGGCTGATTTACATCCTTAAGGCCCAGTATCCCACGGGCGGCTGGCCGCAGTCCTATCCGCCGGACGGGCAATATCATCGCTACATCACCTTTAACGACGATGCGATGGTGAATCTGATGAACTTCATCCGCGAAGTCGCGACAGACGAATGTTATGCCTTTGTCAAAGCCGAGCAGCGGGTGGAAGCCCGGCAGAAGTTTGATCGCGGAGTCGAATGCATCCTCAAATGCCAGATTTCGGTGAATGGCAAACTGACCGTGTGGTGCGCCCAGCACGACGAGTTAGATTACCGTCCGCGGCCAGCCCGCGCGTTCGAGTTGGCATCGCTGAGCGGCAGCGAGTCCGTCGGCATCGTGCGCTTGTTGATGAGTCTGAATCACCCGGATGCGAAGACGGTCGCGGCCGTCAAGAGCGCGGTCGCGTGGTTCGAGGCGGCGAAGATCACCGGCCACCAAGTCGTCGAGGTGGCGGATGAAAAGTCGCCGAAAGGCAAGGATCGCCGATTGGTGGAGACGGCCAACGCCGAGCCGCTGTGGGCGCGCTTTTACGAGATCGAATCGAACCGGCCGTTCTTCTGCGACCGCGACGGGGTGGTGAAATACCAACTCTCCGAGATCGGCTACGAACGGCGCAACGGCTACGCTTGGTTCGGCAACTGGCCGCAAAAACTCGTCGAAAAGGAATATCCTGCGTGGCTGCGGCGCTTGGCCGGCAGTTGATGAGGCGGAGGGCCGTCCTCGAGACAGGCGGGCGTGTCCTTGAGACAGGTGGGCGCGTCCTCGAGACAGGTGGGCGCGTCCTCGAGACAGGCGGGCGTGTCCTCGAGACAGGCGGGCGTGTCCTCGAGACAGGCGAGGGTGTCCTCGAGACAGGTGGGCGCATCTTCGAGACGGGGCCCCGCGTCTTCGAGACGGGCGGGCGCCTACGGAAGCTGGATTATCCGCCAAACTCACAGAGCCTCGTTCAACTTTTCAGCGAGACAGCAATCCCGAGGGAACCGCCAGAAATGAGGTGATTTCAAATGGTTAAATTGATCGGCGAGCGGTGATTTTGTGAGCATTTTGCCTTGGCGGCTTCTGAAATAACTGCCCGTTTGGCCTTGGGGGTGGGGTTAGAAAGTGGTATTTTCAGAATTTAATTTTGATCAATGGGCTCTGAAAGCCGGATTCTCACGAATTAGCGAAACCAATTAGGTCATCCGCAAGTCGAACAATCCCGCGACTTACCCCCCACGCAAAAATTGTGTGTTTTGATTTTTTTGCGGATGATCGCAAATGAATCGAAGTCTCAAATCCATATGCGTTCAGTCACTTTCTTGGGCTAGGTCGGGAATGTGGGTGAAACTGATGCGCATGGGGGCGGCCTCACGGCTTTCTTGGACGCTGCCGAAATAGACGACTTGGCGACCGTAGCGGGCGCGGAGCTTGTCCAAGGTGGCATCGAGGCGGCGGTGTTTGTCGCCGTCGATGGATTCCGCGCTGTCGCCGACTGCTTCAAAAAGTAGGGGTGTGAAGTTGCCATGTTCGCAGAGGCGGGAGAGGACAACGCCGACGTGAAGAAGCTGTCCCTTGGGCTCGGGTCGGTCGCGCCAGAGTCGGTTGAGTAGCCGGACGAGGGCCACGGTGGAATCCGTCTCGGGCGTGTGGATCTCTGCGCCCCATGCGGCGCTGCGGAGGTAGCCGAGCTGAAGCGTGAGCGAGCCGGTGAGTAGCCCGTGGGAGCGGAGGCGTTCGCAGGCTTTGTGGAGGAGCTTGCAGAGGATGGGCCAAGCTTGGTCGGGGTGGCGGCTTTGCGGCGGCAGGACGTGCGAGTGGCCGAGGGTCTTGCGGGCCGAGACGAGGTCGGGGATTTCGTCGCCGCGCAGGAGGTGCCAGAGGCGGTCGCCTAACACGCCGTTCCACGCACTGCGCAGGTCGGGCTTGGTGGCGGCGCAGAGAGCCTCGACGGTGTAGATGCCCGAGGCGTTGAGATTGGTCTCCATGCTGCGTCCGATGCCGGTGAAGTCGCGGAGTTTGAGTGGGTGGAGGACTTCGGGCAGCTGGTGGCCTTCGATGATGAATAGGCCGTCGGGCTTGCGCATCTTGCTGGCCATCTTGGCGAGGTACTTGTTCGGCGCGGCACCGATACTGACTTTGACGAATGGCGAAACCTCGCGGGCGATGGTGGCTTTGATTTTGCGGCCGATGGCCTCGACTATTTCGGGCTCGCGGAGGTTGTAGGGCAGCCATGCCCACATTTCGTCGATTGAGAGCACCGCTTCGACGTGGATGCAGTCCTCGACGGCGGCAATGACTTGGTGGTGAACCTTGATGTACTCGCTCGGCTTGCTTTCGACGATGGCAATGCCCGGGCACATGAGCCGCGCGTCGCTGATGCGGGTGCCCGTTTTCACACCAAACGCCTTGGCTTCGTAACTGGCGGCGATGCAGCACGACGTTTCCGCCATGACCGGAGCAACGCCGACCGGCCGACCGCGCAGGCTGGGATCGAGGTGCTGTTCGACCGAAGCGAAGTAGGAATCGCAGTCGATAAACAGGGCTGTCAGAGGTCGGTCCACAGCGAGAACAAATGCACTCGGTGGCTGGCTTGGTCAAATCAAATTAGTTCAAATGAACATTAGTCAGGCTAGGTTTGATGGCTTTCCCGCGCCTGGCTGCCCTTGGGGGCTGTGTTCAACCATCGCCAGCACTTTGGCCGTGTCGATCGAGACGTGGTATTCCTTGGATAGTCGTCCTCCCTGACTTCTACTTAAAAAATGAGCTAAAGTCCGCTCCATCAAAATGGGAATATCGCTAGGGAGAGGTGCATTCAGATTGCAAAGGTCGCTGATGACGCGATTACAGTTTACT
>CAJXYV010000067.1 GCA_913063525.1 uncultured Verrucomicrobiota bacterium
ATGGATGACTCACTCAAGCAACCCCAGCCAAGCCAACAGGCAGGCGTCTCTGTCGCCGTGCAAAACTTGGATTTCAGTTATGGCCATTCGCCTGCGCTGAGGGGTATCAACTTGAACATCCCTGAGAAGCAAGTCACCGCCTTCATCGGGCCATCGGGCTGCGGTAAGTCCACCTTGCTGCGTTGCATCAACCGGATGAACGATGAGATCCCAGCGGCAAGGATTACACGCGGGAAGATCGAAATCAGTGGAGTCGATATCTATGATCCTTCAGTGGATGTCGTGAAACTGCGCCGCGATGTGGGGATGGTTTTCCAGAAGTCGAACCCATTTCCACGCAGCATCTATGAAAACGTGGCCTTCGGCCTGCGCCTGCGTGGTGAGCGGGACAAGGCGATGATTGATCACGCCGTGGAGGAGGCGCTTCAGGCATCCGCTTTGTGGGATGAGGTGAAAGACCGTCTACAGGAATCCGCGCTCGGCCTTTCTGGCGGACAGCAGCAGCGCCTGTGCATTGCGCGAACCATCGCGGTAAAACCGTTGGTGGTGCTGATGGATGAGCCTTGCAGCGCCCTCGACCCGATCGCCACGGCGAAGGTCGAAGAGTTGATCTGGGGATTAAAGCCGTATTACACTTTCGTCATCGTCACCCACAACATGCAGCAAGCGGCACGGGTGTCGGACAAAACCGCTTTCTTTTACATGGGAGAACTGATCGAATATTCTGAGACTTCGAAAATGTTCAGTAACCCCAGCGTCAAAAAAACCGAAGAATACATCAGCGGTCGTTTCGGCTGATTCCCCCCTATCCACAATCCAAAAACTTACGATCCATGAGCAATCCCCACATATTCCGAGAATTCGACAAAGGGATGGAATCCCTCAAGGCTGACGTCTTGCTGATGGCGAACTTGACCCGCCAAAACTTGGAGCGCGCCATGCGCTCGCTGTTGGAACGCGACATCGACCTTGCTCGCAGCGTCATTGCTGACGACACGGACGTCGATGATCTTGAATGCAAAATCGATCGTTCGGGAATGGATATCTTGGTCCGATTCCACCCCATGGCATCCGATTTGCGGCTGGTCATCACCTCGATGAAGATGGCGCACAATCTGGAGCGGATTTCGGATCACGCCGTCAACATCGCCAAGCGTTCCAAGAAGATTTGCAAAGCGGCCCCCATGGAAGAAGCCGCCTTAACGGAGCCACTTTATTCTCTAGCAGACAAACTGCTGCGCGACGCCCTGACGGCCTACACCGATGCCAACAGCGAACTTGGTGAAAGTTTGAAATTGCGGGATAAGGAATTGGACCGTTTGCACAAACAAATGATCGCTTCACTGAGTGGCCGCTTGGAGGGGGCGGAGGGGCGATCGGAAAACCTGCTGCATTTGATATTTGTCGCTCGCTCAATCGAGCGAATCGGCGACCTCGCCGTGAACATTGGCGAAGATGCTGTATTCCTAGGGGAAGCGCGGGACATCCGCCACGAACATGGCAAGCCTGCGGCTGCCGTCGAGGAGGGGTGATCCGTCTTTAGATATGTGCTTCGACATCCGAGACGTCGCTTATGGCTTACCTAGTATACAGCTAAAGCAGTCCACTTCACGGACCAAAGAACCGTTTTTTGCCCATAATCTCAGACTGTTTCCAATAACATCGTAAATGAGCTCATGTCCATTGTGGAACGCGTTTTCGCGATCTCCACGGCTTGGAGTTGCTTCTGAGATTGGGTGGGAATGAAAAGATCCAAAAATAGAAATTCCGATCTGGCTCAGATTTTTTTCTAAGATTTCAACAGATCTGTATTTCATCAAAAAATTGCAGGCAGCCTTTGATGAGTTTTTCAAAAAAAACAATCGGATCTCATCTTTTTCGTTACAACCAATAATGCCGCAGACTTCAAAATTTCCTTTCCTCTTGGCTATTTTCGCGAGTTTCTTCAACCGGATAAATTCGCTGTGCCTTATGACTTTCATTTTGATGCGAGGGTGCGAACAATGGAGTTGAAATCTACTTGAAATCAATCAAAGCGGATAGCTGATTTACCGAGTTTCTGCTGATTTAGTAATCTTTTTTTCAACAGACCCAGCGCAAGGGCGTAGCCGATCACTTGAGCGTCTGTTTGAATTCATCCTTTTCCGCAAGGGAGAGGACAAATTCCGTCAGCAGATCGATGCTGTGCTGAATGTCGTCGAGATGGGCGGTTTCGACAACGGAGTGCATGCAGCGCAGCGGTAGGGAAACCAGCGCGCTGGGGACGCCTTCACCTGAATGGAAAATCTTGTCGGTATCGGTGCCCGTGAAACGGCTGCTGGCTTCGTGCTGGATCGGGGTTTTGATTTTGGCCGCGATGTCCAGCAAGCGCCGCACCACGATGGGGTGATTGGCCGTGCCGTGGGTGAGGGTGGGGCCGGCACCGAGTTTGACGCTACCATGCTTCGCGGCATCCAAACCCGGAGTGTCGGTGGCGTGGGTGACGTCGAGGCACACGCAAACGTCGGGTTTGAGGCGGTAGGTCGCCATCATCGCGCCGTGGCCACCGATTTCTTCCTGCACGGCATTGAGGCAGACCAAGGTGAAAGCGGGCTTTTTTTTGCTTTCAGAGATGCGCTTCATCACCTGCGCAATGATGTAGCCGCCGATGCGGTTATCGAGGGCGCGGCCAATGAGGCGCTTGTGGGCAAGCTCTAACGGCGCATCCTGATAGACGGCCGGGTGGCCCACGCGCAGTCCGAGTGTAGCGACTTCCTTGGCACTGGAGGCCCCCACATCCACCCAGAGGTCGTGAACGGCGGGTACTTTTTCAGGGCCCGTGTGATCGCGGCGCAGATGGATGGCGGTGTTGCCGATGATGCCGGAAACGTGGCCCTTGTCGCCGAGGATCGTCAAACGACGTCCCCGCGCTGTGGCGGCATCCGAGCCGCCGACGCGGTCGAGACGGAGGAATCCGCGCTCGTCGATGTGTTTGATCATGTAGCCGATTTCGTCGGCATGAGCTTCCAGCATGACGACGCGCTTGGATTTGCCGGGAAGGGTGGCCCAGCTGGAGCCGTAGGCGTCGCAGGCCACTTCGGGCGCGTAATTCTTGATCCAGTCGGCCCAGACCTGCTGGCCGCCCATTTCAAAACCGGTCGGACTGGGGGTTTCTAGCAGGTGGAAGAGGAATTCGCGGTCGTCTTTTTTCATCGCGGGATTGAAGCATTCCCGCAGCGACTGGCAAGGGAATGTCGCCGACGGGTGGCTGCGAATGTCGATCGTTTTGACTCTGACGAGGTGGGGCTTGTTCGGTGAGGCGCATGTGGATGAACCCGGCGTTCAGGCATGGCAGCAGTTGTTCGAAGGTGGAAAATGAAAATGCTGCAGATTCTCGCTTTTCCAATTGCAGCGTTTGGCCGATGCTGCGCCCGCAATGCCCGCTCCTGAAAATACCTACGCCCTGATTCTCGCCGGCGGCTCCGGTGCCCGATTCTGGCCCCTCAGCCGCAATTCCCGACCCAAGCAACTGCTCGACCTGTTCGGCAATGGCACTCTGCTAGAGCAAACGATTCGTCGCCTCGAGGGGCTAGTGCCATTCGAAAATATCCTCATTCTCACCAACGCCCAGCAGGTCGACTCCGTGCGCGCGATTGCAACGATGCTGCCTGCAGAAAATATTTTCGCCGAACCCGCCAAACGCGATACGGCGCCAGCGGTCGCTCTGGGCATTGGTCTGGTGGCTGCCCGCAATCCCGAAGCGGTGATGATAGTGCTGCCTTCGGACCAATTGATCCAAGACACCGCAGCCTATCAGTCGGTTATGCGCGACGCCATCGCCACTGCGGAAAAGTCCGACGGTCTGGTCACCATCGGCATTCGTCCGACATGGGCCTGTCCGTCCTACGGTTACATCGAACGCGGCGAACGCGCTTCGATTCTGGGGTTGGAATGTGAAAATCCGCCTGTCGAGGTCACCCGCTTTCGCGAAAAGCCGACTGCGGAAGTGGCGGAACAATTCCTCGCCCAAGGCCAGTTCTCTTGGAATGCCGGGATGTTCGTCTGGTCCCTGCCGACGGTGATCCAGCAACTCGTCAGCCACGCGCCCCAGCTCGCTGATTTTGTCAACGAGCTGCGCCATTCCGCGGATGTTCACGCCACCGTGGCCGCGCAGTTTCCCCAGCTCACGCCGATTTCGATCGACTACGCGCTGATGGAAAGCGCCGACCGGGTGCTCAATATCGAGGCGACCTTCGACTGGGACGACGTGGGGTCATGGATTTCCATCGCCAAGTATCTTGAAAAAATCGGCGATGAAAACCGCGCCAACGAACCGGTCACTGAAATCGATTCCCAGAATAACATCATTTACAATGCCCGCCCTGGCACCCGCATCGCCCTGCTCGGGGTGGATGATTTGATCATCGTGCAAACGCCCGATGCCACGCTGATTGCGAATCGCCACCAAGCCGACGCGATTAAAAAGCTCTCGGACATCCTTCCCGTCGAACTACTCTGAACTCGCCTTTGTCAGACTCCCCTCATCCCGCGCTGGGCATCGATCATGGCGATGCACGGATTGGCATCGCCGCGACGGATGACTTTGGCATCCTTGCACATCCGGTGGAGACGATCGATCAGGCCAAGGGCAATGCCATCGAGCGCATCGCCCAGTTGGTGGAGCTTCGCAAAATTCATACTCTCGTTGTCGGCCTGCCGATCCGCATGGACGGCAGTGAGGGAAATTCCGCAGTCAAGGTTCGGGCCTTCGCCGAGCAACTGCGGCAGCGTATGCCCGCCATGCCGCTGCTCTTTGTCGATGAAACGCTAACGACCTCCAGCGCGGCCGCTAAACTTCGCGAAGCTGGGCGTAACGCCCGCCAGCAAAAAGCCATGATCGACCAAGCAGCTGCCGTGGAGATTTTGAATCTCTGGCTGGGGGAGGGTGGCTTTGATAGATAGGGATGGGAAGTATGGGAAAAATAGGAACCATGTCACCCATCTCCCATCCTTCCCCTAATTCCCATTTCTCCCATTTCTCCCATTTCTAAATCACTTCCCCATGCGTCTCAAACTCACCATCGCCTACGACGGCCGCCCCTACAATGGTTGGCAATCTCAAGTCTGTGGCAACACGGTGCAGGATATTATCCAACGCGCACTGGAAGAAGTCGCCAAGCAACCGCTGCGCCTCCACGGCTCCGGTCGCACGGATACGGGGGTCCACGCCCTTGCCCAGATCGCCCACTTCGACGCGCCGCCTGAAAGTTCGATGAACCCGTTCAACTGGGTTCCCGCCCTGAATTGCAAGCTCCCCGCCACCATCCGCATCATGGCCTGCGAAGAAGTCCCGCCGGATTTCCACAGCCGCTTCTCCGCCATCGGGAAAATCTACCACTACAATCTCTGTACTGCGCCCGTCCTGCCGCCGCTTAAAGCAGGTGTCGCCTGGCATCTGCCGCGTCAGCTCGACGCCGACGTCTTGCGCCAAGCACTTTCACTCTACCTCGGTCACCACGACTTTCACGCCTTCGCCGCCTACCGCGGCAATGAGACGCCCGACATCGACTGGTTCCGCACGATCCATTCCGCCGAACTCAGCACCTTGGGCGACGGCTACCGCATCACCTATCGGGGTGATGGATTCCTCTACAAAATGGTCCGCCTGCTCACGGGCGGGGCCGTCCACGCCGCGCAGGGCCGCATCCGCCTCGATGATTTTGCCGCCCTGCTCGATCAACCGCCCGGCCTGCCCCACGGTAAATCACCGCTCTGCGCACCCGCAGATGGCCTGTTCCTGCAAGAAGTGCTCTACCCATCATAAGGGCTTAGGGAGGATGCAAATTGCACCTGCTCGAATGCAGTTTGCACGCTGATGCCAAAAATCGGCGGGTTCATCAGTCTCCTAGATCCCTTCGGATGAAAACTTTATGAGTTTTTCTGGGGGGTGGCACTAGGACTGCGAATGGATGTTGCCATTGTAAGGAGCCCCCCATGAACGATCCCGTAACCGCCAATATCAACGCTTCGATGCAAAAAACCAGCGAGTGGTTGACCAGTGTCGAAGAAGAACTGCACGAGAATAACCGCCAAGCCGCCTATCAAGCGCTGCGATCGGTGATGCATGCGCTGCGCGATCGACTCACGGTCGAAGAGGCTACTCATCTGGCAGCTGGACTGCCGTCATTCCTCCGCGGCGTTTATTACGAAGGTTGGTCGCCGACGAATAAACCCGAAAAACTGGATCGTCAGCAGTTCCTCGACTGCGTTCAGGCAAGTTACGCGGGGCCCGCTGCGCTCGATCCCTTGCGCTGCACCAAGGCGGTGTTTGCAGTGCTCCAACAACGGATCGGATCAGGCGAAATCGGCGATGTCCGCAGCATCTTGCCGCGGGAAATCGAGGCGCTGTGGCCACCGTCATAGGTTGCTACAAGCCGCCACAAGGAATCGCCACAATCTCTTGCGGAGCAATTGGACCGCATCAACCTAACGAAAGAAAACCATCCCTATGTCACCTGCAATAGAAGAATGCCTAGAGCACATCGGCGAAACCAAAGCCGTCGCCAATCACGACCGAGATATGATCCACGAGCTGAGCAAACGGATCGACGCCGTTTGGCACTTCGACCAATACATCGCCAATGCGGAAAAGGATAAAGAGCTGAGGCAATTCTGGCTCGATCTTAAATCCCAAGAGCAGGAAAACGTCAAAAAGCTCAGAAAAATCGTTGCCCGCCACGTTGAAAAAGGCTGCCTCTGAAAAATACTCACAAGGCCGATGGGGTGGCTGGTGTATCCGCCCAACTCATCGGCACTTTGATGGTGATCCGACTCGCTGTTGTTAGCCGTTATTAGCCGTTTTCAGCAGTTATGGCCGTTATTAACGCTGTCAGCGGAATTGATTCTGCGCCGATTGGTAGGTGTAGTCGGCGGCAGCCATCTTTTCGAGTAGCGGCTCGGTGTCGAGGTTGTGGGTTTTCACGAGGTCGTCGAGAGAATCGCAATGATTTCTAAGCTCCGTATTGAGCAAGCCGACCAAGAGGTGGGGGTCCATGGCATAAGCATTCGAAAGGTCCATCTCTTTGCGTATGCTGAATCGTTCATCGCTGACAAGCGGAGATCGTTGGAAGGCAAGCGTGCGTCGTTGAAATTCGGAACTGGAGAAATTTCACCCATGGAAAGGGCTGGGATAATTCCCCCTGACCATCAGAATGGAATGCGATTTAGGATTTTGCGCAGCAACGACTGGTGAATGGGCTCTGAGGCGGTTGGTTTTTGGCCGAAATAGTGATGCAGAGCCTCGATGGAGCCGTGGCCGTGGGAGGACTGGGTGACGAATCCACCGTTGGCAGCGATTTTTTCGCGGATGGTCGGGATGGCGTTTGCAGGGCATGCGGTCATGCCGGCGTAGGCGGGATCTAGCATTTCAAGGTCGTTGTGGCTGTCGCCGATGGCGAAACAACGGGCGGCGGTCAGGCCGTAATGCTGGGCGATTTGGCCGAGGCTACTGCCTTTTTGGAAATCGCGGTGGCCGAAGCGCAGGTAGATTGAGTTGCGCTGCCAAGCGAGCCGCGGCTCGTGGGCGGCGAGGGATTCGACGCGTCTGACGATCCATTCCATGTCTTCCTCGGATCGGGAGATGAGACTGGCAGGTTCACCGCGCATTTCCATCCAGTGGGCACCGGTATGTTCTGCGACTTCTTGGCGAATGCGGTCTAACAAACCTCGGATACGCTTGAAAAGCTCGTCAATTTCAGTCTCGCAGCGCTCATTCCAGCTGGGGTGGGGGAGCCAACGGCCGTAGGAATTTGGGAAATAGATTTCGCGTTCGCGGGCCACCACCCAATCGGGCAGGAAGGGGAATTGGCTTTCAAGAAAGCCTTCCGACATGTGGGCCATGGAGCGACCGGTGTTGATGCCCCAGACGATGCCTTGTTGCTCGCGAAGTTGGCGGATCAGCTCGAAAAAAGCGACCGGTACGGGTGGGGTGCCGGCTGAGTGGTGCAGGGTCCCGTCGAAATCAAATGAGAGAATCGCTGTAGCAGTGGATGGGGCGGGCAGGGTGGTCATGGCGCAGCGCGAGCAGTGTAGTAAATCAATCGGCAGCCTTGCCTTTGCGGGCGAGCCAGATGGGGAGGAAGCGGGGTCTTTTGGCGTTGGGAGAGGATGGCACGGTGAACTCAGCGACTTCAAAACCGGAGCCTTGGAGTCGGCGGGTGAGGTTGGCGACGTGCCGCGATCCGGCGATGGCTAGCAGGCCGCCGGGTTGCAGCGCCTCATAGGCGGCAGATACCCAGCGGCGCTCGTCGACCCAACTGCGGTTGCGCGGGCCGGTGGGGGAGGCATCGAGGTGGACGAGGATGGCGTGGAGCAAGCCCGCGTGGCGGATGAGCGAGGCGGGGCCGCAATCGTTTTCTAGCGTGATGCGCGCTTCGGTGAGGAGTGGGCTGTCTTGGATGTGTTTGCGATGCCAGTCGATCATGTCGGCGGATGGCTCGGCGACGAAGAAATTCGCGCGTTTTTGCGGGAGTTCCTTGGCAACTGCAGAGAGGGTGTGGCCGAGGCCGAGGCCGCAGAACCAGATTTGGGGTTGGCGGGCCGGGCGAAACGGCGCGCAGGCGAGGCGGGCGAGTTCTTCCTCGGCAGCGCGGGTGGCGGGGCCACAGATTTGTTGGCCATGAACCAGCAGAGATTTACGGCCGTCGTGTTCTTGGAGGGCGAGGATGTTTCCATCGGGAAGCTGAGTTTCGGCGAGAGTGATTCGTGGTTTCATGGCGCTGGTGGCTGATTTTGCTGGGCAGGGCTTACTGGATGAATCGGCGGATGTCCACTGAAGCTGTGATCCCCGTGCCGGCAGCAGTGACTGCTGACCGTTTAAAAAAAGAAAACCCCGGCCCTGGGGCCGAGGTTTGTTTGGTTTTTTTTTGATGATGTGAATGAGAAAGCCGGAGCCTCCTCAAATGCATCACAGGCTGCCCTTGAGGACGGAGGAAGGCTTGAAACCAACCGACTTGGAGGCGGCGATTTTCATGGATTCTCCCGTTTTTGGGTTGCGGCCTTGGCGGGCAGCACGCTTTTTGACTTCGAAGGTACCGAATCCAATGATTTGGACTTTCTCGTCTTTCTTCACGCCTTTGGCGATCGAGGAGAGAACGGCTTCGAGGGCTTCGTCGGCAGCGCGCTTGGTAGCGTCTTTTCCGAGGGCGGCTTGGATGGCATCAATAAGTTCAGCTTTGTTCATGGCGACGACGTTTGTGCGAACGGGATCGGGGGTTGGCAAGAGAAAATCTAGCAAAAGAAAATGCAATTTTTCTCAGCAATTGCTTGACTTGGGTCACATTTCAGAATGTACCCGCCCGATTGGATGCCATGAGTGGGAGCGTTTGAGGGGAACTTTTTCGTTAGGGCTGAGACGCGCCAGTCGCAGTGGCAGTTTGGCCGATGCCGGATTTTTCAGCAAGGAGCCGGATTTTGGGAGCTTTGAAGCATTCTGGGGTCGTATCTCGAGGGGCGTATTTCCCGATAGATACGGGGTTTGAGGGAGCTTGTGAAATTTTTCACAAATAGAACTTGCGGAGGAGGGTCTAGATTCATTAAAGACCGCGCGCCCACTGACCGTAGGTTTCCCAGCATGCGTTTCATTTTTTCAACCATCATATTCTGGATTTTGACACCCCTTGCGGCTTTTGCTTCGGAAGAGGGCGGAAGTCATGCATTGCCCCTGAACGCCGAGCGGGTATTCGGTGGAGTCACCAACTCGATGTTGATGGTTTGGGCCGCGGCACTGCTGGTGATTCTTTTCGCGAAAGTGGCGACGCGGCAGATGTCGCTGATCCCGGCCGGAATTCAGAACTTTGCCGAGTGGTTGGTGGAAAGCCTCTACGATTTTCTCGAAGGCATTCTCGGTGCACATCTCGTGAAGCGCACGTTCTGGTTTTTCGGCGGCGTGTTTATCCTGATTCTTTTTACAAACTGGATCGGACTTCTTCCTGGCGTGGGGACGATCAAATATGGCGAGGCTCCCGTCCTGCGGGGTGGCAATGCCGACCTGAACATGACAGCCGCTCTGGCTCTGATCTTCACGGGCCTCTGGTTTTACTGGGCGCTGAGCGAAAATGGCTTGGTTGGATTCCTCAAACACATCTTCGCACCTAAGGGTGAGTTCAAGGGATTCATGAAGGTTTTCATGATTGTGATTTTCTTCATTGTCGGCGTGATCGAGGTGTTCTCCATCCTCCTTCGTCCGGTGGCGCTTTCCTTCCGTCTTTTCGGCAACATTTATGCCGGTGAAAACATGCTGGAGATCATGATGAACTTGGTTCCCAAGCAGATCGCTTTTCTTCCTGCGCTGCCATTCTACTTCTTGGAGCTGCTGGTGGGTTTGATCCAGGCTCTCGTCTTCATGCTTCTCACTTCGGTCTTCCTCAAGCTGATCTGCGACCACGGCGACCATCACGAAGAAGCTCACTAAAAACTTTCCCGTCCTGACCATGACAAGATCGTGGGGGGCGGAAAAACAAATAACGTAACACAGTAACTACCCATATTATGACAACAATCATCGACCTCAGCCCATTCCTCGGCGAAATCACAGGCAGCGTTCAGTCCGGCATGGCCGCCATCGGTGCTGGCCTCGGCATTGGCCTCATCGGCGCAAAGGCTGCTGAAGCCACTGGCCGTAACCCAGGTGCATCCGGTTCCATCCTTACGCTTTCCATCATTCTTGCCGCTCTCGTCGAAGGTGCCTTCTTCGTTGCAGCTCTCGTCAAGTAATTCTCCCTGCTGGCGGGTGATCTCACCCGCCAGCCCTTTCTCTTTCCTTTCTACTGATTCATCACAGATAATAGCGCCATGCTCGATTTTATTAACGTTCTTGCGGTAACAGCCGAGGCCACGCCAGGTTCCGGCAACCCTGCCGAAGCCATCATCAAGACGTTTCACGTCGAAGGGCCGCTCTTTATCGCGCAGGTGATCAATATTGTGGTCGTGCTTTTTGTTCTCAAGAAGTTTGCCTTCGGCCCGATCCTCGCCATGCTGGAACAACGCCGGACCCGCATCGCGGAAGGCGAAGCAAAGCTGAAGCACATCGAAAAACAGCTCGCGGATTCGGAAGCGACGACCGCCGCTGCGATTGCCAAAGCCAATGACGAGGCCGTTCGCCTGATCAACGAGGCCAAAGAAGGTGCCCACGCCTTCACCGAGCAGAAATCCCAAGAGGCGATTTCCCAAGCCCAACAGATTCTAACAAAGGCTGAAGCCGCTGCCAAGGCAGACCGCGAACGCCTCAGCTCCGAGTTGAAGCGCGAGTTCGGCCGCCTCGTCGCCGCAACCACTTCGCAAGTCACGGGTAAGATCCTGTCTGCTGAAGACCAGAAGCGGATCAATGAAGACGCGCTCGCCAAGGTCGAGGGCTGATCTCCAATTTTCTTTACCTCTTTTCCATGAAGATTTCCAAGACCGCTGCCGCCTCCGCTCGTCGCTTGTTTGGCCTATGCCAGACGGCTGAGCGCTTCGATGAGTCGAAGCTTCGCACGGTGATTGCTCGTTTGGTCGAAGCCAAGCCGCGCGACTACAAGGCGATCCTTGCAGCGATCCAGCGCTTGACCCGTCTTGAGCTTGAGCGCCGCGAGGTGACTGTGGAAAGTGCGGTCGAAATCGACGACTCCACTCGCCAGCGCGTCGTCGCCGGTCTCGCGAAACAATACGGCCCCGATCTGGTGGTCCAATATCAAATCTCTCCCGCACTTCTGGGAGGCCTGCGCATCCGCGTGGGCAACGATGTTTTCGATGGTTCCGTTCAAGGTCGCATCGAACGCCTCGCCAACGCATTCTAATTTTTTCATCTTGCTGAAAACCGAACACTGATCCCTAGCAAACCTTTCTTATGAGCAGCATCCTCCAGGAACTCGAACAACAGATCGCCGGCATCACCGCGTCCGTCGAAAAAACTAACGTCGGCACTGTCCGCCAAGTCGGCGACGGCGTGGCCAAGGTCGAAGGTCTCTCCGACGTCATGCTCAACGAGATGATCGAATTCGGTGGCGGCGTCACCGGTATGGCTCTCAACCTTGAAGAAAGCGAAGTCGGCGTGGTGCTCCTCGGCGACTATTCCGCTGTCAAGGAAGGCGACCAATGCCGCACGACTGGCAAACTTCTCTCCGTTCCTGTTGGCGAAGCCGTTCTCGGTCGCGTGGTCAACGCTCTCGGCGCAGCCATCGACGGCAAGGGCGACATCGTTGCCTCCGCCTACTACCCGATGGAGAAAATCGCGCCTGGTATCATCAAGCGCAAATCCGTTTCCGTTCCGGTTCAAACGGGTATCATGTCGATCGACGCGATGATCCCCGTTGGCCGCGGTCAGCGCGAGTTGATCATTGGTGACCGTGCCACGGGCAAGACCACCATCGCCGTGGACACCATCATTTCCCAAGCCCAACAAAACAAGGCAGCGGAAAACGGCAAACTGCAAAACCACAAGCCGATGTATTGCATTTACGTCGCCATCGGCCAGAAGCTTTCCAACGTCGCACGGATCCAAAAGATTCTCGAAGACGCTGGCGCGATGGAATACACCACCATTGTTTCCGCTTCCGCTTCGGACGCCGCAGCCATGCAGTACCTCGCTCCTTATGCGGGCTGCTCGATCGCCGAGTATTTCATGGATCAAGGCAAGGATTGCTTGATCGTGTTCGATGACCTTTCCAAGCACGCCGTTGCTTACCGCCAAGTTTCGCTGATCCTTCGCCGCCCATCCGGCCGCGAAGCTTATCCAGGTGACGTGTTCTATCTCCACTCCCGGTTGCTCGAGCGTTCCGCCCGCCTTTCGGAAGCAGCGGGTGGCGGTTCGTTGACCGCACTGCCGATCATCGAAACCCAAGCCGGCGACGTCTCCGCATACATCCCTACGAACGTGATCTCCATCACCGACGGTCAGATCTATCTGGAAACCGACCTTTTCTATCAAGGCATTCGCCCTGCGATTTCCGTCGGTCTTTCGGTGTCCCGCGTGGGTTCCGCCTGCCAAACCAAGACGATCAAGTCGGTCGCTGGTACCACCAAACTCGACCTCGCTCAATACCGCGAACTTCAAGCCTTCGCTCAGTTCGGCTCCGACCTCGATGCTTCCACCAAGAAGAAGCTCGATCGTGGTGCCCGGATTGTTGAACTCTTCAAGCAAAACCAATACAGCCCGCTGGCCATGGAGATGGAGTCGATCTATCTCTTTGCGATGCAGAATGGTTACTTCGACGACGTTGCCGTCGCCGACGTGAAGCGCTTCCAGCATGGACTCGGTGATTTCTTCAACACCCGCAAGGGCGAACTCCTCGACAAGATCCGCAATGAAAAGCCGGACCTTAAAAAGGACGCGACGATGGTCGATGCAGTCAAACTCGGCATCGAAGACTTCAAGAAATCCTGGAAATAATCAATTTCGTTAGACGTTAGAGGTTGGAGGCGTCGGCAATGATTCCGCACTCATAACCTCTAGCCACTAACCTCCTACCCCATCTACCATGGCCAACCTTCGCGACATCCGTCGACGCATCAAGTCGGTTAAAAACACCGCGCAAATCACCCGCGCGATGCAGCTTGTCGCTGCAGCCAAGATGAAGAAGGCTCAGGACCAAGCTCTGGCGGGTCGTGATTATTCCAAAAAACTCAATGGTGTCCTCCAAGACATCAGCGAAGGCTTCAGCGAAGCAACCCATGTGCTGCTCGATAAGCGCACCGGCAGTCGCGAACTGGTTCTGGTGATCTCCACCGACAAAGGCCTTTGCGGCCCGATCAATACCAACTTGGCTCGTGCCATTCGCAGTCAGGTTTCGGCGGATGCCGACTATGTGACCGTGGGCCGCAAGTTCCGCATCATGATGGAAAAGCAGGACCGCAAGATCGTCGCTGACTTCTCGGTGAAGGATCCGGTTCCGTTCGCCGACGCTCGTGCGATCGCGGCTCTGTTGTCCAAGCAGTTCATCGCTGGCAACTATGACAAAGTCTCCGTGGCTTTCACGCGCTTCGTCAATACCATGACCCAAGTGCCGGAAGTGATGCAGCTACTGCCAGTCGTCACGCCTGCCAATCATAGCGACGTTGAGACCACGAACGATTTCTTGTTTGAGCCATCGCCTGCGGACGTGTTGAGCTCGATCCTTCCCCTTTATGTCAATTTCCAAGTGTTCCAAGCCCTCGTGGAGGCGCGCGCTTCGGAACACTCCGCACGCATGGTCGCCATGAAAGCGGCCACCGACAACGCGAAGAAGTTCATCAAGGAACTCACGCTCGAATATAACAAGCTTCGACAAGGAGCGATTACTTCCGAGCTTCTCGAAATCACGACTGCAATGAAGGCGATGGAGTGATCCAAATCCTGAATCTACTTTTTAATAACAGAAACCTGACCACCAGCCCTTTTTTCCCATGAGCAACCAAGGAACTATCGTCCAGATCATCGGCGCCGTTATCGACGCCGACTTCTCCAAGGCAACCAAATTGCCTGAAATCTACAACGCATTGGAGATCCAATACATCCTCAACGGTGTGGATACGAAGCTCGTGCTCGAAGTTCAGCAGCACCTCGGTGACGGCTGGGTGCGCGCAGTCGCCATGTCCACCACGGATGGTCTCAAGCGCGGAATGGCGCTGGTCGACCTCGGCCAACCGATCTCGGTGCCCGTCGGCAAACAAGTTCTCGGCCGGATCTTCAACGTGACGGGCGACTTGGTGGATGAAAATCTGCCGCTCGCCGATGCGTCCTTCCGCTCCGCGATCCATCGCCCAGCGCCGAAGCTGACCGAGCAATCGGCCAACACCGAAGTTCTTCCAACGGGCATCAAAGTCATCGACCTGATCTGCCCACTGCTCAAGGGTGGTAAGGGCGGGATGTTCGGTGGTGCCGGCGTCGGCAAGACCGTCGTCATCATGGAGCTCATCAACA
>CAJXYV010000068.1 GCA_913063525.1 uncultured Verrucomicrobiota bacterium
CGACGAGGATTTCGTAGTCACCGGCCTTGAAACCGGCGAGGGCTTTCATGCGGTCGACTTGGTTGATGTCGGAGTGCATGGCGGCGACCTTGGGCTGGCCGGTCGATTTGATCAACGAGGTGAGCTGGTCGGCCTCCTTGCGGGTGCGGGTGAAGATCATCACCGAGTGGTAATCGGTTTGCTTGAGCAGCTCCAGGAGCAGTTCGTCGCGCTGGTCCATGGCGACCGGGTAGAAGGCGTGGGTGACGCTGGTCGGGATGGAGGTGCGGGCGATTTCGATGCTTTGCGGATCGGTGAGGCACCATTGGGCGAAGGTTTGGATCGCCGGCGGCATGGTGGCCGAGAAGAAGAGGGTCTGGCGGCCTTCCCACGGGCAGAGGTTGACGATTTTGCGGACTTGGGGGAGGAAACCCATGTCGAGCATGCGGTCGACTTCGTCGAGGATGAGCACCTTGATTTCGCCGAAGCGCATGGTGGTGCGGTAGAAGTGGTCGACGAGGCGGCCGGGGGTGGCGACGACGATGTCGGCACCGGCAGCGAGTTGTTCGGACTGGGCACCGAGGCCGACGCCACCGTAGAGCAGGGCGACTTTGAGGCCGGTGTGTTTGCCGTATTTTTCGAATTGTTCGGCCACTTGGTGGGCGAGCTCGCGGGTCGGCTCGAGCACGAGAATCTGCGGCTTGCCGAGTTTTTCGATTTTCGAAAGGCTAGGCAGTGCAAAGGCTGCGGTCTTGCCGGTACCCGTTTGGGAGGCACCAATCAGGTCGCGTCCTTCGAGAATCAGCGGAATGGCCTGCGCCTGGATCGGCGTTGGCGTGGTATAACCGGATTCCTCAATGGCTTCCAGAACGGCTGCAGAGAGCCCAAGTGTGTCAAATCCCATACGCGGCTTACGTAGAACGTGAAGCCGCGCGGGTCAAGATGTGATTGTCGGCCGCTTGCGGTTGCGAAAAACGCGTCAAAAATCAAACGTCGCCTGCGGTCCCTTTTTCGCCGGTGCCTCGGTCTCCGTGCCCTCGCGCAATCCGGCGGCGGCAAAACGAATGAAACGGCCCAGCGTCGCCTCGATCGTCGAGGCTTGCTGCGACGGAGGATTCAGCAGCAGATGAATCAAGCCTCCGGTCATGAAATGAAACCGCGCGTTGAGATCCTCCGAAACGACCGTTGGCAGCGCCTTGACCAACGAACGCGTGAAGCGGTCAGCCACTTGCTGGATTGAATCCTGGATGGCTGCCGGAAAATCTTTATTTTGTAAGGAAAATATTTTCCCAACGAGCTGATGAAACGATTGTTCAGACAACCCGGAATGGCGCGCCTGATTGACCAGTGGCCGCACCCAGGCATCGATGATTTCCTCCAGCGCGGCCGATTTTCCCGCCCCTTTTCGATCGACCGTTTCAAGTCGCGCCAGACGCTCCTCGTTGAGCGGCATGATGTGGTGGTACATCACCAGGCTGAGCAGACCATCGCGGCTGCCGAAGTGGTAATTGACGGCCGCCACATTCATCTCCGCTGCTTGGGTGATATCGCGCACCGAGACCAATTCAAAACCCTTTGCGGCAAGCAATTGCTGAGCAACATCGAACAATTTCCGCTTCGGCCCGGATTCAGGAACTGTCATTTCACGCATACGTGACACCAAGTCAGATCAATGAAACCGAATTGTCAAACGAACGATTTAATCATTTTGGCAGATATGAAAAAACGAGGGGAATCGGAATGGCGAGAGAGATCGAAAAAACGATGAGAAAACAAGTGGAATTTGAACATGCCCGGATGTACCTATTACCGATGATCAATTATCACTGAAAAAGTAACTAACACCATGAATGCACCCCTCCACGCCCCCTATCGCAATCGGTCGCAGGCCGTTAAGCCCCAGAGAACCCACTCAAAATCCTCCAAGTCGGTCTGCCACGAGCCGCGGAAACCCTGGTTTGGCCGCTTCGAAATCAATTGGGTTGACCACTACAATGAAGAGTGGCTCGCCTTTTTTAAGGAACAAACCGCCAGAAAGGCGAATGCGAAGAAAAACCGAAAAGAACCTGAGGCGCGTCCCCGAGTCTGGAATATTCCCCACAACTGAATCCCCAGCGCGTCTAGCGGCCGCTCCCCTACCCGGCTCAAGCCCGCCACCTCTTGTCTGGTGGCTGCAAGTTTCTTGCAAGTTGAACCGAGCCGGAACAATTTCCCGTCGTGCGCGGCTCCCCGATTGTCCGATTTATCCTGCTTTGCCTGATGTTGGCGCTGACAGGTTTAGGCTTGGTGCGCCTGACCTCGGTGAAAAACAGCGGCAGCCTGCCGGAGCAATCGGCGGCGGCGGATCAAGCGAAGCCCGCGACCCAAGCTGTTCCCTTTCGTCTGTTGCTCTCGGCGCCCGCCACGGAGATTGAGGTGAACGCCGTCCGCTTGGCCGCCGACCCGCCGATTTCGGGGATCCTCGAAATCGACCCGAAGAACCCGCGGGTCGCGCTGGTCGTCCACTGGCAAAATCCAACACTGGTTGGCGAACACCGCTTTGCCAAGCTGACCCTGGAGGCTCCCGGGCAGGAGACCTTGACCCACGTTTTTGATGCCGCCGGAGACATCGACGATTTCATCGAACTCCCCTTTCCCGCCGCTGAATGATTGAGCCTCACCACGAATGTTGCGCCCACCACGGGCACCACCACGAGCTGGTGATCGAAAACCTGACGGTCTCGTACCGGCGGGTGCTGGCGCTGGAAAACGTTTCCTTGGCGACTTCCTGCGGCAACCGCGTGGCCCTGATCGGTCCGAACGGCGCGGGCAAAAGCACTCTGCTCAAAGCCATCGCCGGGCTGGTCCCGCGCAGCAGCGGAACGATCCTCTGGCGGGGCACCGCGGTGAAAAAGTGGTCGCGCGAGTTCGCCTACCTGCCGCAGCGCGAAGAAGTCGACTGGTCATTCCCGATCACCGTGCGCGGGCTGGTCGAAATGGGCCGCTACCCGCAAACCGGCTGGTGGCGAAAGTTTTCCGCCGATGACACGGCAGCAGTCGACCGCGCGCTGGAATCTCTGGCGCTGACCGATCTGCAAGACCGCCAGATCCGCGAGCTTTCCGGTGGGCAGCAGCAGCGGACTTTCCTCGCCCGCGCGCTGGCGCAGGAGGCGCACGTATTATTGTTAGACGAGCCGTTCACCGGACTGGATCGCAATGCCTCGCAGCTGCTGGGTGATTTGTTAGCGAAGCTCGCCCACGAAGGTCGGCTGGTCATCGCTTCGCATCACGACCTCAACACCGTACCACTGCTATTCGACGAAGCCTTGGTCCTGGCGACGCGGCCAGTGGCATTCGGCCCAGTGACGGAAATTCTCACACCCGAGTTGATCGACCGCACCTTCCGCGAACCGGCCACCCGCCCCTAACTCATGGAAATCGATCTGCTCACCAATCCATTCTATCAGCGGGCGCTCGCCACCGCCGGCTTCATCGGTTTTGCCAACGGGTTCTTCAGTGGCTTTGTGGTCCTGCGGCGCAACGCGCTGTCCGTTTCAGCGCTGTCACACACGATGCTGCCCGGCATCGCGCTGGGCATCTTTCTCACCGGAGCCCTCAGCCAGTGGAACGCTTTCCTCGGGGCGATGTTTGCTGCGCTGCTGGTTGGCCTCGGTTCGGTGGCTGTCGCGCGCGGCAACCGCGTGGAGCAAGGCACCGCCTTGGCCGTCCTCTACACCGCCGCTTTTGCCGCAGGCATCGCCCTGTTGCCGAAACTCGACACGCGTCAGGAGTTAGAGCACTGGCTCTTCGGCGACATCATCGCAGTGGGCAATGCGGACATGTGGATCGCCTTCGCCATCGGCACCTTCACTTTGCTGATCACCAATCTGCTCATGCGGCCGATTCTACTAACCTTGTTTGAACCGAACGTCGCCGCCGCGCAGGGGGTTCCGGTGAAGACGATGCAATATTTGGTTTTCACGCTGCTGGTGTTAGCCCTTGTTTCATCGCTCCAAGCGGTCGGCTGCGTGCTTTCCGTCGGCCTGCTGGTCACACCTGCGGCGACGGTGTCGCTGCTAACCGACCGGACTTCCGCGCTGTTCTGGGGCGGCGGACTCATCGGCGGAGTCGGTTCGATCGCTGCGGTTTTGCTGTCGGGTAAATTTGGAATCGCCCCCGGCCCGGCGATCGTCATCGTGCTCGGGCTGCTTTTCATTGCCGCTTATCTCTTCAGCCCGAAGTACGGCCTGCTCGCGCCGAAGCACCGTTAGGCCGCTGCCCAGATGATCTGGACATGCGCGGCAGTTATTTCATGCTCCGCCCATGCCTTCCGTCCAAGTCGATCTCGCTGACCGCGCTTACCCTGTCCTCGTCGAACCCGGCCTGCTCGGCCAAGCGGGCGAAGCCATCTGTAACGCGGGCCTATCGGGCTTGCGCGCCGCGATCTTGAGCGATGAAACGGTGGCACGTCTCCACAGCGGTGCGCTCATCGCCTCACTCGAAGCCGCCGGATTCAAACCCACCTTGCACACCGTGGCGGCGGGCGAAGCCTCGAAATCGATGAGCCAGGCGGAGTCGCTGTGCCGGGAAATGATCCGCGCCGGTCACGACCGCAAATCATTGGTGATCGCCCTCGGTGGCGGCGTGGTCGGCGATTTGGCCGGTTTTGTGGCATCCATTTTCTATCGCGGCATTCCCTTCGTGCAGATCCCCACCACCATCGTGGCGCAGGTCGATTCATCCGTCGGCGGCAAAACCGGCGTCAATGTGGGCGAGGGCAAAAACCTCATCGGCGTCTTTCATCAGCCGCGTCTGGTCCTCGTCGATCCCGAAACCCTGCGGACCCTACCCGACCGCGAGTTCCGCGAAGGTTTCGCCGAAGCCATCAAACACGCAGCAATTCGCGACGCGGCGATGCTCGACGATCTCGCCGCCTTCGACCCAGCGGGCCGCGACGTGCCCGCCGATCTGATCGCCCGAAACATCGCCATCAAAGCGCGCGTGGTCGAGGCCGACGAACATGAGACGCTCGGCATCCGCGCCCTGCTCAACTTCGGCCACACCATCGGCCACGGCATCGAGGCCGCTGTGCCGTACGGCGAAATGCTTCACGGCGAGGCGATCTCGCTGGGAATCCGCGCCGCGCTCTTTCTCTCCGAACGCCACGCCGGATTCTCCGCCGCAGACAGTGCGAAAGTGATTCGTTTGTTAGAGTTCTATCATCTGCCACTCGTCCTCCCCCAATCGATCGCCACGGAAACGATCATGGAAAAACTGGCGAAGGATAAAAAGTTCTCCGCCGGGGCGATTCGCTTTGTGGTGTTAGACGCGCTCGGCAGCGCCAAGGTGATCAACACCGTCAGCGCCGAAGATTTGCGCGAGGCGATCGAGAATCTGCGCGGGGAGGTTTAAGAAGGGACAGGAGTGTCCCTACTCCTTAGCCGTTCACGGTGCTCAGCGTTTCGCCGTCGGCGAACTTGGTGCGCATCACGTCGCCCGCTTTCAACGCCGCTGCGGAGGTGACGATTTTGCCATCGGGCCCGAGGGTGATGGAAAAGCCGCGTTGAAACGCGGACTCCGGCCCGAGGGTGCGCAGCAGTCCGCGCAGCCGGCCGATCCGCTCCGCCTTTTGCTCGATCACGTCGTGACCCGCCCGTTCGAAACGCAGTCGCAGATTGGCCACCGCTTCGACGCGGCGCTCTAACACTCTAGCAGGATGATAGGCACGGTGGCGTGCGCGCGCCTCGTTCAATCGCACGGCGCAGGCATCCAACGAAGCGCGCGTCGCCTGGGCCAGCTGTCCGCGCGCGGAATCCAGCCGCATGACCGACTCGCGCAACAACCGCTCGCCGTCGCGTTGCAAAACGCCGCGTTTGAGGGCGTCCACCGCCAGCTGCGAGCGCATCAAACGCTCGCGGGTGACGCGCACCATTCGCCGACGAAGCTGTGCCAGGCGCGCTAACAACTCCGCGCCATCGGCCACCGCCAGCTCGGCCGCAGCACTCGGCGTGGGTGCGCGCAGGTCCGCGACAAAGTCGGCGATCGTAAAATCGATTTCGTGACCCACCGCCGAAATGATCGGAATCGGGCAAGCCGCGATCGCCCGCGCCACCACTTCTTCATTAAAATTCCACAAGTCCTCGATCGAGCCGCCGCCGCGACCGACGATCAACACATCGCAGCGCGGGTAGCCGTATGCCTCTGGCCGACCCATCTTTTCGATCGCCTGCGCGATTTCCAACTCCGCCCCGCGGCCCTGCACCCGGACCGGAAACAACACCGGCTGCACCCACGGCGCGCGCCGCGTCAGCACGTTCAGCATATCTTGAAGCGCCGCCCCCGTCCCCGAGGTAATCAACCCGATCGTCCGCGGAAACGGCGGAATCGCCCGTTTGCGATCCGCATCGAAAAGCCCCTCCGCCTGCAGTTTCCGCTTCAACGCCTCGAAGCGCGCCTGCAAATCCCCCGCCCCCGCGCGTTCTGCCTTCTGCACGATGATCTGCAACTGGCCGCGCGCCTCATACACACTCGCCTCGGCAAACACCCGCACCTTCGCGCCGTCCTCCAGCACCTCTGCGCCCGGTCGCTTGCGCGCGCCAAACATCGCACACGAAATCTGCGCCCCCTCATCCTTCAGCGAAAAATACCAATGCCCGCTGCCTTGTTTCCGCAAATTCGAAACCTCGCCCTCCACCCATGCCTCGCCGATCTGCACCTCCAACAGATTCTTCATCCGCCGCAGCAACTGCGTCACCGAAAGCGCTTTTTCCTCGGCCGTTCTGGGTTTCGAAAACAAATCCACGCCGCAATCTGCCAAGCCTGGAAAATTATTCGAGCCATAAAATCCCCGACCCAAATTCCCACTCCATGCCCCACGTTTGGTCGACTCGAACTGAGAGCGAATGGGAATGCGCGCCTTTTTCCAAGGATTCGCTTTGACGGGCCCCGCTCTCCTTCCTAAAAAAACTCCATCGCATGATGAAGTGCCCGCGTTGTGTCCAGCGAATCCACCGAGCTGCGGCGTCCTGCCCGCATTGTGGATTCACGCTTGCCGATGCCGACGCCGTTTTCGGCCATGAGGCCATCCGCATCAGCTGCCTGACCGATAGCGCCGGCGTTCTGCGCCGCAAGGATCGCGAGCGAGTCGGGGCGGCGATGGGAAAAATCGCCCGCCGCTTTCCCCAGCTCTTCGTCGCGGTCTACACCGGCTCGGTTGGCGAAGTCGCCGACCTCCGCCGATTCGGCTTCTGGCTGCTCAATCGCGCGACCATCAATGACCTGCCTGCGGAAAAATCCAACGCCGCCGGCATCCTGCTGAACATCGACCCCGAGTCCAAGGCCGCCGGCATCGTCTTCGGTTACTTGCTCGACCCCTACCTCGATGAATCCGACACCTTTGCCTGCCTCGCCCGCGGCCACGCCCACTGGCTGGAAGGACGCTACGCCGACGGCATCGTCAAGTGCCTGAGCCACCTGGACGAAATCCTGCACAAGCGCAGCCGCCAAGCCCGCCGTGCGCCCGAATCCTTCGCCCGCAAAGTCGGACTGACCACCCAGCGGGGAAACATCGTCCACCACACGGCATCGCCGGAAATCGAAACCACGGAGGCCGCCCAGTGAAAACCCGCTGCACACTCGCCGCCGTCATCTTGCTGCTGGCCATCGCCCCTGCGTGGGCCAAAACCAAGACGCATACCCCGCCACCCGAACCGCCCAAGCTCGAACAAATCGCCGAGCCACCGCGGCCCGCTGGCGAGATCGCCGAAAAATTTCTCCCCGCCTACTTCAAGGAGCGGCCGAAATCCTTCCTCATCGATCCCCAGAATCTGCTCAGCGCGGCGGAGCACCAAGACCGGCTCCTATTCCTCAACGGCCACGCCAACGATTCCGCGATCGACCTCTACGTCTACCTCATTGCCAAGGACCAGACCTTCCCCGCCAGCAGCGGGGTGGAAACACTGGCCGGGCGCCACTTCGCCACCGGTCGCCCAGCCGCCATCGTCATCTACCCGCTAGGCGCCGCAGATCGCGCCACCCTCCAGCTCAGCCCATCGCTGGCGGCCAAGATCACCCCGGCCGATCAGCACCGCGCACTGGAAAGTTCGGCCATGCAGGCCGCCACCAAGCCCACCGCGCCCGAGCAGCTCGAACGATTCTGCGCCCAAATGTCGATCCGCCTCTACTGGATGGAGCAAACCGCCTTTGGCCAGCCCGTGGTCAGCGACGCCCCGCCCGTCATCAGCCCCAACACCGAGAAAAAAGCCAAAGACGCGGCCAAAGAGGCCAAGCTCCTCAAGATCCGCGATCAAGCGATTAAACTCGCCCCACCCGCCGGCCTTGGTTTTGGCGCGCTGTTCATCGCCTATGGCATCAGCCGCTGGCTGCGCTTCCGCGCCCGCTATCGTTTCCCCGTGCTCGCCGTCGAACCCCGCCTCGGTGGCGACCACGCCGCCGGCATTGGTGCCGTCATCACATTCGCCAGCAGCGCCCTCCCCCCCGCCGCCCAGCGCGAACAAGTCCCGCCTTCCTTTCTTCCTTAGGAAAAACACGATTTACCCAAGGTAACGGCACGTGTTACTCGAGGTAAAACGCGATTTACTCAAGGTAACGCAGGTGTTACTTGAGGTAACACATGATTTACTCGAGGTAACACACGGTTTACTCGAGGTAACACGCGATTTACTCGAGGTAATACACGGTTTACTCAAGGTAACACGTGATTTACTCGAGGTAACACACGATTTACTCGAGGTAACACGCGATTTACTCGAGGTAACGCACGGTTTACTCGAGGTAACACACGGTTTACTCGAGGTAACACACGGTTTACTCGAAGCAACGCGTGGTGTTCTTCGATTCCCATCGGCCGGGCTCGCCGACTCGCGTGGCCAAGGGAGCTGGCACACAAGCTATTTCAACAAAACCCTCAGCGCCGCTTAAAGCGCCGTTCGTACTCGCGGTGCAAGCCTTGGTGCATCGCCTCCAACTCCGCGACGCTGAGCAGATCGAGCACCTCACCCGGGCTCGGGACCATTTCGAGAAAATCCTCCAAAGTCTGGATCTTGCCAATCCAAAGGCCCTTTTCGATCCCCTTTTCGATCCCCTTTTCCATGCCTTCGACGCGGCCTTTTTTGAGTCCCTTTTCCAGCCCCTTTTCAAGGCCTTCGGCAATCAGTTTTTCGGCGACAGACATGGCGTTGTTTTTCAGTTTGGGGTTAGGGGATAGCTTATGGTAGATTTTTTCCACGTCAAGGTCACTGTCGCTGTGCAAGGCATAGAGCAGGATTGTCTTCAAAAGACCTTCGGGCAAAGCCTCGGCGGCGGTCCCGACTAACCAATCGAAAAACCGCGACAGCTGTCGTTTGCGCGCCAGCTTCATCAGCTGCATCACGCAGCGCAGTTGTGATTCGTCCTGATCCTGCTCCGGATCATAGCGTGTCAGGTCGAGCAGCGCGTGGCGAAACTTTGGCAAAAACGGCAACAGCCCCGCCAGATTTTCGGGCAGCTGAAACAAATCCTCGAACGCGGTCGAAACGTTCCAGCGCTCTGGCCCTTGGTGGAAGACAAACGGCAGGACCGGCGGCAGCGGCAGGCCGTGCGACTTGTGGTGCTTGAAGATAATCTCCGCGATGTAGCCGAGCAGCCGCATTGGCATTGTCGAATCGACCGTGCTTTGGTGTTCGAACAGCAGGTACAGCCGCACATCTCGCCCGCCGATGTTTACCGCAAACAACAAATCCGACTGCACTTGCTGCAAGCCCGACTTCACAAACGAACTCGGCAACACCCTGAGCGACGGCCAATCGACCTGAGCCACAATCGCTGGCGGCAGGCGGGTCTTGAAAAACGCGATCGCGTGCGGCGGCTGCGAGAACACGTCCTTGAAAAACGCATCGTTCGGATACCCCACGCGCTCGATGTCGTCTTCGGATTTTTCCACGATGCACGGTAGCCTGTTTTCGCCGTCCGTGGCAAGAACCATGGCCCGGCGATCTCCGAATCGCCTCAATCCACCAGCAGCTGCACGGCGAATACCCGCGGCGCTTTTAATTAGGAGTGACGACACTCCTGTCGTTTCTTCCACAGCATCGCACCGATCAAAACGGGACAAGAGTGTCCCGGCTCCTCAGCCGCGTACTCCCGCCGCCCGCGCAATTCCTGTGCAAAACTCTTATAAGCAATCAGCTAGAGCACCGCCAAACAGCACCCGCTCTGAGCCCACCCATCCGCTTTCGTCAAGATTCTCACGGCCTGCATCAAGATTCTCGCGGCTTTCATAAGCTTTCTCACACCGGTTCCGGCATGGCAACACGCACCCCAAGTCGAGCAACCACTTCCGCACCCAAGGGCAAAACGCCCGACGGCACAGAAATTCTCACACGAAGCCACGAGACCACGATGGGGGTGGAGGATTTGGCTTCAATCCTTCGTGCCTTTGTGGCTTCGTGCGAGCTCGTCTTGATTTTCGGTGCTCAGGCACTGCACACGCGGCCCGAACCGAGCCAAATCAGCCGCGAAGCATGGCGAACAGGACCATTAAAGACGGCCTTTCCAATCATCGATTCGGGTTTCCGCTTTGAGTCCTCTTTCCCACTCATCCTAGGTGGCGCGGTCCGTGGCAAGAGTCAAAGCCGCTGCCAGCGGCGACCGGCCTCCTAGGTAACAGCAAAGGGGCGACGCAGCATTTGCAGCATCGCCCCTCGGCAAAGATCAATCGTTCAAGCTGCCTGACGGCGACGGCGGGCGAGCAGGCCACCGGCACCGAGTGCTAGAAGACCGAGGCTGGAGGGCTCGGGCACCGCCGACCATTCAGTGATGCCAGTGCTCGACTTGGTAAGGCCGGTGGGCGCGGTCGTGCTCGCGTTATCGAAGATCAAGCGGTGAATTCGCACCTTTCCGGACTCAGGTCCACTCTCTGTTCCCCAAGCTTCGAGGTCCACCCATGCGGCTGTTGGCACGTTCCCGTTGATTCGGTTGTCCTTGAAGGTTAAGGATACTAGGCCCCGTTTGTTCGACCATCCATCCGCAACACCCTTCACGAAGGCTCTTCCGTACGTGAATGTGTTATACTCCGACCTCCAGAATGTCCGACTACCGCGCCCCAACGTCGACCCCCCCATGAGGAAGGTGGCCATAATCCCGGCTTGTCGCCCATTATAAAATCCCGTGACATCGGCTTTGAGGTCCCCGGTTAGGTCGCCGTTGAACGAAACCGCTCCGGTTAGCGTGCTGATCACGTTGTTGGCAAACGTGATCTGCACCGTCGCCCCGTTGGCTGCGGACGCACCCGCGATGGCGAGTGCCCCCACGGCGAAGCGTGGTAATTCGGTGGATCCCTGTCGTTTCATTTTCGTTGTCATATTTTTGATGTTTGTATTTTTACGTTTTTGTTTAGCTCCCGTCAGCGGTCGCCGCTAGTGGTGAGAGGGGTTCGTGGCTCACGTTGATGCGGTGGCCGTTCCAGCGCCGCTGCGGGCGCGGTGGAGGGTGGGATCGATGACGGCGCGCATGGCGGCGAGTTTCTCCGGCACGCCGAGGAAGGCGGCGAGTGGCGGCAGCGCCTCGTCCGGGCGATGGACGAGATCCGCGTAGGAGACGCTCATCGCCGGGATGCCGCGACCGGTGAGCCAGGTCTTGGCGTGGCTGACCTGCTGGCGGTAGGCCTTGGCGATGTCCGCGCCGGGATGGGTGGGCTTGCCGAGGCGGGTGAGCATGCTGTCCTGACTCTCGAGGATTTCTTCCATCTCCCGCTCCATGAAGAGCACGCGGTAGTGGAGATTTTGAATGTTGGATTCTGAATTTTGAATTTTCAGAGGAAGGGCGGCGAGCAGGGGGGCGACGACTTTGAGCGAGTGGCCGCGGGCTCCGGCGAGCCAGCTTTTATCGGGGCTGGTGAGCAGGGCGGCGACTTGGTCGTGCTCGTAGTAGCCGTTTTGGTTGGAGTCGTCCGCTTGGCGGCGGCCGTCGGTGAAAGCGGGCAGGCCGGCGGCTTCCAGCAACTGCATCATCAGCGAGGTGCCCGAGCGCGGCAGGCCGGAAACGAGGGTGATGAGTTCTTCAGGGGCCACGCCAGCGAGGGCGTCCGGGCGCGGCTGAAGCTCGGGCATGGGGCGGGTTTCCGGGTCGTCGCCGCCGTGCAGCGGGCGGGCGGTGAGCTGCTGGAGCTCGGCGAATTTGGAATCCCGCAGCGCGACGAGTTGCTCGCGGGAATGGCGCAGCCGCAGCGCGTATTCGCTCTGGCCCCTGGCATCGTGCTCGAAACGGGCGATCTGGCCGAGCATCCGAAAGCCAGCGGCAAATAAGGGCGCCATGGTCACGGAGGTGAGGAAGGCGTCCTTGGCCGCCGCCAGCTCGCCGAGGCGGTAGTGGGCGAGGCCGAGCAGGTAGTGGCCCTTCGGCTGGAAATAGAGCAGGCCGAGCGAACTGCGGGCGTGCTGGATGGTGGCCTCGAAGTCCCGCGCGGCCAGGGCGGCACGAGCCATGCCCATCAGCGGCCCGGGAGCGTCGGTATCGAGGGCGAGCGCTTCCTCAAAGGCGGCGCGCGAATCGTCCCAGCGCTGGAGCCGTTGCAGCACCTCGCCGCGCAGGGTGAGGGCGTTGCGGCGCGCGCCAAAGTCGCTGTCGAGTTGTTCGAGCTTGGCGAGGGCGTCCTCGTAGTTTTTTTCCGCGAGGTCGACCGCAGCCTCCATGTGGCGCAGGGCGAAGAGGTTCGGGCGGGATTTGGCGAGCAGCTCGCGGCGCTCGTGGCCGAATTTTTCCTTCTCCTTGTCGGTCATCGCCTCGACGCGTTCCTTTTCCGCCTTCTGGACTTCCTCGTCACCGAGCTTGAGCTCTTGGAGGGAGGCGATGGCTTCGCTGGCTTCCTGCATCCGGCGTTCACAGACGGTGGTGACCATGGCGCGCAGCTCTGCCGTGCGGCCCTGGCTTTGGTAGCAGCTGGCAAGCTTGAAGCCGAAGCGGTGCTCCATGGGCCACTTCTGGTAGAGGCGCTCGAGAATAGTCACAGCCTCGGCGTAGTAGCCGCCGTCGATCCATGCTTGGGCGAGGTTGTAGTCGAGCTCGCGGACGGTTTGCTCGATAGCCTTGGACTGGTCAGCATCGGGCTCCTCGATGTAGCCGAGGGCGACGAGTTGCTCGAGCGCGGCCTTGGAATCGGCGGCGGAGATCTGCTTGTCCGGCGGGTGCATGCCGTGGTCGCCGGGCACCGCGTCCCAGCTGGGGATGCGCACGATTTCCTGCGGCGGGTTTTCGTAGATGTTGACGAGCACCTTGCCATCCATGTCCTCGCCCACCGGCAGGCCGAAGAGGTGCAACAAGGTCGGGCAGACGTCGATGAGGCTGGCGCCGTAAATGCGCCCGTCCTGGCGGATGCCGGGGCCCTTGGCAGCGAAGATGCCGAACTGGCGGTGCTCCGCGGCCGGGCCGGCGGGCTCGCGCGGGATGTTGCTCAGCCGCAGGTCGTCCGGGTGGAAGCCGTGGTCGGACATCAGGATCACGGTGGCGTCGTCACCCGCCAGATCCAGCAGGCAGCCGAGCATGGCATCGTGATAGACATAGCCCATTTCCACGCAGTGGTTGAAGACGCGGTAATCCCAATCGTTCACCTGCGGCCGCTGCGGCGGGTGGTACTTCATGAACGCGTGGCCGAAGTGGTCGATGGCATCGTAGTAAACGCACATCAGGTCCCACGGCTCGTTCTGGATCAGCGCGGTGGCGGCGGAGTGGACGCTGGTGCAGTCGGCGATGATCTTGGCGAGCGACTGGACGCGCGGGTCCTTCTCCGCCTTGTCCAAGTCCTCGCGCTCCATGCCGTCGAGGCCAGGCAGGAAGGGCCGCAGGTCGTTTTCCGACAGCTCTGCGGGGTGGAAGCGCAGGTCCTTGAGGTGGCGGACAAGCCGCTCGGGGTGGATGGTCTCCGGCTTGAGCGGCCAAGTTTCCGGGTCATAGCTGCCGCCTTGGGCCTTCTGGTAGTCGTCGGAAACCATCACGCCGTGGCTGAGCGGCTCGGCGGGATTGGACGGCCACCAGCCGACGGTGATGGTGTTCTTCCCCTCTTGGTTGAGGATGTTCCAGACCGCCTTGGTCTTGCGCGAAAGGTTGGTGATCGGGCGGATGCCGCCGGTGACGGGATCGGGCTCGGAAAAGCCGAGGATGCCGTGTTTGTAGGGGCGCTTGCCGGTGGCGATCGATGTCCAGAGCGTGGGGCTGAGCGCGGGCTGGAGGGTGGCGATGTTGCCCATCACCCCCTGTTCGAGAAAGCGCGCGAGGTTGGGCATCTTCCCGGCGTCGAGCAACGGATGGATGACCTTCCAGTCAGCGGCATCCCAGCCAATCAAGAGGACTTTGCGAGATGGCAGTGAGGCGGGCATGGTGAGGATGGAGATTCTTGGGGCGAAAGTGATTGAAAAGAGGCTTTTCGAGGCGGATTGGCTCTTAACGTGAAGCAATCCTAAAATTCTGGCAATGGGGAAGAATTGCGTAATTTAAAGATCAGTCCGCCTTGAAGCGGGTGCTCAGTTCGGCGCGGGAATTGAAGTCGAGCGCGCGGCAAAGACGCAAATCAGCTGCAAATCATTTACTGCGAAAGTTTAAGAGAAAATCGACCGCCGAGCCGCCAGATATTCGGACAGCTGAAACAAATCATCAAATGCGGTTGAGACGTTCCATCGCTCTGGCCCTTGGTGGAACACAAACGGCAAGACCGGCGGCAGCGGCAGGCCGTGCGACTTGTGGTGCTTGAACAAAATCTCCGCGGTGTAGAAGAGCAACCGCAGTGGCATCGTCGGGAATACCCGCGGTGCTTTAAGTAAGGAGTGACGTCACTTCTATCGTTTCTTCCACGGCATCACCGATCAAAACGGGACAAGAGTGTCCCGGCTCCTCAGCCGCGTACTCCCGCCG
>CAJXYV010000069.1 GCA_913063525.1 uncultured Verrucomicrobiota bacterium
GATAGACCGTCAGCTGCAGATTGTCCTTTTTAAACACGCGGGGCCAGCCCGGGTCAACCGAAGCGGCTTGAGCTGCCGACAGCGGCGCAAACCATGCTAAGGCGGCCATCGCGGTGACACCCAAAATGAGATGTGTGGTTTTCATAGTCGTATTTTTTGTTGATCCTGGAATTCGATCGGCTTTCGCTGAAACAAGCGTTTACGGATCAATCCGATAACGCCTTCTTCTGGGCCGTCTCCGCTTTATCCGCCGTTCCGATGGGCTTCACATCAACCGTAACCTTGAGGATTTTTCCGGTGAATGTATTGTCGCCCTCCTTGTAGTCCGTCGTCACGGGCGTGGCGTCGTCCATTCCAACCCCCGCCCCCTCGTCGGCCGAGAAAATCGCGGGCTGCGTGCGTTCGATCCGGCTGCTGGCGACCCTCTCGCCATTGACCGCAAGGTTAGCTGCCCCCCCCTTGCCAACTCCGCCGCCGTCGTAATCAAAGTTCATCCGGACCGTCACCTTGCCCGCCGCTAGCGCTTGCGGCGCGACCACCTTCGACTCTGTCAGCCCGAGGAAGTTGTAACAGTACGTCGGTTTGCCGTCTTTGAGATAAAGGCTCCACCCGCCGAAGCGACCGCCTTGGGCGAGAATCACTCCCTCCGCGCCGCTTTGCGGAATCTCGAGCTCAGCCGTTATGGAAAGCGAGCGGTTCTTGACGTTGATGAACACGTTTTCGCTCATCCCCACCATGCCGCTCGAAAGGGTGAGCGACTTGCGGTCTCCCATCAGGTCGGGTCGGCCAGCGGTCGTCGGGTCGAGGCGCTCGACCACCCGGTCATCGAGCGGCAGCACACGGTACTTGATCGCCTCGTTCATAAAGACGCTCTGCAGCCCCTTGAGCTTCGCCGGATTGGCTGCGGCGAGGTTGTTTGACAGGCTGAAGTCTTGGCGCGTGTCATACAGCTCCCACGGGTCGTCTTGCAGCTTCCGCCGGGGCATCATTTCCCAAGGTGCCCGATGGACGGTGCCGGCAAACCAACCATCCTGATAAATCCCGCGATTGCCCATCATCTCGAAATACTGGGTCTTGTGCGTGCTCGCGGCTTGAGGTTGATCAAAGGAGTAAACCATACTCACCCCTTCGATCGGTTCCTGGACGGTGCCGTTGACGCTCCTCGGTTCAGGCAAGCTGGCGGCCTCGAGCACGGTGGGAGCGACGTCGATGACATGGTGCCACTGCGAGCGAACCTGATTGATTGTCTTGATGCGCTTGGGCCAGGAGACGATCATGCCATTGCGAGTTCCGCCGTAGTTCGAGGCGACCTGCTTGGTCCACCTAAAGGGCGTATCGCCCGCGACCGCCCAGCCCGCTGCCATGTGCGGATAGGTGTTAGGACTGCCCCACTCGTCGTAGTGCTTGAGCATGTCCTGAACCGTTTCGCTGACGCCGTTGAAGTACGTCATCTCACTGAACATGCCGTTGGCCCCGCCCTCAGCGCTCGTTCCGTTATCGCCGAGGATGTAATAGATCAGGGTATTGTCCAACTGACCCACGTCGCCTACGGCATCGAACAAGCGCCCGACCTCGTGGTCGCAGTACTCGCCAAAACCGGCATACACTTCCATCTGGCGGGCAAAGAGTTTCTGCTCATCGGCAGACAGCTTGCTCCAGTCCTGGATCGCTTCGGGTTTGGCCGCGAGTTGGGTGCCCGGCGGCACGACTCCCAGCGCGATCTGGCGCGCCAGTGTCTCCTCCCGCATCTTGTCCCACCCCCCGTCGAATCGACCCTTGTTTTTATCGATCCATTCCTTGGGCACGTGGTGCGGCGCGTGGGTGGCACCCGGCGCGAAGTAGACGAAAAACGGCTTATCCGGCGTGAGCGCCTTCTGGAACTTCATCCAGGCAATCGCATGATCCGTCATATCGGTCATGAAGTTGTAGCCCGGGTAGCGCGGCGTTTCGACCCGGCTCAACCCTTCGTAGAGACTGGGTGCCCACTGGTTGGTTTCACCACCGATGAAGCCGTAGAACTTATCGAAGCCCGAGCGCGTCGGCCAGCGGTTGGTCGGCCCCGAAGGACTGACCTCCCACGCCGCGGTCTCGTGGTTCTTGCCGAAAAAAGCGGTGCTGTAACCATTCAAACGCAGCATCTCTGCCAACGGCGCGACATTGTCCGGCCGCTGCCCCGTGTTGCCCGGGAATGCCGTGGCGATTTCGGTGATGCCGCCCATGTTGTTCATGTGGTGGTTGCGGCCCGAGAGCAGGGCTGTCCGCGTGGGCGAGCAGAGCGCGGTGGTGTGAAACTGGTTGTATCGCAGCCCTTGGCTGGCGAGTCGGTCGGCCGCCGGCATGGGCACCGGCCCGCCGAAAGCACTGGGCATACCGAAACCCATGTCGTCCACGAGGACGATGAGCACATTGGGGGCGTCGACTGGCGCTTTAATCTCGAAGCGTGGCGGAGGCTTGACGTCGCGGGCGTCGAGTACCCTGCTGCGGGGATAAATGGGTTCTGCAATGGGCAACACCGAGCGGTCGATTTTGATGCCGCTGGACTGCGCAGGAGCCTGCGGGGCGAGAACCGCGCTGAGTGCTAGACTGAGAATAACCGACAAGATTTTTGTTTTCACGGGGGGCGGGGGGTAAAATATCGGAATCGCTGAGACTTCTGAATTGGGGGGAGGAACCTTTCATGAGGGGTATGAAAGGCAGTCTGCGACTATATCACAAATCATCGGCGAGATCAAATTCAGAAACTATCCACAAACCGCGAATCGTGAATTCTCACCCGCTCCGACAAACACTGCGCCCAACTGCGGCCTAAATTCGGCAGTATCAAAAAACCATCTTGAGCAAGCGTTCGAGCAACTCCTCAAGCGGAATCATCGTCAACAAGAGCGGTGCAACGGGCAGCAGGATCGTCACCGCCAGTTGGATTACAGTCTGCATCGTGAATGGCACAGACCTCATCTCATTGACCACGGTGAAACTGTTGCCCATGTCGGCCAGCGACTGGATGTCAGGGTTTCCTATCAACATTTCATCCGCCGAAGCACCACCGCGCAGCCACTTGCAGTCAAAGTCCCTGGCGTATCGTTCTGCGAGGATGCCGTATTCCAACAGGCCCGTGCGTTTGGCGGCGGCGAGTTGCGGAAGAAATACCAGCAAGGGGCCGAGGATGATGAAGACCAGCAAGACAATCATTCCGAAGATCTCTAGTTTGAAAGTGATTAGCTTTGCACCCGAATGAAAGATCCGATTGGCCATCATGCCCGCCAGCAACATGCCTTGGGCGAGCAAAACCGGCGAGAAAGCCTGACTGACGTTGGCCAAAAAGCTCGCCCCGCCACAGCGGTCCGGATGCAGCGGCATAAAACTCAACTTGAGGCGCGAAACCTGCCACAGGAAACGCGCCCAGATCCATAGCCGCCAGTACCAGCGCAGAAGTAAGAACTGGAACAGCGGCAAGCTTACACCGACCAGCCACCAACCGGCCAAGGTCAGCTGAAATCTTCCGGCCAGCGGCACGCCGTACCAACTCTCCAAGTTCAGCGCCACCCGAGTCCGCCAGACGAAGAGCACGCCGATTCCATACACCGAGGCGATCAATAACAGCTCCGCAGTGACGGAGTTGCGCAACCGTAGCGCTGAGTTGACGACCGCATCAAACTGCGTCCGCGCTGCATCCGGGATCAGGCCGCGATCCACAAACTGACGCATCAGCGGAAGCATCCGCTGATGAACGATCTTTTCCGCTGCCACCAACAGCGGCAGCGCGAGCAACAAACGTAGGTTCATCTCGATATCATCAAAAAACGGAAGTGCCATGCTTCCGCGCCAGAAGTGTCCCTCGACGAGGGATAGCACCAACAATGGCAACCAAGCCAGAAGCGCAATAGCGGCGACGCGGCGTCTCAACAACTCCAGCGAGTCGCCGGCCAAGCACGTCCGCCGCCAGAGCTGATATAAAGGCCCGCCAAGGACCAGCGAGAAGTCGGGAGGTTCTCGGAAGAGCGGTTGGTGGGGATTGTCAGAATTCATTTGGGCCAGTGAGATCAAAACTCCACCACCAAGCGCCTTCGACTTGCTGCGCTTATTTGAGCATTTTCAGTTTTGCGTGCTCCGAGGGATCAAGTAGGAGTGACATCAATTCTCATCAAAAATCCGCCGTTAATTGAATCGTTCACAGGCTAATTCGATCCGTTGCTCTCCTTAAGCTTTTGAAGGATTTCATCGAGGTTAAGGTGGTGGCCTTTTGCCGCTGTGGGTGATCCTTGAAGGTCATCAGAAACTTGCCGAAATGATCCTGGGCAGGGACCAGTTGGAAGGGGTGATCGATCAGCCAGTCGAAGTAGGTGTTAGAGGTGATGTCCGCGCGCTCGTGGGGGTCAGTGCGCAGGTTGAAAATCTTCGGAATCCGCAGCGTGAACCGAAACGGGTGAGATAAAAACCAACGCCCTAAACGCCAACAGCGAAGGCCTTAAGTTCGTTACTTTGAGGTGTCGACTAGGGGCCCGGGTAAATGCGCGAGATCTTCGAACCTTGGAGACTCAGCCCGCCCATCAGCCCGCGCGGGTTGAAGAAGAATGCGTAAGTGCCTTTTTGGATCGTGGTGGTGCTCATCGAAGACGCCACCCCCTGGTCGACGATCACCAGGCTGGGGCTGCTGCCAACTTCCCAACCGTCAGCCCGGTTGAGGGCGTTGAAGGCTTCGGCATCCATCAGGAAGAGGGCGTAGCCGTATTTCTGAACGCCCGCCTGTAGGCCATAGGACATGCCGCTGGTTTGATAGTATTCGTGAATCCCACCGCTGCGCCAGATCAGCGCCCCGTTGCCGCCCATGCCGCCGATCAACAAACCGCCTTTGACAACGTTCGGGAACATGAGAACGCCTTTGGCCTTGGCGCCGAGTTGGCGGGCCTTTGGATTCTTCGCGTAAAGATCCCGCAGCGCAGCACGGCAGTCGGCAGCGATCTGTTTCTTGCTGAGTTTGGCGGTATGCGCCGGCGGGGTCTGGGGCGCGCAGCTGCTAGAGACCAAACCGCTAAACACGGCGAGTGCGGAGAAAACGAGAGTTGGCAGGGGGATTTTCATGGTGATGGTGATTGAGAGCGGGGGGAGCGGCTTTGGCGGCCATGGCGAACGCAAGGCAGATTCGTAAGAGCCGCCAAGATCGAACAATAAACGCGTCAATATACGTGTGACCTTCGGCCGATCAAATCGAGTTGCTATCCACAAAACGAAAAAAAAACGAGTAGCAGACTGGTGAAGCCGAAGATGTGAGCGCCAGCGTGAGACGGATCGATCGAGATCGGGAGGAAGTGGCCGCTTTCCAAAGACTCGTCATATCACTGCCGCTGCAGCATTCGCGTAGTTTGCGGACAGAAATCCAGCATCGATCTGCCGAATGATCTTCACTTGTGCAACACGAAGTGCTATCCACATAGCGCTAAATCATGAATCCTCCCCTCCCCGATCTTGCCCACGGCTTGCGGATCGATCAGATCACGACCGACACCGCTGAAATGGGCAAACTCGCCATTGATTGGCGCATCGACCCGATTCAGCTCCAGCCGGGCAGCTACCGGGGCCGCATTCGTGGGATACAAACCCGCCGGATCCAACTCGGCGTGTGCGATCACTCCATCAGCACCCGCATCGTCGGCAATGCGCCCGCCAGATCGGTGGTGCTGGCGTGGTGCCTGCCTTCATCATTCCCCGCATCGCTTTGGGGGCGGCGGCTTGAATCCCGGGAAATGGCGATCCTCCGTGCCGGGGAGGCGATCGCCTCAGTCCATCCCGGCCCCACTCAACTCTTCACCGTCGCCATCCAAGGCCCCCTGGCTGACGAATTCGCCCACAGCCGCGGCGGTGCATCCTTCCACTCGCTATTCCCCCATGAACGACTGACCAGTGCCTCCCCATCCGGATTCGCCGCGACCGCCCGCCAACTCCTCAGCCTGCTCGATCAGATCCCCCCAAGCGACCCGCCGTTCGCCAACGCCATGGCGGCAGAAGATTTCGAGCGAGACCTCATCGCTATCTTATTTGCCCGCGTGGACTTCATCTCCCCGCGTCGGCAGCGCCCCCATCGCTGCCCGTACGCCAGGTTGGCCGAAATTCACCTCAGCCAACACCGGCGACAACCGCTGGACCTGTCCACGGTTTGCCGCCATCTCGGGACTACCCCGCGGACGGTGCAGATCGGCTTTCGAAAAACTTTCGGGCTATCGATGAAATCCTACGCCCAAGCCTTGCGCTTCAACGGAGCGCGCCGGGAACTGATCTCCGCCGATTTTTCCGACCATAGCGTCAAAGCGGTGGCCCTCAACTGGGGCTTTCGCCACTTGGGCCGATTTGCCACGGAATACCACCGGTGGTTCGGCGAATGCCCCAGCACGACCCTGGCGAGGTGACCGCCACCCGGCCCGTTCGCTTCCGCCGCCATGCTCCTTTCCGCTTCAGAAACATCGCGCACTTCCGCCGCCCCAGCGTCAGACATCCAAGGATCGGTGCGTTGTATCCAAGGATCAGCGCGTGGTATCCAAGGATCAGCGCGTGGTATCCAAGGATCAGCGTGTGGAATCCAAGGATCAGCGTGTGGAATCCAAGGAACAACACGTGGTTTCCAAGGAACAATGCGTGGTATCCAAGGATCGGCGCGTGGTTTCCAAGGATCGGCGCGTGGTTTCCAAGGAACAAGGCGTGGTTTCCAAGGGTCTCTTCAACCGGCGAAACCGTCTGTGACGGCAGGAGAAACCCTAGTTTTTGATCACCGGAAATCCTGCCGCAGGGCGGAGAATCCCGGGCGGCTCGATCTGGAAGGTGCCGACACTGTCGATTTGATAGGGCCCGTAGGCGATGGGAATGCAGGTCAGGAGCAATGCTGGCTCGTCATCGTGGGTGATTTTCGTGATATGCACGACGGCGGCGCAGTTCGGGCTTTTTCTCACGCTGAGGACGTCGCCGACCTTGAACGAGTCGGCGATCTTGGGCTGGCTGGTGGGAAAGACGTATTCGATGAAAACCGGGTACGGCAGCGGCTGGGTAAATTCATCGGGTTTCACCAGCGCCTGCGCCCGCACGGCGATGCCCGGATCAAAAAAGTCCTTGGGGCCCAGAGTGTGGACGGAGGTGATTTGGTAATCCCCCTCGACATAGGTCAGTAGCAGCGGTCGGTCGAAGTTGGTCAGGTAGTTCCGCATCAGCAGCGTGTTCGCCCGGGTGCGCTGTTTGTCGGTATAGCCGAAATAGTGTTGGTAGAGTTCTTTGGGCGTGAACGCGTTGCCGTTTGGGACATCGAGCACGGTGTAGCGCTTCAGCACCGGCAAGCGGCCGATTTTGCCAAGGATGGCGTAGTTGCGCGGCAGTTCGGGATTCCTGAAAACGTGCAGACAGACCACCCAAGTGATGACCGCAAAACAAAGTGCCAGCGCATTGGCCAGCAGCCACCAGAAATAAGGCGGGCGGCGCGGCGGGGAGAGCTCTTCAAGCGGACGTGACATCGCGGGCGGCGGGGCTTAGTGGCTGGAGCAAGCGCCGTCATCGGCCATGGCCTCCGCCGGCTCGTCCGCGGTTTCGAAGGAGGTGCCGCAGCCGCAGGACCGCGCGGCGTGAGGATTGTGAATTTTGAACCCCGCATCGGTCAGGTCGTCGGAAAAGTCGATTTCACAACCGCTCAAGCGCTGCAAGCTGTCGGCGGCGACGATGACCCGCGCCGCACCGGACTCGACCACTTGGTCGCCAGCCTCGGGGTCGGCGACGTTCATTTCGTACTGCCAACCGGCACAGCCGCCGCGACTCACGGCGAGGCGCAGGCCCGATTGCGGAGATTTCGCCCGAACGGCGAGCAGTTTGCCGAGTTCTTCGACGGCTTTGGGAGTGAGAGTGATCATGTTCCGTGCGGCAATCTAATCGCTTTCTTTGAAATTTGAAACTGGAAACGCCGAATCAATTCCCCAGCACCGCCCGGTGGATGCGTCCGGGCGATTTTTTGAGAAACTGGCGGGCCAGCGACTCGAATTCCTCGGAAAGATCGGTCAGATAGAGTTCCAAGCTGCCTTCGCGCGGAGTCGTTTCGAGCAAATCAAGGCGGGTGAGCTCTTTTTTCAAATGTTCGGCACAGGTCGTGGCGGAATCCACCAGCCGCACGTCCTTCGGCAGCAGCTCCTGCAATACCGGAATGAGCAGCGGATAATGGGTGCAGGCGAGCATCAGCGTATCGATCCCCTTCTCGACCAATGGATCGAGGTAGGTTTTTAAAACCAGCCTAGTGGCCGGATGATCGATCCAGTTTTCCTCGATCAAGGGCACCAGCAAGGGCGCGGCTTGGCCGTGGATGATCAAGCCCGTTCGGCGCAGCGCGAGCGCGTGTTGATAGGCGTGGGAACGGATCGTGCCGCGGGTCGCGATGATGCCGATGCGTTCGGCACTCGGGCAAGCGAGCGCGGCATCCACGCCGGGCTCGATCACGCCGAGGATGGGAACGGAATACCGCTGTTGCAAAGTCGGCAGCGCGTGGGCCGTCGCTGTGTTGCAAGCGACGATGATCGCCTTCACCCCGCGCGCGATGAGAAACCGCACGTCCTCATCGGCGAATTGGCGGATCGTTTCCGGGCTTTTTGAGCCGTAAGGCAAGCGGGCGGTGTCACCGAGGTACAAAATGTCTTCCGCAGGCAAAAGTTCCTGTACGGCGCGGACGACGGTCAAACCGCCGACACCCGAGTCGAAAAATCCAAGAGGCGCTGAATTCACTGGCGCGATAGTGACCGCCCCTGCGCGTTCGGCAAGCGGGAAGCCGCACAAGAATCCGCAGCGGCAACGATAGCGAGAATTTCCAGCGGCAACGATAGCGAGAATTTCCAGCGAGCTATTTAACAATAAAAAGGTGACCCCGATGAACCGTCACGGCACCCGGTGATGCCGTGACGATTTTTTTCCTGCCACCCGGACCGTTGGCCGGCGGGTGAACCGCGAAGACCAGGAGCCCGAGCGCCAGCGGCTGGACTACCCAGCGGAACCAGCCGCTGGAAATGATGTTGCGCAGGCGATGGGTCATGGATCTTTCGGAGGGGATGAAGCGGTTCTGGATGGACCTCTTCACGGACGCGACCTTCCGCCCGTCAAGAACGACGGCGGCGGAGCAAGGCGAGCAGACCGAGACCTGACAGGAGGGCCGCGCTCGGCTCGGGGACGACGGCGGCAGCCATCGCCATCAGGGCGACGTCGTTGCCACCGTTGAAGGTTTTGCCGACTGAATCCGCATGGTAAGAGATCGACCACCGCTGGCCGTCCCGATCAAACTGAGCCCCCTGTGCCAGACCGGTGAAGTTGCCGTTGACCGCATCGTCACCGTCGTTGGCGATCACGAAGAACATGCTTCCCAAGGCTGGGGTGTAACCCGACATGGTCACCGCGAGCACGCCACCCAAGGTCACACTGCCCGTCACATTGAGTTGGTCATAGGTCGTACCCACCTCCGTACCGTTGATTTCAGCGGCGAAGGTCCCGTCGATTGTCAGATTGCCCGTGTTGAGAATCCCCGGACTATTGCCGGGGGCAAGCGTGCCGCCTACCGTCACCGTCAGTGCTCCAACACGGCCTGAGCCCTTGAGAATCGCGAGATTGCTCACCGTCGTGTTGATGCTGGACGAAATATCGCCATTCACCACCAGCGTGCCGCCAGTGACCGTGGTTGCACCCGTGTAGCTGTAGCTGTTATAGTTCGATAGAGTTTGGGTGCCGCTGCCAACCTTTTGCAGACCTAAGGTGCCGCCCTCACCGCTGTTGTCGGCAATGGTACCAGCAAAGAGACCATCAGCATTGCCATTGCCCAAGGTGAGTATTTTGTCCGTGCCAGCCGAGTTGTTCACCACCGACCCGTAAGAGTAATAATTACTATCTCCAAGACCATTGATGGATACGTTGAAACCGTTGAGGTCTAGGATCCCACCCGTAAGTATCACGTTCCCTTTGCCGTTGCCGGACGGAAGCGCGTTCGCCAGCCCGACCTTCAAGGTGCCTCCTGAAATCGTCGTATCTCCCGTGTAGGTGTTGGCTTGGTTCAATACGAGGGCGTTGTCCCCCAGCTTGGTCAATCCCAGCGAACCCGACCCGTTGCCGGTGGAGTCTGCGATCACGCCGTCGAAAGTCGTGTCACCTGTCGCGTGGCTGGTGTCGATGCCGAAGCTGCTACCGGCTTGCAATCCATTGAAGTCAATGCCAGTCGTCAGATTCCCCAACAAGGTCTTGGCCTGGGCAATGGAAAACTCGCCGATACCTCCGACATTAAGCGCCAAGGTGCCTTGGCTATATGAATCTCCAGACGCGGAAATTTTTTCCTTGGTCCACTGGGACGTATCTCCGTTGTAAAGTGAAGCGACTTTTTCAACATGCAGCGTCGCTGCCGCGTAAATAGTCGTGGTTCCCGTGTAGGTATTGGTGCCGGAAAGAGTCACTTCACCTCCAAAACTATTGCCATAACCTGTCTCTAAGTTCACTCCCAGTCCACCCAGTCCTGCCGTGACCGTGCCCGACCTTAAATCATAAGAGGTGCCGACTAGACTACCATTGGCGATTGAACCACCATTCAGGGTCACGGCAGCAGCCGCCTGGCTGGTGCCGCCGAGATCCAAACTGCCAGCATAGTTTATCAAGAGCTCAGCATTATTGCCGATTTTACCGGCCCCGCTGATGGCCAAGGTGCCCGAGTCGATGGTCGTCCGCCCCGTGTAGGTGTTGGCTTGATTTAGGATGAGCTTAGTCTCGTAGCCGGATTTGGTAAAACCCAGCGCCCCGCCTCCCACCCCGGTGGAGTCTGCGATCACCTGATCAAACGTGATGTCACCTGTGGCGCTGCCGGTATCGATAGCGAAGGTAGACCCAGCTTGCAGGCCGTTATTATTGATGGAATTCGTAAGATTCGCCAGCAAGGTCTTGCCTTGGGCCACGCTGAATTCTCCAGCCCCCCCCACGCTGATCGCCAGCGTCGCACTGTTGGCCACAGTGATATTATCCTTCGTCCATTTCGACGAATCGCTGTTGTAAAACGAAGCCGCCTTGGCGAACTGCAGTGATCCCGAGTTGATAGTCGTGGTCCCCGTGTAGGTATTGGTGCCAGAAAGGACCGCATAAGATCCATCAGTGGTCAAATTGACACCGACTCCACCCAAGTCGGCCGCGACTACGGCATTAGACAGACTGTAGGAGCTACCCATGAGCTTGCCGTTTTCGATGGAGCCATTAGACAAGCTCACGGCACCAACCGACTGGGTGGTGCCGCCTAGGTCCAATAATGCGGAACCGGCGTAGTCATAACGGTAGCCATAGATATCCAGTGCCGAATTGCTGCCGAGCGTGCCCGCCCCGCTAATGGCCAGGGTTCCACCGTAGATGCGGGTCGGACCGCTGTAGGTATTGGCCTGATTCAGAGTGAGTCTCCCGTACCCGAGTTTGGTCAAGCCGAGCGCACCAGCGCCGGCACCGGTGGAGTCGGCAATCACTTGGTCAAACGTCGCAGGCACACTATCGGAGATATCGATGCCAAAATTCGCGCCAGCTTGCAGGCCGTTGTGGTCGATCGAGTTCGATAAGGCGCTCAACAAGCCCTTCGCCTGGGCAACGGTAAATTGGCCAGCGCCACCGACACCGACCGCCAGCGTGGCACCGCCGGCCACCGAGATGTTCCCCTTGGTCCAAGAGGACTCGGTGCCGTTGTAGAGCGATGAGGTCTTGTCGAATTCCAAAGTGCCAGCACTGATCGACGAAGTCCCGGTGTAGGTGTTGATCCCTGAAAGGATCGTGCGGCCCGTTCCTGATTTGCTGTAGCTCGCGCCGATACCACCCAGACCGGCTGCGATCTCGGTGGGGGAAGAAAAATAAGAATAGTTATTCTCATTTATAGCATCGTTGTATGAAGTGGCAACGAGATTGCCATTGCTGACACGTTGCCTAGAGTTGCCATTGAGAACGACCGCGCCAACCGTCTGGGTGGTGCCGCCGAGGTTCAAACTAGAGTAATCATTCAGCGTAAGTGCCGAGTGGCTGCCGAGCGTGCCGGCCCCCGCGATCACCAGAGTTCCACCACTGAGGGTTGTCGGCCCGGTGTAGGTGTTGGCCTGGTTCAGGGTGAGTCTCCCGTACCCGAGTTTGGTGAAGCCCAGCGCGCCGCCCCCCGCACCCGTGGAGTCCGCAATCTTCTGGTCAAACGTCACATTATTGTACGTATCAATCGCGAAAGTCGAACCGGCCTGCAAGCCGTTGTGGTTGACGTTAGTACTCAGGTTGCTGAGCAGGGTTTTGGCTTGTGCTGCGGTAAATCCATCTTGGGTATTATAGATGGAATTATCGTAATAACGACCGACTTGGACGGCCAGCGTGGCGCCGGATGCCACGGAAATGTTGGAGTTTGTCCATTTGGCCGAGTCGCTATTGTAAAGCGAAGCGGCGTTGCGAAACTCCAGCGTGCCGCCTTGAATGGATGTGGCCCCAGAGTAGCTGTTGGCTCCACTTAGAACGAGTGTTCCGGTGCCGAGTTTCGCAAAACTTAATGCACCGCCGCCGGTGCCAGTAGAATTGGCAATCGAATGGCTAAATGCCGTATCTGACGTAGCGTTTGAGGTGTCGATTCCGAAACACGATCCGGCCTGCAGGCCGTTGTTATTGACGCTGCCGGTGAGATTGCCCAACAAAATACCGGCGGAATAAGCGGAAAATTCGTCGTAGCTACCGACATTGACTGCCAGCATCGCCCCGCTGTCGACCGAAATATTCTCCTTGGTCCACAAGGAACTGCCGTAATTGCTGGCATTGTAGAGGGAGGCGACCTTGCCAATCTGCAAGGTACCACCTTGGATGGTGGTGCGACCCGTATAGGTGTTGGCCTGGTTCAGGATGAGCTTGCCGGAACCCAGTTTGGTGAAACCCAGCGACCCGCCTCCCACCCCGGTGGAGTCTGCGATCACCTGATCAAACGTCGTGTCACCTGTGGCGTTGCCGGTATCGATGGCGAAGGCAGCCCCAGCTTGCAGGCCGTTATTATTGACCGAATTCGTAAGGTTAGCCAGCAAGGTCTTGCCTTGGGCCACGCTGAATTCTCCAACCCCACCCATGCGGATCGCCAGCATCGCGTTGTTAGCCACGGTGATATTGTCCTTCGTCCATTTCGACGAATCGCTGTTGTAAAGCGAGGCGGCCTTGGCAAACTGCAGGGATGATTCCGAGTTGATGGTCGTGGTCCCCGTATAGGTGTTGGTACCAGAAAGGACCGAATAATATCCATCAGATGTCAAATTGACGCCGACTCCACCCAAGTCGGCCGCAACTTCGGCATTAGCCAGACTGTAGGAGCTACCCAAGAGCTTGCCATTTTCGGCGGAGCCATTCACCAAGCTTACGGCACCAACCGACTGGGTGGTGCCACCTAGGTCCAAAAATGCGAAGCCATAGTAGCCATCACGGTAGCCTTGGATATCCAGTGCCGAGCTGCTGCCGAGCGTGCCCGCCCCACTAATGGCCAGGGTCCCGCCGTAGATGCGGGTCGTGCCAGTGTAGGTGTTATTACCACTGAGGACGAGTAAACCATTTCCAGCCTTGGTAAATCCGTCGGCACCAGCGAGCACCGCGCTAATATCCGCTGAGGTGCCAGCATTGACGGTGATCGTGGACAGTCCCGAGGTCGCCGCGAGCGTCAGGATATTGGCCGGTTCTGAATGATTGTTCAGCACCCAACTACCGCTGGAACTGGGTTCCGCGTCTCCAAACGACAAATTGCTGATGCTGCGGGCGGAATCAAGGCTGACCGTCCGCAGCCCCGTGATGTCCGCACTGCCGAAGTCGGCCGCGAAATCCATTCCGTCAGCAACAACGCCACCGGACCAGTTGGCGGAATTGCTCCACGTGCTGCTATCGTCCGTGGTCCAGGTGCCGTCGGCAGCGCGAACTTGGGGGCACTGGCTGAGGACCAGGGTGAAAACGAGAGATAATCCTGGGCGCTTCAGATAAAACTTCGATTTTGCTTTCATGGTTGGGTGGTTGGATTGGGAATGGAGTGACTGAAATAAGAGAATGGCGGCGGTCGGTAAATGGGGCGCTAATGAGCATCAATAAAGGTCTAGGCTGAGCGGTTATTGAGAAATATTGAAGAGGTTTTGTGTCACAGAATGTGTTACGAATGCGGCGGTTTTGGACGATGAACTGGTTCGAAGGAACCGTAGACCACGCCTGGATCATCATCCTGCAGAAACCGCAAAGAAAGCAGGTCGGAGTGGTTGAGACGGCGGCGGATGCGGTAGATATGCGTGCGGACCGTGTCTTCCAAAACGCCAAGTTGCGCCGCGATCTCTTTCACGCTGAGTCCCGCCCTGAGGCTTTCGAGCACAACCGCTTGTTTTTTCGAAAGCACGTGGGAGACTTGGTTACCGTCCGCCTGCAAATGGCAGGTTGCCGCTTCCAGCAACTGATTGAGGGCTTCCGCGACGGAAATACCGCGGACATCCGCAAGTCTTTCCTGTCTTGCGAGAATCTTGATTTCCAGACGAAACCATGGCCCGCTGCTACTATCAGGATCTCTTCGATGCGTGGAGCTTGAGTCAAAATCGATCATCGCTTGGTTCAGGCTGATGATGGGTGATGGATCCACCGTGCCGACTTTACGCAGTCCAGGCGCTGCCAGCATTGGATCGCCAGGGTGACGCGAATGGTGGATCATGATCATTCATACTTGCTTACCGATTTCCGGGCGTGGCGTGACGCGAAAACTGATTTTTTTTAAAAGTTTGCTCGAAAACAACTCTTCCCGGCGGTCCAGCGGGTGTTTCTGAACTGGCGCTGGCCGGGTCAGAGCGCGCTAG
>CAJXYV010000070.1 GCA_913063525.1 uncultured Verrucomicrobiota bacterium
CTTAAACACGCCGCCAGCGTTCGTTCTGAGCCAGAATCAAACTCTCCGTAAAAATTGATTTACTCATTGTAAGGAGCAAGCTCCTCACAGCTTTAAATCGGGGTGTCGGCCCGTTAGACCGACTTCCACGCATCGTTGTTTAACGACGCGCAGCGCACAATTTAATCTTTTTTCCTCTTCTCAGCGAAATCTACCTGCTTAGGGCGCTAAGGACAATTTGCATTGCACCTTGGCACGATATCCGCTGAGCCAACCTGTCAAAGAGCTTGTTTCGAGGGGACTAAAAAGCCGATCGGGTAGCGTGTACCGCGATCGACGCTCTGTCTCTCGGTCGCCCACCGTCGTGGCGACGGGCGGAACCTATTCCGGCCCCACGACTGCGGTCAATGATTTTTGTGAAACTTTTTTAAATAATCCCGAAACCCATCCTTAACCTGCTGATCGTGAGGGCAAATTTTTACGAACCCGCGGCGAAAAACCCCCTGTTTTACGAGATTTTTTAAACTTCCGCCCCCGCAAATCGCTCTTTCGGCACGCGTCAACACCTCCGGTTGACGCGTCAACACCTCCTGTTCGAGCGTCAACACCTTCGGTTGACGCGTCAACCGGTGCCGTTCGAGCGTCAACCGGTCCAGTTCGAGCGTCAACCGGTCCAGTTCGAACGTCAACCGGTGCCGTTCGAGCGTCAACCGGTCCCTGTCACGCGCGGACAGGCCCCTGACCGGAATTACACCCCGTCCCAGAAGCCGTGGATCTTGTCGATCTCGCGGCGGTCGCGCTTGGTTGGTCGTCCCTTGGCAGCCTCATGCTTGGCGATCTGCCAGAGTTTCAACGCTTCGTAAACCTCTGGCTTGGTGCGGTCCTCATAGCAGGCCTGCGCCTCGGGCGCGCCGACCCGCTTTTCTAGCAAAGCTACGACTGACACCTCGCGCACGCCGGGTCCTTCGACAAAGGGGATTTCTAGCAGATCGCCCGGCTTCACGGTCGAGGCGGGTTTCAGCGGATGGCCGTTGCGTTTCAGCTTACCGGTCGCGCAGGCCTCCGCCGCGATGCCGCGGGTTTTGAAAAAGCGGGTGGCCCATAGCCATTTATCGATTCGGACGGATTCGGACATCAGCGTTCACTTCTTCGAATAGGCTGCATGGTGAACTCTAACCGCGCAACCATTGCCGCTTAAAATCCATCGCGCCGTGGAGAACACGCACGATTTCCAAAACATCCTCACCCGCTCGAAATAGAATCACGTGCCGACCTTTCACCGCGATCCGACATCCAACAAAAAGATCCGGTCGCAAACGGTACCGCCCGGGAGCTACCTTTATCGCCTCAAACTTCGTCCAAAGGCCGTCCAGATAGCGTTGCTCTTGAGCCTTTCCCCAGCGCTCCAGCGTGTAGGCGCGTATCGACCTTAAATCGGCAAGCGCCGCTTCCGTGACGACAAGCTTCATGCACCACCCCGAGCCAGTGTCATGAAATGCTCCTTGGACTCCACCTCCACGATCAGCCCAGCTTCGAGTTGCGCGAATCCGACACTAGCCTCGCGCGCCAACCACTCGCCAACCACTTCGCGGGTGTCATTATTGAGCCCTGACTCGGCCTTCGCCTTAACGACGTTTTCCAATTCCGAACTCAACGAAATGTCCATGGCTACAAGATACCGATTTGAGCCGCCTCTGTCAATTTCAGCAGCGAGAAACTTGGCCAAGTTCGCCATCATGCTTGCCGCGCGCCCACATCGCCCGCTATGAACGGGTGTGGCCGCTAAAAACATCGTCTATTTCGACTTGGAAACGCAGCGCAGCTTTGGCGACGTGGGCGGATTTTCGCACAAATCCAAGATGGGCGTCTCGGTCGGCGTGACGTATAGCACGAGGCGCGGCACTTACGAAATCTATCAGGAAAACGAAATGGAGCAGCTCGGCGAGGAGCTGGTCCGCGCCGACTTGGTGGTCGGATGGAACCACCTGCAGTTCGACTACCCGGTGCTTCAGCCCTATGTTTTCCACACCCTCGCGGAGCAAACGCTGAATCTCGACATGATGCTGGAGCTGGAAAAAATCGTCGGTTTCCGCCTGAAGCTCGATTCGGTGGCCTCGGCTTCGCTCGGCACGGGCAAGACCGCCGACGGGCTCGACGCGCTGCGCTGGTGGCAGGAGCACAAGAAATCCGGCGAGTTTGCGCCGCTGCGCAAGATCGCGGAATACTGCGCCTATGACGTCAAGGTCACCAAGTGCGTGCACGAGTACGCGCTCGAACACGGGCTGCTGAAATACGACGACAAGAGCGGCCGCATCGCCGAAGTCGCCGTGGATTGGAAATGACCACCTGCCCGCGCTGATGCCCCAATCCATCAAGTCTGAATTCATCTTCGCCCTGAGCAACCCGGGCTCGGAAAAGGCGCTGAAGCTGGAGGCCGAAGCCATGGGTCTGGGCTGGCGGCTGAGCTACCAACGACGCGGGTTCGTGACTTTCAAGGCGAACGCGCCCTTCTCGATCGACTCGCTGGATGTCGCGCTCGGCTGTGCGCGGCGGCTGTGCCTTTCGCTGGGGAAATCGCCGACGCGGGAAGCCGCCATCGAGCTCATCCGAGCATCGCAGCCCGCCGCCATCGTCCACCACGCCCGTTTCCACGAGCGAAAAATGCAGGGTTGCCAGGAATCGAGCGGCGCTGCTGTGCCTAAATTTGGTCAAATCATCGGAACGGTGGTCGAACTGGGGCCTGATGAGTTTTGGGCCGGCATCCACCGCCACGCGCCGTTCCTCAGCCCCTACCCTGCGGGAGATGCCGGGATCGCGATGGCTGCCGATTCCCCTTCGCGGGCTTGGCTGAAACTGGAGGAAGCCGCGCGCTTTTTCGATTTGGAATTCACCCGCAAGGACATCGTCGCCGAGCTTGGCTGCGCGCCCGGCGGCGTGGTGCTCGCGTTGTTGAATCGCGGGGCCTCGGTCATCGGTGTCGATCCCGCCAAAATGGCGGATGTCGTATTGGCCTCGGCCATCGCAGAGCGCGAAAACGCACCGAACGACAGGCCGTGGTTTTTCCACTGCCGCAAGCCCGCCGCGCTGACCAGCAAACGCGATCTCGGCCAAGGCGTCACTTGGTTCATGTCCGACATGAACCAGTCGCCCGAGGTAGTGCTCAAGGAATGCGCCCGCTTCTGCAAAATGGCCCCCAGCATTCACGGTGTTTTGATCACCTTGAAACTGACGGACCTGCTGCAAGTCGCGGACAAAGCCCAGTGGTTCGCCTCGCTCGCCGAGATGGGATTCAAAACCATCCGCCTGCAGCAGCTCAGCGTGCACCACAAGGAATTCGCGCTGCTTGCGCTGAAGTGAGCATGGGCGCGCTCAGTATCACTTTACTGCCTCGTCATGCATCATGGAGTTCAAGCTTCAGCTTGCATTTTGCACGCTGAAGTGTGAACTCCTCAAAAGCGCCCAACTCCAAGTACGGGTGTTAGGGGGCCAAGCATCAGCATCACCTAATTTGATGCCAAAACGCGCTTGCGGACCTCCGCGTGGAGGCCCGCTTACGCTGAATCTTAGCGGACCACGCGGGCGCCGCCGCCGCCGATTTGCTTTTCGACTTCCTTGCGGGTCACCATCGAGGTGTCGCCGGGGGTGGTCGAGGCCAGCGCGCCGTGGGCGGCACCGTATTCGACAGCCTTCTGGGCATCGTTGAATTCGAGGAAGCCGAACTGCAGGCCCGAGGCGAACGAATCTCCGCCGCCGACGCGGTCGAGGATTTCGAGGCCGGGGTACTTGCGGCTTTCGTGGAACTGGCCGTCGTGCCAGAGGATCGCCGACCAATCGTTGACCGTGGCGGAAATGACGCCGCGCAGGGTGGTGGCGGCGACCTTGAAGTTCGGGAAGGTTTTCACCGCGGTTTCGATCATCGCCTTGAAGGCGTCCAGCTCGATGGCGGAAATGTTGTGATCCACGCCCTCGACCTCGAAGCCGAGGGAGGCGGTGAAATCTTCTTCGTTGCCGATCATGACATCGACGTACTTGGCGATTTCGCGGTTCACCTCCTGCGCCTTGGCCAGGCCGCCGATGGTTTTCCAGAGCGACGGACGGTAGTTAAGATCGTAGGAAACGATCGTGCCGTATTTGTTCGCAGCCTTCACCGCTTCGACCGTGAGAGCAGCGGTCGATTCCGAAAGCGCGGCGTAGATGCCGCCGGTGTGGAACCAGCGCACGCCGAGTTTGCCGAAAATGTGATCCCAGTCGATGTCACCCGGCTTGAGCTGGGATGCGGCGGTGTTGCCACGGTCGGGGTTGCCCACCGCGCCGCGAATGCCGAAGCCGCGCTCCGTGAAATTCAAGCCGTTGCGGACGTTGCGACCGATGCCGTCGTCCTCGCGCCATTGGATGAAATCCGTGGCGACGCCGCCCTGCATGATGAAATCTTCGATCAAATGGCCGACTTCATTGTCCACAAACGCCGTAACCACCGCCGTTTTATAACCGAAACACTTCCGCAAGCCGCGCGACGTGTTGTATTCGCCGCCGCCTTCCCAAGCTGCAAAGTGGCGCGCGGTGCGGATGCGGCCCTCGCCCGGATCAAGGCGGAGCATGACTTCGCCCATCGAGAGTTGATCAAAGGCGCATTCGGATTTTGGTTTGATGGTCAGTGACATGGTCGATTCTTTGTAGGTGGTAACGCCTTTAGGCGGATCTTGGGGGTTAGCGCGCGTGCAAAGGACCACCCGGAGGCGGCACAACAAGCGCACATTCATCATTTAACGCCCATGACCCGTCACTGTAAAGCATTTGAAGTCTGGATTCGGCACTCACGGCCCGCCCACCTCAGAGCCTACCGACTGAAGTTGGCACTACTTGCCCAAGCATTGGCAGAGGCGGATCGGGCGGTCGATGCTGCGGGGGCTATCTTCAGGCACGCTGAAGCAGGTTTCCGTGGTCGCAGGCCAGCTTTCGCCCAGTCCGAACCAAAATTCAATGCACCTGATTCATTATTCGAATGTTCAGGTCAATAATTGGCTTGCTCGAATCGATTATTCGATGCCAGAGATCCACCTCTGGCAATCGGAGATCAATCTCTGATCGCAGGAAGTCAACCTCCGGTGATCGGAAGTTCATCTCTGGCGATCGGAAATAGACCTCCGTCGATCGGAAGTTCACTTCTGTCGATAAGAGATGGATCTCTTAAGATCGGAAGTCCATCTCCGGTGATCGGAAGTTGATCTCCTGCGAGCAGAAGTCCATCTCCGACGACCAGAGATGAATCTCCCATATTGAGTAACGAACTCAACTCATCGAAATTAATATCCAACGCAGCGAAGGACGGAGGAGGAAAAGCCAAAGCGACGACCGAGGCATGCAAAAATCGGCACGACTTACGCAAGTCCGCGTGCTTGCAAGCGAAAGATGCGACGGTTGAACCGAAAGATCGATCCGACCATGCAAAAGTCTGCTGCGGCGGGCTCAAGCTCGCGCAAACCAAAGCCAGTTTGTGATCTAACTGGAGCGGACTTCTGATCTTCTTGAAGCCAAAAGAGAGGCGCAGCCCTGTTCGATCTGGGTCCATTGATGTTTAGCAGTGGCTGGAATTTCCAAAACGGCAGGTGCGGTTCTTTTGGGACTTGGGAAAGGTGCCCGTTGCTCTGTACTCCGCCAAGACCGGACAAATCCGGGACTACTTGCGAAGAACGACCTGAAAAATCGATAGCGGACAGGATTGCCAGAAACTTGATTTCCACTATGGTGCGGGTCGAAATGAGCGCACTCCCCGAAATCCTCACCGCCGCAGTCGCCAATGGCAGCTTGCTAGAATCCGCAAAAACAAACATCACGGCCCTGCTTGGCGGGACGGTGAGTGACATTGCGCCGCGGGCGGTTGATGAGCTGATCAAGGCGGGAGCTTGGGAAGAGCTCAACGATCGCTTTTTCAAGACGTTGGCGTTTGGCACGGGCGGGCTGCGCGGGCGCACGATCGGGCGCGTGGTGACGCAGGTGGAGCAAGGAAGCGGCGGACCAAACGGACGCCCCGAATATCCCTGCGTCGGCACAGCGACGATGAATTATTATAATCTCAGCCGTGCGGTGCGCGGGTTGATCGCTTACGCCAAGCAGTTTGCGGGAGCCGAGCGCAGGCCGTCGTTGGTGTTTGCGCACGACACGCGTCATTTTTCGCGCGATTTCGCGGAATTCTGCGCGAAGGTTAGCGCGGATCTGGGCTGCGACGCTTATCTTTTCGAGGGTGCGCGCTCGACGCCGCAGCTGTCCTTCGCGGTGCGCGAACTCCGCGCCGATGCGGGCGTCGTGCTGACCGCTAGCCACAACCCGGCGCACGACAACGGCTTTAAGGCGTATTTCAATGACGGAGCGCAGATCGTCGATGCTGACGCGGAAGGGATCATCCGGGAGGTGAACGCGATCGACAGCGAATTTTACGAAGTGCTGCCCGAAGCGGCGCGCGGCAAGATCACGATTCTCGGTGCGGAAATGGACGCGCTTTACGTCACCCGGCTCAAGACTTTGTTGCTGAAGCCTTCGCTGCTCGATGGCGCGTCGACCAAGATCGTTTTCACCAATCTCCACGGCACGGGCGGCCACATCAACGTGCCGATGTTGCGCGAGTTCGGCTTCGAGGTGCTGACGGTGCCCGAACAGGACGTGCAGGACGGCCGCTTCCCGACGGTGGAATCGCCGAATCCGGAAAACGCGCCTGCGCTGAAAATGGCGATCGAGCTGGCGGAACAATCGGGCGCGGAAATCGTCATCGGCACGGATCCCGATGCTGACCGGATGGGCGTAGCCGTCCGCGATGCGGCGGGAAAGATGGTCCTGCTGACGGGCAATCAAATCGGCTCGCTGATGGCGTGGTATCGTTTGAAAACCTGCTTTGAGCTGGGCTGGCTGACCCATGCGAACCGCAACCGCGCGCTGTTGGTGAAAACCTATGTCACCACCGAACTCCAGCACGCGATCGCCGATGGTTTCGGCGTGGGAATCGTCGATACGCTCACGGGCTTCAAGTACATCGCTGCTAAACTGCGCAAGTATGAGGAGGCGATCCCTGCGGACAAAAAGGGCGACTACCGTTCGCTTACGGAAGCGCAGACCCGCGCGCTGCGACTGGAATACTCGCGCTTCTTCGTTTTCGGCGGCGAGGAAAGTTACGGCTACCTCGGCTCCGACGCGGTCCGCGACAAGGACGCCAATGGCGCGGCGTTGATGTTTGCCGAAGTGGCGGCTTACGCGAAGTCGGTCGGTAAAACGCTGCCTGAGCTGATGGACGATATTTACACCGAGTACGGTTACTATCTGGAGATCGGCAAGTCGCTCGTTCTCGAAGGTGCGGACGGCGCGGCGAAGATCCAGGCGTTGGCCAATTCCTACGCCGAGAACCCGCCGGAAATCGTCGATGGATCGGCGGTTGTCCGCATCCGCGACTTCGCCAAACAGGATCTCTTCGACCAGGAGGGCGATCTGCTGCCCAAGGAGAAAATGCTGTTTGTCGATCTGGCAGACGGCCGCGCTTTTGCGGTCCGCCCATCGGGCACCGAGCCGAAGATCAAGTTTTACCTCTTTGGCAAACAAGCACCGGGCGGCGACCTGTTGGCAGCGAAGGCCAGCGTCCAAGCGGGGCTGGAATCGCTGTGGAACTGGATCGAAGCGGATGCTGCCCAGCGCTGATTTATTTTGGAGCTTTACTTGGCTCTGCGATGAGCGCAGTCTGCTTGGATGTCTCAGAAAAATCTTAAATTACTCAGCAATCTTTGCTTCGTCCTTGGCTTTGCCTCGATCATCGGGTCCATCGCCATTTGGTACACCACCGGCGGAACGACGCCCGAAAGCGTGGCCCACGCCGAGCGCTTCGGCATCTTCGTCGGGCTGTGGGCTCCGACGTTTCTGATTCTATCGAATCGCTTCGACCGCTACGCCGACCGCGCTAGGTGATTGTCGCGCTTAGCGCCCGCGAATGAACATTTCGTAGAGCGTGAGGGCGATTTCGACGACGATGAGGATGACGACGTACCATTCCACGCGCAGGCTGCGGCGGGATTGTACGAGGTCGATGGATGTCTGGATAGTGCGACCGATGAGGTTGAGTTTGGCTTCGACGGCTTCAAAGCGGTCGGCGATTTCGAACTCGTCGTTGAGGCGGGCATAAAGGCGCTCCAGTTCGGGATGATCCCACAAGACGTCCGGTTTATCGGTGACTGCGATGCGGCCGACCATTTCCTGTTGGTCGAGCAGAACGTCGCCGAGGCGCCTGAGCAGGTTGCGATAGTCAATGCGGGTGATGCGGCCGCTGCCAAGACCCGCCGCCATGGGGTGGAGTGCCTCGAACGTGCTGCCGACACTGCCTTCGTAGCGTTCAAGCACGACGCTGCGGGCAAGCACTTCGGCGACGACTTGGAGAGTGGGCAGGGAAAAATCCGGAACCGAAAGGATGTTTCCATCGGCACTTTCCCGGCTGTCCGAGGACAGGGCGAGTTCGGCCTCTTCAATCATCGGCGATGCGGCGGGACGCTGAATGAGGCCGGCGAGCCCCTCAAGAAACTCCGCCTCTTCGACTGGCTTGACGTGAAAAAAGACGACGGCGCCGTACCGGAAAACGGTGGCACAGCCATTGCCGCCTGCTTCTAGAGTAAGTGGGGAAGCGGATAGGAAGCGCGTTTTGCGCAGCGAACGGGTATCGATATCCCCGCCGATGCAGATCGAGCGAACGTGGATCTTGCGTCGGCCATGGAAAAGTTCGGGCGGTGACTGGGGAGATTGGATCGTGGAAGATAGCGCGTGAGGGGCAAGGATCGCAAGTTCGAAGGAAACTAATCTTGGCGGCGACGGCGAAATTGCCAGAGAATCTGCGGCGTGTTGAAACCCCGATTAAAAAAGAGCGCGCTGGAGAATCCGAAGGCGTTTCGCGAAGCACTGGTGCAGTGGTTTGCCGCAAACGGCAGGGACTATCCGTGGCGACGGACGCAGGAGCCCTACGCGATTTTGGTTTCCGAGGTGATGCTGCAACAGACCCAAATCGCGACGGTGTTGGGACGCGGGTTTTACACGCGTTTTCTGGAGGCATTTCCCGACGTGGAGACGCTAGCAGCGGCAGACGACGAGCCTTTGTTGAAGGCGTGGGAAGGGCTGGGTTACTATCGGCGAGTGCGAATGTTGCGCGAAACGGCGCGGGCGGTGATCGCTGAGCATGGTGGGGAGTTTCCCACAGAGCTGGAGGCGCTGATGAAGTTGCCGGGCGTGGGGCGCTATACGGCAGGGGCATTGCGGGCGTTTGCGGCGGATTTGCCGGCGGTGGTGGTGGATGGCAACGTGCTGCGAGTGTTGTCGCGGCTGATGGATTTTGCCGAACCCGTCGATGGCACGGCGGGGCAAAAGCAACTGTGGGAATGGGCGGAGACTCTCGCGGATCCAGCGCGATCGCGGAGCTACCACTCGGCGCTGATGGAGCTGGGGCAGAAGATTTGCCGACCGGGTGTGCCGGATTGCCTCGGCTGCCCGGTGGCGAAATTCTGCCAAACCCGCGAGCCCGAAAGTCTGCCCGCAAAACGCCAGAAAACCGTCATCACCGCAGTGGATGAACATGCACTGTGGCTGCGAGATAAAAAGGGCCGCTTGTTGCTGCACCGCGAAGGCGGCAAACGGCGCGAGGGCTTATGGAAACTGCCCACGCGCGAAACTGCGGAAATTTCAGGCCTACCGCAGCTCGATGAGAGCCTTTACACAATCACGCGCTACCGCGTGACCCTGCGAGTGCATGATGGCACGGCAATGAAGATATTTCACCCCGCTCCGGACGAGGTTTGGCAGGAGGCAGACTCCGTCTTGGCATTGGCGATGCCATCGCCTTTTCGGCGGGTGATCACCCGACTGCTAGGCGAAATATAAAAATCGAATGTGACGAATTTGCGCCATCATGCTTTGATGGCGGCTAATGGAAAGAAGGATCATATCGTGCTTGGCCCTGCTGGCGGCAGGGTGGTTGACGCAGTCGTGTTCGGTCTCGCCGCCGCCGGATCAAGCATCCCCTGGGCGCGCGACCCGCCAAATCGTGGCCGAAAGAGTGAGCGTGGTGGTGGTGACCGATCGCGACAGCCTGAGTGACTGGTTCAGCCACGACTCAAAGAGTTCGCAAGTGCCCGGAGATTCCGATGCGGGTTCCGCCGTACCGATCGCCCCGGATGGCTACTTTCTGACGGCGGATCACGTGCTGGAGCGGATCGATGGGCGCAATGTCTTCTTAATTTATGGTCAGGGCAAGCATCTTTCATTGGCTAAGGCCCGCGTAGTTTGGCGGTCCGAATCGTCCGATCTGGCATTGCTTCATACCCCGAATCACACGCCCTACTATTACCAATGGACGTCACCTAAGGGCTGGTTGCCTAAGGGCAATCGGGTGATCCATGGCGGGGTTTCCACTGGCTCGAGCTCCGGCGATGGCAAGCTGGGCACCGCGCTGGCACCCGAGAGTATGTTTACCGGGACCCGGAAATTCAAAATCGATATTCCGCTGCAGCCGGGTGACAGCGGCGGGCCGGTGGTCGATGCCTACGGTCACTTGGTCGGCATCAATTCCGCTGTCGAGTTTCTGGTGCCACTCGAAACCGCGTTTTTCGTCGATTCCGAGGGCAATCGACCGAACATCGGCAAAATGGATGTCCTGATCCGAAACGATCGGGCTAGCCGCCGCGAGCCAAGCGTTAGAGCCGAATGACCATGAGCCATCTTTGGATGAAAGAGGGGGCGCTGCGCCTCCTCGTCCTTACCATCGCCGGAGTCCTGGTGACGGGCTGCACGCAAGTGGGGGGCAGCTGGATCCTGGGCGGCATGGAATCCGCAGCAGAAGACCAGATCATGCTAGTCCGCAAGGAGCCGCCGTCGTTCGGATTCCAGCGCTTGGCGGCTCAGTCACGCAAGTATCCGGACCTAGGGAGCTTCGTCGCCCAGCGCGGACTGCCGAATTTTCTAGCGGAGACGAGCAACGATGATCGGCACTATTATATTCTCTATTACCTGAAAGATCGGGAGTCATTTGCCTGTCGCGCGGGTCCGGGCAACAGCTTGTCAGTCGAGTTTGCCGGCCCATACTCGATCACTGCGCGGGAGTATCGCCTGCTGGATACCTTCCGCCGCGAGCCAAGCCGCGAGCCGAAGTGGTGAATGCGGAATGCCGTGCCGGCAGGGTGGAGTTTTCCTATGCTTAGGTGGGATTTTACCTCAAAGATCGCCGACGAAATTCATGGTTCAGGCCCGATGCTTCAAAAATCCCGCTCACCCTCTTCGCCGTCGCTTCGACGCTTCCCGCCCAAGGCTTTTTGGACCCTCTGATTGTGACCGCCTCCCGATCGGGGCAATCCGAAAGTGATGCACCCTAAACGACAAGCTAACTCGATGCCGATTTCATTCGCGATAACAGCCGTCGGACACTTCCCGAAGCACTGCAATACACGCCTCGGGTTCCAGTCCAGAAAACCTAAGCGATGAGCCCTATCGCCATCACGGTTCCGGCCAGAATGAGGCGGGCTTGAATGCGATTCTAGGGGCGAAAATCAAATGGTGAAATCAAGGTGTGCTGTTCGGTGATTTCCGCCTTGCTTCGCTTGGTGGGAAGGCTACCGTCCGGTAGTTTCTTCGCTTTAACACTGAAAAAACTATTCAAAACGGAGCGCTTGCTCCAACCATCAAACCAAATAAACCTATGAAAATCAGCAGTCAAATGCGTCGCGGCTTCACTCTGGTGGAGCTTCTCGTCGTCATCGTCATCATCGCATCGCTTGCCGGACTCACCGCCCCCATGGTGATCAAGCAGCGCAAAAAAGCCGACCAAACCGAAGCGGTCAACAACGCCAAGCAAATCGGAATCGCCCTCTTTGAATTCGAAAACGAATACGGCAGCTTCCCCGACGACAACACCGCGATCGCAGTCGCCTCTGCGACAGAAACCGCCAAGGTCACCGGCAACAAGTCCAACGACAAGTTCCGCCAACTCATCCGCTCTGGCATCACTCAGTCCGAAGCGATCTTTTACTCGAAAACCAGTTACACCAAAAAACCTGACGGCAACTTCAACACCGACGCCAAAGCATTGGCTGCGGGCGAAGTCTCCTACGGCATCATCATGAAGGCTGATGGCGCAGGCCTCAGCGCAAGTGGCAACCCAGGTCGCCCGATCATCGCGGCACCATTCAAGTCCACCATGAATGGTACATTTGACCCCGATTTCTACGACGCCAGAGCCGTCGTCCTGAAACTCGACAACAGCGTCACTTCGCTCACGATCGTTCCTTCCTCAGGCAACGTGCTGAACAACGGCAAAAAGATCCTCGAGACCGGAGCTGATACCGTATGGGGCACCGATGTGACTCCAAAGTGGGCCTTCCCGCAGCCTCTCGGCTCGGCAGTGACCACCGACAACTCGGCTAAGACGGAAGAGCCGCAGTAATTGCCACCTTCGCGTCTCGGCAAATTCAGCCGAGATCGTGAAATTTCACTCGACCGGAAGGTTCTCGCAGCCTTCCGGTTTTTTGTTGCCCAGTCGCAATTCGTGAGCGAAAGGTTAGAATTGCCAACACCCCGACCATGTCAGAGCCAGATTCCAAACCATCGCGGGCATTTTTGCCCTACCCTGTTTCCACCCTCAGTCCGCCGATTGTCCCGAACGATCTGACCTCCTTCAAGTCGCGCGGCATCTCCCAGGTCGAGCGCGACCTCCAGCAGAAGCTCCAGGAAATCCGCGAAACCTACCTCCAGGCGATCGATCACTTCAACTGGAACAAGCTCGTTTACGAGGCGGACATCCAATTCGAGCCCATCATTGGCGAGGTCTATCACCTGTACGAAATGCGCGGGCGGCGGGTGCTATCCATGATTTCCCCCGATGAATGGCCGCAGAAGCATTTGGTCACCGTGCGACTGAATGTCGACCGCCAGTGGAAAATCGTCGACACCGGCTCAGGTGTTGATTCCCGTGACCTATTCGGCGGGATGGACGCCGCTGCGGGGAATCTTTAATCCGCCGTCCTTGTCAGAGGCGCGTTGATGGCTAGAGTAGTTCTTGTGAACGACACGTTTCCTGTCTCCCCGCCGCGCGCTTGGGCGGAGATTGATCTCGGCGCGCTCCAGCAAAACCTCACCATCGCCCGCCAGACTCATGGCGAGGCATTGATGGCGGTGGTGAAAGCGGGTGCCTATGGCCACGGCCTGGAAGAGATCGCCAGAGCCCTGGCTGCCGAAAACATCGCGTTTTTCGGCGTCGCCAATGTCGGCGAGGCCCGCCGCATCCGCAGTGCTGGCGTGGAAACGCGGATCTACCTGCTGGGTGCCACCTGGTCCGAAGAGCGCGAAGAAATCGTCGCCCGCGACTGGACACCCTGCATTTCCTCGATCGATGAGGCCGTGCAGTTCAACCGCCTCGCCGCCGCCTGCGGCAAACGGCTCAAGGTCCACCTCGCCGTGGACACGGGCATGGGTCGCGGCGGTTTTGTGGCAGACCGCCTGCCCGAAAAGTTCGCTCAGCTGGAACGCTTGGAAAATCTAGAGATCGAGGGCATCGGCTCGCACCTGCCATCCGCAGACGAGGACGAGGAATTCACCCGCAGACAGTTCAAGCAATTCCACGCCATCATCCAAGAACTCGGCGGGGCGGCGCGCTTCAAGTGGATGCATCTTTCGAACAGCGCCGGCCTGCTCGGCTACGACCCGGGTCTATGCAATCTTTCGCGCCCCGGCCTGATGCTGTACGGCGTATCTCCGCTGCCCGGGTTTCAGGAGAAACTGGCCACCGTGATGACTTTGAAATCCCGGGTCACCCTCGTCCGCGACTTGCCCGCTGGCCACGGCATTTCCTACGGGCGGCAGTTTGTCACCACGCGGCCCACGCGTGTTGCCACCATCGGTATCGGCTATGGCGATGGTTACCCGCGGCATGTTTCCGGCAAAGGTGCGGATGTCTGGATCCGCGGCCGCCGCCTGCCAATTTTGGGCCGGGTCACCATGGATCAGATGATGGTCGATGTGACTGCCGCCGAAGACGTGATCGAAGGCGACGAAGTCGAAATCTTTGGCCCCAACATCCCAGTCGCCGAGATCGCCGCCAAGGCCGACACCGTCGTCTGGGAAATTTTCACCGGCATCACCCCACGGGTTCTGCGCTGCTACCGTTCCTAGCTTAAAAAAACGCCCGATCCTCGGTGAAGAGAATCGGGCGCTTGCGAGAAGTTATTGGGTGAGAGGGTTGGGATCAATCCCAGCCACCGCCGCCGCCGCCACCTTTGTAGCCGCCACCGCCGCCTTTGTAGCCACCGCCGCCGCCACCTTTGTAGCCGCCGCCACCGCCACGGCGATCTCCGCCGTAGCCGCCGCCACCACCACCGCCGTAACCGCCGCCGAGACCGGACACTTGGTTTTTTCAACACTTCATACCAACGATGCTGCGCAGACGATTGACCGTATTATCGACATGTTCCCCGCAGAGCAGCAGTCGCAGGTGCGCGTGCAGCTCGCCGGGAGCCTCGCGGGCATCTTCTCGCAGCGCCTTGTGCCGCGGATCGCTGGAGGACTCATTCCCGCATACGAACTTCTCATCAACAACAATGCTGTCGCGAACCTCATTCGTGAACGCCGCACTCATGAAGTCCCGATGATCATCGAAACGTCGTCTGAGCTCGGCGTGATCGACATGAACCGCTCACTCGCGGAATTGGTCGCGCGCGGCGAGATCACGGTCGAGAACGCATACCAATACTCCCTCA